>JAQSDW010000242.1 GCA_029946105.1 Reyranella sp. | reverse complement strand
GCTTGGGAATCCCCAAATTCCCCTGCAACTGAAAATATGCCAAAGTAGTGCTAGTTGACCTGATATCCTATATATTGGACAATAAATCCAATATACAGGAACCCCTCCTTGACCATCAACGACCGCATTGCCACCCGCGTTCGGCAGCTCAGGACCGGCCGCGGCCTGTCGATCGAGACGCTGGCCGAAGCCTCTGATGTCAGCCGGTCGATGATCTCGCTGATCGAGCGCGGCGAGAGCAGCCCGACAGCCGTCGTGCTCGAAAAGCTGGCGACCGGCCTGGGAGTCCCGCTGGCGTCGCTCTTCGATGCGCCCGCCGCGCCGCCCGAGCCCGTGTCGCGCCGTGCCAACCAGGTCGAATGGCGCGATCCCGCGTCGGGCTACGTCAGGCGCAACCTGTCGCCGGGCGGCTTCCCCTCGCCCATCCAGATCGTCGAGGTGGCGTTTCCACCCGGTGCGCGCGTCGCCTACGAAACCGGCGCACGGCCGGGCGTCACGCATCAGCAAGTCTGGGTATTGCAAGGCAGGATCGAGGTCACGCTCGGCCGCGAGCGCTTCGACCTCGGCACCGGCGATTGCCTGGCGATGATCCTCGACCGGCCGATCGCCTACCACAACCCGACACCGAAGCCCGCGCGCTATGCCGTGATCATCGTCGCGGGCGACCGCGGCTGAGCGATGGACATCACCGACGTCGCCGCCGCCCTGCTGAGCGCGCTACTGCACGCCGGCTGGAACGCCGCGGTGAAGAACAGCCGCGATCCAGCGCGGGCGATGACGGCGCAGATGCTGCTGGGTGCCGTGCTGGTCGTGCCGGCGCTGCTGTGGTCCGGCTTGCCCGCGCCGGCTGCATGGATCTGGGTCGTGGCCTCGACGCTCATGAACGTGCTCACGATCGCAGCACTCCTGCGCGCCTACGAACTGGGCGGCTTCGGCCTCGTCTATCCCGTCATGCGCGCGGTGGCGGTGTTGCTGGTCGTGCCTCTGGCGGCGGCCCTGACGGGCGAAAAGTTCGGGCCGGCGGCGCTCGCCGGTATCGCCGTGATCGCACTCTCGTTGGCCGTGCTCGCCCTCGACGCGGTGCACGACCGGGCCGTCACCTTGAAGACCCTGGCGTGGACGCTCACAGCCGGCCTCGGCACGGCAGCTTATATAATGTGCGACGCGCAGGGTGTGCGCGCGGCGGGAAATCCCTGGGCCTATGGCTTCGTCGTCTCGATCACGAATGCCGCGGCCATGTGCTGGCGACAGCGGCAGGCAGGGCCGCCGTGGCACCTGTTGAACGGACAATGGACGGCGGCGCTGCCGACCGCGGTGGCCGCGATGGCCTCCTACCTTCTCATCCTGTGGGTCTGGAGCCATGCGCCGATCGCGCCGGCCGCCGCCTTGCGCGATACCAGCTCCATCTTCGCCATCCTGATCGCCGTCGTCTGGCTGAAGGAGCCATTCACCCGGACACGGATCGCGGTCGTACTGCTGGCCGCAGCCGCCGTGCCGCTGCTTCGCCTCGGATGACGTCGCGCGGCAATGGTGAGTGCCCACGCGCGAAGCCCGCGCATCATATACGCTCGCATCCTTTCGCACCGCGACGGTACTTGAGTCGCCGGTTGGCAACGCCTCGCCGCTCGAGCATCAATGATGGATGGATTTTGATCTGAAAGGCCGCGCCTGCCTCGTCACCGGCGCCAGTTCCGGCATCGGCGCCGGTGTCGTCCACCTTCTTGCAAAGCAGGGGGCACGAGTCGCCGCGACGGCGCGGCGTGTCGACAAGATCGAGCGCCTCGACGGGGTGATCGCGCTTGCTGGCGACGTCACCAACGCCGGCGACATCGCGCGCATCGCCGCCGAGGCGACGAAGGCGCTGGGCCCCATCGACGTCCTGGTCAATTGCGCCGGCGGTTCGCGGCCGACCGGTCCCGACGCCGCCGAGGACGTGTGGGAGGAAGCCTTTGCGCTCAACTTCACCGCCGCCCGCCTTCTCACCAAGGCGCTGCTGCCGGCGATGCGCACCCGCAAATGGGGCCGCATCGTCAATATCAGCGGCTCGATGGAGCCGCGCGGACTCAACGCCGCCATGGCCGCCAAGGCGGCACTGCATCTCTGGGCCAAGGGCCTGTCGTGCGATGTCGCCGCCGACGGCGTGACGGTGAACACCATCCAACCCGGCCGCATCAACTCGGAGCAGATCCTGCAGAAGCTGCATCCGACCGAGGAAGCACGGCTGACCTTCATCGAGCGCAATATCCCGATCGGCTACTTCGGCGAGCCCGAAGACGTGGCCCATCTCGTGGCCTTCCTCGCCTCGCCCGCCGCCCGCTACATCACCGGCGCCGTCATCCCGGTCGATGGCGGCATGCGCCATGTCGCTCATTGAATCGCCCGCTGCCGGCCGCTCAGGTGTCCACTCAGGCGTCCACAGGGCCGCGCAAGCTGCGTTCGTAGTCCTGACCGCCGTAAAACACTCGAACGATCACGACTTCCGACTTCTTCGCCTGGAACACGATCGTCGCCCTGCGTTCGAAACCCATCGTCCGGATGCCGGGGCGGATGTCGTCGCGTCTCGTACCGCGCTCGGGAAAGGTCTCGAGCGCCCTGCAGGCCGCCTCGATTCGATCGATATAGGAGCCGGCGGCGGCCTCACCGGCTTCCTCGGCAATGTGGCGATAGAGGCCGAATAAGTCAGCTTCGGCGCGAGACCGGAAGCTGACCTTAAGCCTTTTCATTCCGCCGGGCTTTCACTCGTCCGGCATGATGCGCTCGCAGGCGCTTGAAGACCATGTCGGCCGATACGCTCGGGCGTGGATCGGCAAGAGATTCATCGACACGCTGCCGCAGCCAATCGTTGATCGCCGCCTCCTCGCGATCGAGCGCGCGCAAGCCGGCGCGTACGACCTCGCTGGCCGAGGCATAGGCGCCGGATTTCACCCGTGTCTTGACGCCCTGCTGAAGGTCGCCAAGGGTGACAGTGATCGGTCGACTGGCGCGGGGCACGGCGGACACTCCTTGGAAATATGACAATGTCATACTAGGAAGTTTGGTGGTTTTTTCAAGGAAGGAAGAACGTGGACCAGGGTTCGAGCCAGCCATCCCGTCAAATGCGCCTCGGCGTCTTCGTGCAGACACCCGGGCATCACGTGGGCGGCTGGCGGCATCCCGATGCCATCGTCGACGGCTGGCCCAACCTCGCGCTCATGCAGCACATTGCAGCGACTGCCGAGCGTGGCAAGTTCGACATGTTCTTCCTAGGGGACGGTTTCGCCACCGGCTACAACGAGCATCCCTCGACCATCGGCAAGTTCGAGCCGCTGACGCTGCTCTCGGCGCTCGCCATGGGCACCTCGCGGATCGGGCTGGCCGCGACGGGCTCGACGACCTACGCCGAGCCCTATCACGTGGCCCGCGGTTTCGCCTCGCTGGATCACCTGAGCGGCGGGCGCGCGGGCTGGAACGTGGTGACGACGGCCTATGATAAATCGGCCGCGGTGTTCGGCCGCCAGCACCCGCCGCACGCCGAGCGCTATGCGATGGCCGAGGAATTCGTCGAGGCCTGCCGCGCCCTGTGGGACAGTTGGGACGACGGCGCCTTCACCCCCGACAAGACGGCAGGCCGCTTCGTGCGGCCGGGCAGCCTCCATGTGCCGGATTTCCGCGGCAGGTATTTCACCGTGCAGGGCGCGCTCAACGTGCCGCGTTCGCCGCAGGGCCATCCGGTGCTGATCCAGGCCGGCTCTTCCGGCCCCGGCCAGGCGCTGGCGGCGCGCATCGCCGACGTGGTCTTTACGGCGCAGAACGATCTCGCCGAAGCGCAGACCTTCTACAACGCCGTGAAGGCGCAACTGGTCGGATACGGCCGGACGGCGAACTCCGCGCGGATCATGCCCGGCGTCATGCCGGTGGTGGGCCGCACCGAGGCGGAGGCACAGGAGATCTTCGCCGAACTCAATCGCAGCATCGACACGGCGCAGGCCTTCACCGTGCTGTCGGAGCGGCTGGGGTCGGACATGTCGGTCCATCCGCTCGACGAGCCGGTGCCGGCCCTGCCGGAAACGGAGAACCTCAAGAGCCGCGCTGCACTCCTGCTGAAAATGGCCCAGCGCGAGAAACTCACCCTGCGGCAGCTCTACTATCGCGTCGCGGCGGCGCGCGGCCATCTGCTGCTGATCGGCACGCCGGCGATGATCGCCGATACGCTGGAAACCTGGTTCCGTGCCGGCGCCGCCGACGGTTTCAACGTCATGCCGCCGTTCTTTCCCGGGCAGTTCGACGCCTTCGTCGACGGCGTGGTGCCACTCCTGCAGGAGCGCGGGCTGTTCCGCGCCGACTATGAAGGCGCGACGCTCCGCGAGCACCTCGGGCTCGCGAAGCCGGCCTCCCGTCACACTGTCCACCCGACGGCTTGAGAGTCACCGCGAGACGGCGCAAGATGTCGGGCCTGGACGGTTTGTCTCTCTCGGTGGAGCAGAACCATGGCGGCGGACGACAAGCTCTTCGCGGGCTCGATCCCCGAACTCTACGACCGGTTCATGGTTCCCCTCATCTTCGAGCCCTACGCGCGTAACCTGGCGGCGCGGATCGCCCGCACCGCGCCGCACTACATTCTGGAGACGGCGGCGGGAACCGGCGTGCTCACTCGGGCAATCGCCGCGGTGGTGCCAGGGCACACACGCATCGTGGCGACCGATCTCAATCAACCGATGCTCGATCACGCAGCGGCGAGACAATCCTCGCCAGGCCGAGTGACGTGGCGACAGGCCGACGCGCTCGCCCTGCCGTTCGAGGATCGGGAATTCGACGTCGTCACCTGCCAGTTCGGCGCCATGTTCTTTCCCGATAAGATCAAAGGGTACGGGGAGGCGCGCCGCGTCCTGAAGCCGCGCGGTCATTTCTTCTTCAACGTCTGGGATCGGATCTCCGAAAACGAATTCGCCGACGTCGTCACCGAGGCCCTGGCCACGGTCTTTCCGCAGGATCCACCCTTGTTCATGGCCCGCACGCCGCACGGCCATCACGACATCGGAAAAATTCGCGAGGAGCTGGCTGCCGCTGGGTTCACCGACATTTCGATCGAAACGGTCGAGCACAGGAGCAAAGCCGCCTCGCCGCGAGATGCCGCCGTTGCCTACTGCCAGGGAACGCCGCTCCGGAACGAGATCGTGACCCGCGGTGCCTCGTGCCTCGAGGCCGCGACGAAAGCCGCAACGGATGCCCTCGCGCATCGATTTGGTAGCGGACCGATCGACGGTCGTATCAGCGCGCATATCATCGCCGCGACGAGATGACAGTCGAGAGGGTGACTGGCGAGGATGTGCTAGAGTGTTTCTCGGTTGAGTTGGCACAAGTCGTCGCTGGGGGCGCGCCACTCAAGGGCGAAGATTACTTCGCCCGAAGTGGCGCGATCATAACTTGGGAGAAGACGCGCCACGGGCGTGGCGCGCCCCCAGCAATGAAGCCCGAGCCAACTTGATCGTGATGCGCTTTAGATAGCGACAAGACCTTCGGGGGAGAGACACATGGATCGCTGGCTTGGCGCCGCGCTCGACTACATGCCGTCGTGGCTCCACTACCAGATGCAGAATGCGCAACTGCCGGGCTGCCTGTTTGCTGTCGTTCATCGCGGCAAGGTCGTGCTCGACCGCGCGTTCGGCCATGCCAATCTTTCCACCGGCGAGGCGCTGACGCCGCGGCACCGCTTCCGCATCGCCTCGCACTCCAAGAGCTTCACCTCGGCCGGCATCCTGAAGCTGCGCGAGCAGGGCCGCCTCAGGCTCGACGACCCCGTCGGCACCTTCGTTGAGGGTCTGAACAAGAAGACCGCCGCCGCAACGCTGGCGCAGGTGCTCTCGCACAGCGCCGGCCCAGTTCGACGAGCGCCGCCCCTATCCCGATGCCGACGAACTCAAGCGCGACTTGGCTTCCGGACCGATCATCGAGGCGGGCCTGAAAGAGACAAAGCCCGACATGCCGTTACCGCGCGGCACGCCGTTCGCACGCGGCCACACTGCCCGGCAGCCGCTCGGCCGAAGGATCGTCATCCCCAGCGACTATCGGGAAAACGCCATCACGCCGGCGGGCGGCTTCGTCAGCACCGCTGCCGACACCGCCCTGTTCTTCAACCAGCTCTCGCCCAAGGCAAAGCGCAGCATCCTGTCGCCGGCCAGCCGGCGCGAGATGGTGCGCCGGCTGTGGCGCAATCCGCATTCCGCTCTCGAAGGCTACTACGGCCTCGGCACCATGAGCGGCACGATTGGCGGTAGCGGGGGCGGCGGCTGGAACTGGTTCGGCCATTCCGGCGGCCTGCTGGGTTACGTCTCGCGCACCGTGACGCTGCCCGACCACGACCTCTCCGTGTCGATCATGTGCAACGCGGCCGACGGCTGGTCGGGCTTCTGGGTCGATGGCGCCGTCAATATCCTGCGCACCTTCGCGGCCAACGGGCCGCCCTCGCGCCGGGTCGCCGGCTGGACGGGCCGCTGGTGGTCGGCCTGGGGCGCGTTCGATCTCGTGCCCATGGGCAACAAGGTCTTCGTCGGCGTGCCGGGCATGGGCCATCCGTTCCTCGACACCAGCGAGATCGAGGTCACCGGACGCGACAGCGGCCGCGTTGCTCTCGGCAACGGCTACGCCAGCCATGGTGAGAAGGTCCGCCGCGTGCGCAACGCCGCCGGCCGGATCGTCGAGCTCTGGGTCGGCGGCGGCCGCAGCGTGTCGCACGCCAGGGCCGCCGCCGAACTCGAGCGGCGCTACGCGCCGAAGAAGCGCAAG
The DNA here is from genome assembly GCA_029946105.1 of Reyranella sp. Lineage (GTDB taxonomy): Bacteria > Pseudomonadota > Alphaproteobacteria > Reyranellales > Reyranellaceae > Reyranella. The sequence goes on along the minus strand of JAQSDW010000242.1, from coordinate 84,729 downwards.
ATGCGGCGCTGAATCGGGAGGCAACCCCGATATGGCCTCCGGCAGGTGCCGCGTTTCAGATTGGCAAACTTTGCCATAATGGATACTCTTGCTTCGAGAGAGGAGGAGCCAATGCCGACCAGAAACATCAGTCTGACCGCGGAGCAGGACGCCTTCGTCGAAAAAATCGTCAAGACGGGCGAATACCAGAATGCCAGCGAAGCTGTCCGCGATGCATTGCGCGCGCTGCAGCAACGCCGTCGCCAAGATGCCCTCAAGCTGAAATCGCTGCGCATTCAGATCAGAGCAGGAAGCGACGCGCTCGGCCGGGGCGAGTTCATCGAGATCGATGACGCCGACCTCGACGGCTATGTTGAACGATTGACGCCCTAGCCAAGTGACACACTGAACCGTGACACGCTTTCGCCTCTCCCATCCGGCGCGGGCGGATTTGGCAAACATCCTTGCGACGAGTCTGGACCGGTGGGGAATTGACGGCAGGCGTCGCTACGCTGCGCTTCTCGCGGCGGCGATGCGGCGGATATCGGCCGATCCCGAGGGACCGGCAACGCGGGACTGCGCGCACCTTCTGTCCGGTGTCCGAAGTCTCCACGTACGGAACGCACGCGCCGATGTTCCGGAAGCTCCGCCACGACGGCCGGTACATGTCCTCTATTTTCGACTGGTTCGGCCCGGCCTGATCGAGATTGTCCGGGTACTGCATGAACGCATGGAGCCGGGCCGGCACGTTGGCCCGGATCCGGAAGACAAGGGCTGAGGCACGGATGGAAGGCGGAAAGGTCAAGATCGGCATCCTGGGTGCCGGCGCGATGGGTGCCGCGCATGTGGCGGCCTACGCGAGCCTACCGGATGTCGAGGTCGTGGGCGTGTTCGCGCGCGACAAAGCCCGCGCGCGGTCGCTCGCCGATCTCTGCGGGGCTGAGCCGTTCACCGACGCCACCGCCTTGATCCGCCACGCCGCCGTCGACGCCATCGACGTCTGCCTGCCGAGTTCCGTGCACGCCGCCTTCGTCATCGCGGCTCTCGAGCAGGGCAAGCACGTGTTTTGCGAGAGCCCGCTGGCGCTCCGCCTCGACGAGGCGCGCCTGATGCGCGACGCGGCCCGCCGCGCCGGCCGGCTGCTGCAGGTCGGATTGCTGATGCGCTCGGTCGGCGCCTACGCCCACCTCTGGGACGCGGTCTCGTCGGGCGCTTGCGGCCGGCTGCTCAGCCTCGCGACCTGGCGGCTGGGCTCCTACCTAAGGCCCGATGCGCCCGACCGCAAAGCCCACTATGGCGATCCCTCGACCGAGCTGATGACCTTCGATTTCGACGCGGCGCTGTGGCTGATGGGCCGGCCGATGCGGCTGCAGGCCAGCGCCGTGCGAATGGACGGAGGGGCGCCGGGCGAGATTTCCGCGCTGCTCTCCTGGAGCGATGGCCGCCACGCCACGATCGCGGCCAGCGGCCTGATGCCGGTGGGCTTCCCCTTCTCGACCGGCTTTCGCGCCCTGTTCGAACGCGCGGCCTTCGAACTGCGGACGGTGTTCGGCGACAGGGGGCCGCCACAGAACACGGTCACGCGGACGGACGACAGTGGATCACCCCGGCCTGTCTCGGTGCCAGGGCGCAATCCCTACGAGGTCGAGTTGCAGCGCTTCGTCGATTGCATCGCAGGCCGCGCCGATCCCGCACTGCTCGACGCCGAGCGCGCGATCGAGGCGCTGGAGCTGTCGCTCGCCACGCAGCAGGCGCTCATCGATGGCGGCGTTGCTCGCATCGAATGACATCGCCCTTCGTGAGGGCCCTTGTGCGCAGTTATGTTTTGCATCATCGGATTTGCACTTTTAACCGCCCGCAACCCGCCGGAGGCGCATGAGTTTGGATTTCATTCTGGTGGCGGGACCTCTGGTCCGTGCGTCGAGCTGGGAGCCTACAGCCAGGCATCTGCGGGAAGCAGGCCATCGTGCCCAAGTGCCTGACGTGCTGGCCTACCACCAGCCACCACCTTCCTGGCGCGCCTGGAATTCCTATCTACTGGAACTCATCGCCCCTTGCAGCGAAGCGGTTTTGGTCGGGCATAGTTCAGCTAGTGCGTTAGTCGCCGATTTGGCGGCCAAGGTGCCATGCCAATGCCTGATCATTGTGGATGGGGAGGTGCCGCCATCGCAAGGCGCGGCCTCGCCGGTGAGACCAGCGTTGCGCGATTTCATCAAGAGCCTGGCAGGGCCCGACGGAACTCTTCCGATTTGGTCGAGGTGGTTGGGAGATGCACGTCGCACGTCCCTCGTTGGCCTTGATATCTTGGCGAGCGATCCTATAGCGCTTGCCGAGTTTGAAAGCGGACTGCCAAGACTCTCTGTCGATTGGTTCGACGACACGATCGAGCTCGCCAACTGGGATCGTATGCCCGCTGGCTTCATTCAAACTTCCGCAATCTATGATCATTCAGCTGCGGAGGCACAACGGCGGGGGTGGCCAGTTGCACGACTGCAGGGAACGCATCTCCATCCCACCCTCAGTCCAGCCGAGACCGCAGGCGCTATCATCGCCATGTCGCACCAACTCGTTTCAAGCGTCGGCTGATAATCCGCTTCTGGCACTTTTTTCGTGCGACCGGGATCGGGATCGAAGCCGCGCAGAGCGAACCAGGCGGCTTGGCGCCATGAGGCGGCGCGCCTAAGCTGACGACAATCAAGACGCTGCATGCGGGGCCGGGAAATGTCACAGGGCATAAGCCACCGGAGCTATGTGAGCTACATCGACAAGAGCCGCGAGTACTACGGGGCTCAAGGCTACGAACAGCCCTATCGCTGGGCGCGTTACGAGGACGTCCCCTTCGCCCGGCTCGCCAAGCCATTGTCCCAATGTCGCGTTGGCGTGGTCACGACCGCAGACCTTGGTCCCAGCACCGCCCCGCGCAGCACGAAGCTGTACACCGCGCCGAATACAGGGGGCGGCAACCTCTTCACCGAAAAATCGTGGGACCGCGAGGCGACCCACACCGACGACCCGGAAACCTATCTGCCGCTGGCACGGCTGGCGGAACATGCCGCCGCCGGCCACATCGGATCGCTGAACCCGAGATTCTACGGCGTGCCGACCGACTACAGCCAGCGGCTGACCATCGAGCACGACGCCCCTCAAGTCGAAGCATGGATGCGCCAGGACGGTGTCGACATCGCCCTCCTCGTCCCTCTTTGACCCGTCTGCCACCAGACCGTGAGTCTGGTCGCACGACACCTGGAGGCAGCCGGCATCCCGACGGTCATCATCGGGTCTGCGAAAGACATCGTTGAGGAATGCGGCGTGCCGCGCTTCCTGTTCGTCGACTTTCCCTTGGGCAATCCCTGCGGCAAGCCATGGGACGCGGCGATGCAATACAGGATCGTGGGCGGCGCCCTGGAACTCCTGGAACGTGCCTGGTTGCCGCGCACGACCGTGCAGCGCCCCGAGATCTGGGCTGAGGGCGAAGCCGACGAGCGGTGGCGGAAGCGCTTCATGTGGGTAGGCGACGACAACCGCGCGGCGCTGGCTCGAGCCGGGGAAGCCCGGCGACGGGCGCAGGCAGGCCGGCACTAGTGAGATTTAGCAGCGCCTCACCGAGGGTGCCCAGTCCCTACAGGGACCGAAGCATGTTGATCCGCTTGAATGTCTCTTCGGTCCAAACCCCGTAGACGAACCACGACAGCGTCGAGATCTCGGGAAACTCTTTCCTCATGTGGGTCATGATCTCGCCATAGGCGGCATCGCTCCAGTCCGTGTCCATGACGGGAACCACCGTCACGCCCCTGGCCTTCTCCCGGGTCTGCGGCAGGACGTTGGTATGCACCCAGCTGATCGGGTAGCCCCAGTCGTCGAAATAGACCATGGGCGACAGGAAATTCACGTGCTGCGAAAACTGGCCGGCGTCCTGGCCCACCTCGATGAACTCCGGCGGAAGGATGTAGACGCCCAGGTCGAGACCCGGTTTGATCTCATTGATCGCCTTGCGCACGCTTTCGACATAGCGCGCGATCTGCGCCGTGCGCCAAGCGTTCCACTGCGTGCGCAGCGGGTTGTCGGATGCAAGATTGATGGTGATGGGATCGTACCCGAACGCCTCCTTGTAGCGCTTTCGCGTATCGGCGCCCATGTCCATGTTGTAGTCGTCGAACCGCAGCCAATCGAGGACGATGCCGTCGACGTTGTAGTTGCGCACGATCTCCGCGACGATCGATCGTTGATAGTCCTGGACGCCAGCGCTGAGGGGATTGACGAAGTACTCCTTCTTCGTTCCGCCGTAGTAGGGCTTGGTGCGCGCGCTGGCGGACATCTGCATTTGCCAATCGGGATCCTTGCGGGCAGCGACCTGGTCGTGAAACTGCGGCACCCAGGCGCGAACCTTGATGCCGCGCGCATGCGCCGCCTCGATCATGGCCTTCAGGAAGTCGAACGTCTTGTGTTGAGGTGACCTTGGCGCGATGGTGCTGGGGTAGAAAACGAGGCCCGAGGCGATCTCGTCGTCCTCGTCCTGCTTTGCCGCCAGGTTGATGACTCCGACTTCATGTCGCGCCGCCATTTCGACGAGTAATTCGACGTCCGCCCGATTGCGCAGGTTCCTGATGGTGCGCACGACGATCTCTGTCTTGAAGCGTGAGACAGGTGCTTGCGCGGCGACGGCCTTCTGGGCGTTGGCCGGCGCGCCGCCACTGCAGGACAGGGCGACGAGAACAAGAGCCGCGATCGTTTGCGGGATCGCGAACCGCCGAAGTTGTCTGTTCACAATGGTTGCTTCGCGAGGCCGCCCGGCGACCACGCGCCCCTATTCGCCCGTTCCCGCCTTCCATCCTCCGGATGTATTCGCGGTCAGAAGTTCTCCCCCGCCGTCACTTCGTGGACCGGGTATGAGGCCGAAAGAAGGCATCGGTTCTCCGAAGGCCTCGATTTGATAGTGACCGTCGGCGTTGACCTTCACCGTCACGATCCGCAGGCCTCGCACGTCCACCAAAGCTGCTTCTTCCTGCTTGTTCATCAAGTCGATAAGAGTTCGTCCATCGACCGGCAATGCTTGGCGAGGGCCGACCTCCAAGGCCACGGTGTCGTGCCCGGTTGTCGGTTCCAAGGCTGCCTCCCGGGCCTGACTGGCCAGGCTGAGGGGTGTCGGATTTGCCGCGCGGAGAGAGCGGTACCGCCGTGTCAGCGTATGGACTGAAAAGCCCGACAAACCCGCCAGAAGCACGACAATGATGGCCATATACGGGGCAAGATTGGCGACGAATTCCGCGAGATTCAGCTTCATTCCGAGTTCGCCGAGGCCGAACCGGAGGAGCAGAGTGTCGAGACCCAGGGTGTCGAGATAGGAGCCGAAGAACAATTCGAACTCCCTGTTCATCATCGCCGCGAAGATCAGCCACATCCCCATCGTCAGCGCGACATCGCGCCAGCGTATCCACACGGATTTATGGCGCGCGTAAATGAGCGGCGGCCATTGGCTGTTATCTTGAGTCATCGCAGGCCCCGGTCCGGGCTAACCCATTTGGTGCGGACGGCGCGCCTGAGGACAATGGCGCGGGGCAGGGCGATCACGCTGGTCAGGGCGCTGAGCAGCCAGAAGGCCAGCGGATACCAGATGATCCAGAACAGATTGCGCGCCATGTCGCGTTCGTAACGGCGCTCGATCAGATGGGAAACGAGCGCCTGGACGAGGTAGGTGAGCGCCAGCGTTAGTCCCCACCATGCCGGCACGAGGGCCAACCCCTGCTCCATCAGATGGGGGGTGACACCGAAGGTCCAGAGAAGGCCGAGGACCAGCGAACCCACCATGGCGTAGGCCCACGTCACGCTCAAAACGAAGTCGATGTAGATCACCGACATGCCCCGGGCGACCCGGCCGCTCACCAGCGGCCAGAAATAATCGATCGCCGCCTGCGCCCCGCCCTCGGCCCAGCGAAGACGCTGCCGCCACAGCCCGACAATCGTTTCCGGCATGAGTATCCAGACCACCGCATTGGGCTCATAGACCACGCGCCAGCCCGACATCTGGACGCGCCAGGTGATGTCGACATCGTCGGTCAGGGTGCGTGGAGACCACCAACCGACCGACGCCACCACGCTCTTGCGGAAAGCGCAGATCACACCCGACACCGTGAACAGGCGGCCATACATGTTCTGCGCCCTCTTGATCAGCCCCATGATCGAGGAGAACTCACCGACCTGCAGGCGGCCCAGGATCGTGGTGCGGTTGCGGATCCGCGGATTGCCCGTCACGCCCCCGACATTGCTGGGAAGAAAGGCCCGCGCGATCCAGCGCAGGGTCTGCGGATCGAGCAGCGCATCGCCGTCGATGCAGACGAGGATCTCGTGATTTGACAGCACCGCGCCGGCATTCATCGCGATAGCCTTGCCCTGATTCTCCTCGAGATGAGCGACACGAAGCCGGGGAATGCGCATAGCCAGGGCATTCAGCACTTCGACCGTCTTGTCACTGCTGCCGTCGTTCACGGCAATGATCTCAAAATTGGGATAATCCGAGGCCGCCGCCGTCATCAGCGTCTCCTCGGCGGTCGCCATCTCGTTGTAGCAGGGCACGATGATGCTGATCGGCGGCCAGGCCGTCAGTTCCGGAGGCTGTGTTTGCGGCGGCAGATGCCTTTCATGCGTCACATAAAAGAGCAGCCCGCCCGCCATCCAGTACCAGGCCATCACGAAGGGATAGCCGAAACAGAACTGCGGCAGCGCCAACAGGAGATAGTCGAAGAAGTGCTGGATCAACTGCATGATCAGGGCCGGTAGGGAAAGGTCGCCGCGGAAAACGCGGCAGCAAGCGCGGCGCTGGGCGGCAACGCGGGCATCGCGGGACAAAGCGCAAAGCCGGTCGCGCCCTGGTGCTGGGCGCGGCGCAGTCCATCGACCTGCGCCCCGGCCGCGGTGGGCATGCCGAGGATGACGTGTCCGGCGAATTCTGGCCGCAGCCAGCCCTGCGCCCGAAGTTCCGAAGCTGCGGCCGCCAGGGCATTGGCATCGGCGACCGGAGGCAGAAGAACGTAGTCGGCCCAATCCGCCGGCCCCACCCGCACAGGCGACGCCAGCATCAGGCGCAACAACGGATCGATTGCCGTCGCCGCACGATAGACATTGAGGGCCTGACGCGACGCCGGATCGAGGGTTGCCGGATCGAGGGCCGCGCGCCTTTTGCGCACGGCGTTCTTGTGGGTCGAGGCCGCCGACGGCGGTTGCCCCGGCGCCTCGACGACGATGCCGTCGGCCGCCGCATGACGGAGCATGTCGGCATACAGGACCGGCACACCGGCCTCGCCCACCGCGGCGACCGCCGCCTGGAGTGGCAGATGGAGATAGACTTCGACATTGGCCCTGGACCGCAGCTGCCATGCCGCCCGGGAAAGAAGGTCGGCCTTCATCGGGCGAAGGCGCGAGGGAAAGAAAACGTCGCCGAGGGCGGCGCCGGGCGACGGCCGAGCGGCCTGCCCGTCGATCACGACCTTGTTGGCGCCCAAGGTGCGGAGGTTTTCGATCATCGTGCCGAGCGCTGCGTCCTGGGCGGGGCCATTCAGGGCAGCAAGACTGTCGAGGGCAATGCAGGCCACGCGAACGGTCTCGGGAGCCTCGACGTCGAAGCGCAGGTTGTCGGCGATCTCACCCAGCGCCGGGTTGAGGTTGGGAAAGTAGCGATGCAGCGCCAGCGGCCCGCCGGCATCGGCCGGCTCCGCCTCCAGGGTGAAGGCGAAGGAGAAGCCTGCCTTTTTCGCCTCCTCCAGAGCCGGCCCGCTGAAACGGCCGAACGGCCAGACGAGGGCCCGGGGGGCACGGCCGAGCCCCGTGGCGATCTGGCGGCGCGAGCGGTCGAGATCGGCGCGGATCCGGGCGCGATGGGCGGGATCGTTCTCGTAACGCTCCGTGGCCGGATCGTAGCGCCAGGTGCGGGCGGCAGGGACGGCGTTGCCCTGCGGGTTGGCCCGCGCGCCCCAGTGCAGGTCGTAGGAGTGCGACGCGAACTCGACCAGGCCGGAGGCCTGCATCTCGCGCGCCTCGGCCCAGGTGATGAACTTCGACCGCGGTACATCGAACTCGCCGTAGCGCACGATGCTATCGGGGCCCCCTTCCATCCAGGTTCCGACCACGGCCGCCACGGCGGGATAGCGGTAGATCTTCAGCAGCGGAAAGACGCGGGTGTAGAGGCTGCGATAGCCGTCGTCGAAGGTGAGGAGGATGGCCTTGTCGGGCAATGGTCGCTTGCCCTGCTGCGCGGCCAGCACGTCATCGAGCGAGACGACGGTCCAACCAGTGCCCTTCAACCAGTCGAAGAAGCGCACGAGCTTATCGGAGGTCACGGCGTCGGTCGTAAGCTCCTCGCGCGTGTCGACGACATCGTGGAAGGCCACCGAGACGAACCGGCGGCCGGTGCTCTGTGCGTTAGCCGCACCGGCGGCGAAGAGAAGTAGGAGGCAAAGCAGCACGCGCATCAGATTCTCTGCCGCAGCCCGACGATGAGCCCGTAGCTCTTCTCCTCGACGCCGTCGTAGACGCGGCGGCTTGCCTGGATGCCGTAGCGAAACTCGGTGCGCGGATCGATGCGCCAGCGATGTTCGTAGGTGGCCATTGCGATCCAGTCGCTGGCATAGCCCTGCTGGGCATAGAGGCCGGCATCCACCCGCAAGGCCTGCGTGAAGCTTCGCTCGTAGTAGCGCCAGGCGACATGCTCGGCGAGAAAGCCCACCGTGGCCGCGAGGTCGGCGCTGGGATTGAAGTAGGGCGCGTTGGGGAGCGTGTTCGACGAAGTGTACAGATCGGCGCGGGCGGTCAGGTCGAACTTCGGGACGTCGATCAGGCGCTCGGTATAGGTGAGTCCCGCAATCAGGCGCTGATTGCCGTCGGTGAACGGCTGGTAGGAGGCGACGCCCGAAAGCGCGCGGGATTCGTGCCAGCGATAGGCGGCCCGCACGGTATACTGATCGGAGGTGATGCCGTAGAACAGGGCCCGGAGCGGGGTCTCGATGCTGAAGGCCTCGGCCGACACGCCGAGCGAGATCTGGTCGGTCGGAAACCAGTCCAGGGTGGCACCGCCGCCGGCGCGATTGAGCGTCCCCCACGACATGGTCGGAAACGCTGTTGCGCGCAGCGCCGGCAGGCGCAGCTCGACTCCGGCGCCGACCCGCTCGCGCTGCCCGAACCCTTCGATCGGATTGGCGGAAATGTAGTCGTTCAGGGCGAACAGCCGCCAGTTGTCGGCGATTGGTGGCGAGTAGAGCCGGCCTGAGACCTGGAAAGCCTGGCCCATCTCGTTGACGCCGCCGCCCGTGCTGTTGCTCGGCCGCGCCTCGGCTTCGAACAGCCATCCCCGCTGTGCCCGGACCAGACGCCCCACGCGCCGGACGGCCGAGTCCTCCGGGTACAGCGCCTCCAGTTCGGCCAGCAGCCGGCTGGCCTCGGCATAGCGGAAGTTGGCCAGGGCCACCTCTATCAGCATGATCTGGGCACCCAGCTCGCGCGGGGCCAGGCTCGCGGCGATATGGGCTTCGGCGTCGGCCAGTCGCGGCCACCCGCGTGCGTTCGCGATCTGGGCGGACGACACCCGCACCAGGGCGTCAGCGGGCGCCGCCTTGGCCAGCACCGAGACGCGGTCCCACGCGTCGCCCAGCTGGTTGCCGTAGAACCGGGCATCGGCGGCGGCAATTTCGGCGGTGGTGCGGTCGACGTTGGCGTACCGCGTCGGGTCGTTGACATAGCGTCGCCAGATCGGCTCGTCGCCTTTCAGCAAGTGGTCGATGGCCGCATAGGCGGTCGGAAAATCCTCCAGTTCGACGGCGGCGTAGAACTGGCCGTAGCGCGCCGGCACGTTGTGGGGCTCACTGGCGAGAATGTGGTCGAAGGCAGCGCGCGCCTCCTCACGACGGCGCAGGTACAGGAGCGCGGCGCCATAGGCTTGTTCGGCATAGAGCGGCAAGGGACTATCGGCCTTGAGCGAGTCTCCCTCGCGTGCGGCTTCCTCCATGCGCGTGCGGTCGGCCAAGGCAACCATGCGATCCAGCCTGAGCTGTCGCTTCAATCGAGGCTCGCCTGAAGGCGTCGACGCCAGAAGGGCCTCGAGACGGGCAAGAGCCGCGTCGGTTCCGTCGAAGCGGCGCGCCGGATCGGGGTCGCGCACGAGCTTGCCCCAGCGTTCCATCGCCGCGCCCTGAGCGGCGGCAATCGTCGGGGTCTCGCCGGCGATCATGGCGGCGCCATGGGGGCCGCCGAGCTCGATCATTACGGCAGCGGCTTCACGGCGCGGCGCGGGATCGGTGGGCGCCAGCTTGATGGCCGCGGTGTAGGCCGCCAGAGCGCCGAAGAGGTCGCGTGCTTTGCGATGGGCGTCGCCTTCCGCCATCAGTCTCTGCACGGTGGGTGCTGCCGTCGCTGTCGCCGGACGCTCCACCGGACTCGAGGCCAGCAGGCGCCCCCAGGCCGGGTCGGCAGGGAAGCGTCGCGCTCCTTCGCGGGCGAGCCGCCTTGCTTCGTCATGGCGGCCGATCGCCTGGTTGGCACGGATGGCGGCAAGCAGCGCATAGGCCGGCGGATCGGTCTTCGCGGTGGTGACGAACAATGCAGCCGCTTGGGCGGACTTGCCGTCCTGCTGCAGCAAGGTCACGAGATCCATCGCGACCAGCCCGTCGTCCGTTCCGGCAGCCAGCAGCCTGCGCAAATCGTCTTGCGCTCTCTTCATCTCCCCGGCCCGTGCGAGGCGCACGGCAGTCTCGCGTTGTTCAGTCGCCGATTGAGCGCGACTATCAACACTGGCGATGCAAGTGGCTATAGCTATGAGAACTGTGGCAAGACGAAAATGCATTGCCTGCCAACGAGCCCTCCAATTTTTGGTTCCTCTGGTATGCAAATGCGGTCAGTTCATATCGAGCACTCCAGGAGCTGAAGAGGGCTCGACATCAATCCGCGCCTACGATGCAGAATGCCGAGACTTGCACGCTGCAATTGCCGACGACGATCCGCGAAGCAATCCTGACCGGACGGAGAATGATGAAGCAGGAACGCTTCACCATTGTCTTTCCTAAATAATTGGCACCACGCCGATTTGAAGAGGCGCGTTCTTGGCCACCGGAGTCACCAAGATGGATATCCATGTCGCGCTCGTCCGGCAGGGTTCGCGTCAAACAACAGAGCGGAAGAGGTAAACGCATTTGCACGTGGGGCGTGCTGCCGGCTTTTGCAGGTTCTCCAACTTGCCGGCGCATAATTTATTTATTCAGACCCTGTGACATCGGCGTGTTAAACCACGAAAAAACTGCAGCCAGACAGCAGATATCAGCGAGCTTGAGGACGTACCAGCTACCTTGAGAGTTAAGCGGCAGGTGTGGTGATCACCGCGGCAGGATGACGACGAACTCGGTTCCCGGCTTGTGGGGACGGATCTCGACCGTGCCGTTCAGCTGCTCCACGAACGACGTGATGATCCGCATGCCCAGTCCCTTCGAGCTGGCGAGGTCGAAGCCCGGAGGCAGGCCCGCGCCTTCGTCGCGCACGGAGATCGAGAGCTTGTCCTTTCCGGCGCCGGCAATGGTGACCCGGATCTTTCCGCCCGTCGTGCCCCGGTAGGCATGCTTCGCTGCGTTGGCGATCAGCTCGTTCACGACCAGCGCCGCCGAGATGGCGCGATCGGTGGAAATCTCGATTTCGTATTGCGCCTCGGTCTGGATGACGCAGTGGGCAACGCTGTCGTCGAGGTCCTTGCAGATCCCTTCGACGTACTTGCCGAGATCCATGCGCTCGATATCGGCGCCCTGGAACAGCTGATCGTGGGCCCGGGCCACGGCCAACACGCGGTGCGCCGCCTCTTCCAGATGGAGCGTGAGGGTGGGATCGCCGATGTCGCGCGCCTGAAGCTGCAACATGCTGGTGACGATCATCAGGCTGTTCTTCACCCGATGGCCCATCTCCTTCAGCAGCACATAGTGGCGCTCCAGCGCCGCCTCGAGGTTGCGCCCATGGCGCTCGCGCTCGATCGCCATGCCGAGGATGTTGGCGGCGCCCTGCAGGAAGGCGAGGTCGGCCTCGACGAACTCGTCCTCCGAGCGGCTGTCGACCTCGAGCACCCCGAACGGCCGGCCGTCGCCCTGCAGGATGACGTTCATCGCCCGGTGGATGCCGTGCTCGGCTAGGATCTCGGGCGTGCGGAAGCGCTCCTCGTTCTCTAGATGGTTGGAGATCACCGGCTTGCCGGTGCGCAGCGCAAACCCTGCCGGCGAGGCAAGGTCGGCGCCGATGCTGGCCTTGCCGACGACGCCCTCGTCCCAGCCGACGCCGGCGCGGACCAGCAGCCGGTTCTCGGAGGGAACGTGCTCCAGCACCTTGCAGAATTCGGCCCGCAGCGCCTCGGCGGTGAGGCGCGCGGCCTCGGCCAGAAGCTTGTCGAAGTCCGCGCCCTGGAGCGCGATCACGCCCAGTTCGGCGAGGATCTCCTGCTGGCGGATACGCTGTGGGAGCGCGCGCAGGGAGTCCGGGGGGTCGCCCGCGGGCTTGGCCTCAACGACCGGCGCGCCGCCATCATTGGAGGGGCACATGCACGAGGCCTAGCGGCTTGGCGCGCTCGCCACAACTGTCACGGGCAGAAGGCCGGGTTGCAGGTTCAGCAGGATTCTGGCCGGATTTTGAATAGGAAGGCGGATTTCGCCAAAAATGACCACAGGAAAGTAGCGTCCACCTATTCATGAACACGATTTGGGACACGAAAACAGGACATTTCGGCGTACTGGATTGGCCCGTTACATCCCTTGCGCGGGATGGTCCGACTCCTGATATAATCCCCTTGAGGGGCCGGTGTGGGCGGAGCAGTCGCCAACCCGGTCAGATCCGGAAGGAAGCAGCCGTAACGAATTCGCTTCGGGTCATGTCGGTCCCTCACCTGTTTCCCGCGCACGCCGTCGCGGGGGCGGGACGCCCAGGCGCGACGACCGCCGGGACTTAAAGGGCCACGGCGTTTGAGCGGGTGATCGCCATGGCGCAAGCCACCAAAGGGACTGGCGACAAAGGCAGTGGCGACAAGTCTGCCGACAAAGCGCTCCCCTACCGCGTCCTCGCCCGCAAATACCGACCCACCGATTTCACCACCCTGGTCGGCCAGGAGGCGATGGTGCGCACGCTGCGCAACGCCATCGCATCTGGCCGCATCGCGCACGCCTTCATGCTCACGGGCGTGCGCGGCGTCGGCAAGACCACGACCGCCCGCATCATCGCCCGCGCGCTCAACTGCGTCGGAGCCGACGGCAGGGGCGGGCCGACGGTCGATCCCTGCGGCGTCTGCGACAACTGCAAGGCCATCACCGAGGACCGCCATGTCGACGTGATCGAGATGGACGCGGCCTCGCGCACCGGTATCGACGACGTGCGCGAGCTGATCGAGGGCGTGCGCTACCGCCCGGTGTCGGCGCGCTACAAGGTCTACATCATCGACGAAGTGCACATGTTGTCGGAGAAGGCCTTCAACGCCCTGCTCAAGACGCTGGAAGAGCCGCCGCCGCATGTGAAGTTCCTGTTCGCCACCACCGAGATCCGCAAGGTCCCGGTGACGGTGCTGAGCCGCTGCCAGCGTTTTGACCTCAAGCGCGTGCCGCAGGACGTGCTGATCGCGCACTTCGGCAAGATCTCCGAGGCCGAGAAGATCGAGATCTCGCCCGAGGCGCTGGGCCTCCTGGCCCGCGCCGCCGACGGCTCGGTGCGCGACGGGCTTTCCATGCTCGACCAGGCGATCGCCCACGGCGGCGGCGTGGTCGATGCCGCCCAAGTGCGCGACATGCTGGGTCTGGCCGACCGCGGCCGCGTGCTGGAACTGTTCGAAAAGATCATGCGCGGCGACGCACCGGCCGTGGTCGCAGCCCTCGGCGAGATGCACGACTCGGGCGCCGATCCGGTGGTCATCCTGCAGGACCTGCTCGAGCTCACGCACTGGGTGACCCGGCTCAAGGTCGCACCCGAGGCGGCCGCAGGATCGGCCGACAGCGAACGCGCCCAGGGCCTGGCGCTGGCGGCCAAGCTTTCCATGGCCTCGCTCACGCGGGCCTGGACGCTGCTGATGAAGGGCCTGCAGGAGACACTCACCGCGCCCTCGCCGCTCCGGGCCGCCGAAATGGCCCTGATCCGGCTCTGCTACGTGGCCGACCTGCCCTCGCCTGCCGATGCGATCAAGACGCTGCAGAGCGGCGCCCCGAGCAATGGCGCGGAAGCCCCGGCGCCGCGCGGTGGTGGCGGCGGTGCGGCGGCGCGTCTGGCGACACAGCCCGTCACCGCTGTCGGACAGCCTGCCGAGGCACTGCCGGCGCCGAAAAACTTCACCGAGGTGGTGGCGCTGTTCGAGACCAAGCGCGAGGCGCGCCTGGTCAACTACCTGATGCACCATGTGCACGAGGTGCGCTGCGAGCCGGGGCTGATCGAGTTCCGGCCCGAGCCGCAGGCGCCACCCGATCTCGCCCACCGCTTGAGCGACTGCCTGAGCCGCTGGACCGGGCGGCGCTGGATCGCCTCGGTCTCGAGCGACGCCGGCAAGCCCACGCTGGTCGCGCAGAAGGCGACCAAGGCCGACGACCTGCGCAGCCAGGCCGAGGAAAATCCCCTGGTCCAGGCCATCCTGAAAACCTTCCCCGGGGCGAAGCTCGACACGGTCCGCCGCAAGGGCGAGCAGACCTCGCTCCTCGCAGGCCTCGCGGGACCGCCCGGCGAAGAGCCACCCCCGGCCGAGGAATATCCCGCGGACGACGACATTCCCGAAAGCGAGTTCTGATGTTCGACAAACTCAAGGACCTCGGCGGCCTGATGCAGCAGGCGCAGGCGATGCAGCAGAAGATGCAGGAGATGCAGGCGACGCTCGAGCGGCTGGAGATCATCGGCAGCTCCGGCGCCGGCCTGGTCAAGGTCACGGTGAACGGCAAGAACGAGACCCGCCGGGTCGAGATCGACTCCTCGCTGTTCGTGCCGGCCGACAAGGGCGTGGTCGAGGACCTGATCGTGGCCGCCGCCAACGACGCCCGGACCAAGGTCGAGCAGACGGTGCAGGAGCAGATGAAGACCATCACCGGTGGCCTGCCGCTGCCGCCCGGCTTCAAACTCTAGCTTCAATCTCTCGATGATTGGTCCCGAGATCGAACGGCTGATCCAGCTGCTGGGCCGCCTGCCGGGCCTCGGCCCGCGGTCGGCCCGCCGCGTGGCGCTGCATCTCCTGAAGAAGCGCGAAACGCTGATGCAGCCGCTGAGCGCTGCATTGGCCGACGCGGCGCGGGCGATCCGCGCCTGCTCGGCGTGCGGCAATCTCGACACCGTCGATCCCTGTTCGATCTGTGCCGATCCCAAGCGCGATGCGGGGTTGCTCTGCGTGGTCGAGGACGTCGGCGACCTCTGGGCCATGGAGCGCGGCAAGATATTTCCCGGCCGCTATCACGTGCTCGGCGGCTCGCTGTCGGCGCTCGATGGCATCGGACCGGAAGAGCTCAATATCGCAACCCTGGTGAAGCGCGTCGGCGCCGGCGGCATCCGAGAGGTGATCATGGCGACCAACGCCACCGTCGACGGCCAGACCACCGCCCACTATCTGGCCGAACGGCTGGCCGAACTGGACGTGCCGCTCACCCGGCTCGCCCACGGCGTCCCTGTCGGCGGCGAACTCGACTGGCTGGACGACGGCACGCTGGCGACTGCCCTCAAGGCCCGGCGCGCGCTTTGAGATCCGACCGATGAGCGCCGAGACCCTCGCGGCGATTGCCGTGGCCCTCGGCGCCGGCTGGGCGAGCGGTCTCAATGCCTATGCCGCCGTGGTGGTCCTGGGCGCCGCCCAGCGCCTGGGCCTGGTGGCGCTGCCGCACGATCTCCAGGTGCTGGCCTCGCCCTGGGTCCTGGGGGTGGCGGCGCTCCTGTTCGTGCTCAATTTCTTCGCCGACAAGATTCCTTACATCGACAGCATCAACGACGTGCTGCAGACCTTCGTGCGGATTCCGGCAGGCTTCCTGCTGGCCTACGGCGCAATGGCAGGCCTCAGCCCCGAGGTTGCCGTCATCGCAGGACTGCTGGGCGGCACCCTGGCGGCGGGCACGCACGTCGCCAAGACCGGCTCGCGGGTGCTCATCAACACGTCGCCCGAGCCCTTCAGCAATATCGCCGCCTCGCTCACCGAGGACGTTACCGTGATCGGCGGCTTGGCGCTGGCGATCGCCTTCCCCATCACATTCCTGTGTTTTCTGGCCGCCTTCGTCGCCCTGCTGGTGTGGCTGCTGCCCAAGCTGGCACGCCTGGCCATGATCCCCATTCGCCGCATGGCCGGCAGATCTCCCAGAGCCTGAGAGTGGGACGACGATTAGACTTTTGGCGCATGAACGGCCGCTTTCCTTCGCCCGTGGGAAGGCTACACTCCCTCTTCTAAATCCATGTTCATCCGCCAAAACATCCAGACCCTCCGGTTCTTCCGAACCACGCCGGCGATGCGCTGTCCGTATCTGCCGCACCGGCTGGAGACCAAGCTCGTCACCGAACTGAGCGGGCCGGATGCGATTTCCCAACACGACACGCTGACCGACGCCGGTTTCCGGCGCTCCCATCACTTCGTCTACAAGCCGCTTTGCGACGGCTGCCGTGCCTGCGTGCCGGTCCGCATCCGGGTCCGCGACTTCGAACCGAGCCGGGCCCAGCGCCGGATTCTGCGGCGCAACGAACATGTCCAGGCCGTCGAATGCCAGCCTCTCGCGACCGGCGAGCAGTACGCGCTGTTTTCGCGCTATGTGTTGACCCGACATCGCGATGGCGACATGGCCGACATGGATTTCGACGACTATCGCGCCATGGTCGAGGAAAGTCCGGTCGAAACCGCGATCATCGAGTTTCGCGACGACTCGGCGGATGGTCGCCTGGTCGGTGCCTGCCTGGTCGACTGGCTGTCGAGCGGCGTGTCGGCAGTCTACAGCTTCTTCGACCCGCAGGACGCCCGGCGAGGCCTCGGCACGCATATGATCCTGTGGCTGGCCAACGCCGCCGCCAAGCGCGGACTGCCCTATGTCTACCTCGGCTACTGGATCGCCGATTCGAGCAAGATGGCCTACAAGCGCGCCTTCCGACCCCTGGAATTCTTCGGCGCGGAAGGCTGGGCGGAGTTGCCTACGGGTTAGGCAGAGCCCGGTGGGTGTAGCAACTTGACGCATGCCGCCATCTGTCGGAACCGTCCCACACGCTGGCGTGGTTCCTTGGACCACGTTATCTAGGAAGTCTCCCGGTCGGCGAGAACGGGGCGCCCACAACAAAGAACTCGCATTAGGGGAGATGGATGCGCCTACTGCTGTCCCTCAGCGCGCTCATCGATGCACTCAACGAAAAGATCGGCGTCTTCTGCAACTGGCTTGTGCTAGCCGCCTGCATCGTAAGCGGCGGCAATGCGATGATTCGATACGCCTATGACATGAGTTCAAATGCCTGGCTCGAAGTGCAGTGGTACATGTTCGCCGTGATCGTCATGTTCGGCGCGGCCTACACCATGAAGCGCAACGAGCACGTCCGCGTCGATATTCTGTACATGACCTTGAGCCGCCGCGGGCAACTCTGGGTCGACATCCTCGGCACGCTGGTGTTCTTGTTGCCGACCTGCGCCATACTTGCGTGGCTCAGTTGGCCCTTTTTCATGCAATCCTTCAACGTATTCGAAGGATCTTCCAATGCCGGTGGGCTCCTGCGCTGGCCGATCAAGTTCGTTCTACCGCTGGGTTTTGCACTCGTGGCGCTGCAAGGGCTTTCCGAACTGATCAAGAGAGTGGCGTTCCTCAACGACTATCCCGTGGACAGCCTCGAAGCGCACTATGAGAGGCCGACACAGTGATCCCCCTCGAGTACATGCCGCCGCTGATGTTCGGCGGCCTCGTCGTATTTATGATCATCGGCTACCCGGTAGCCTTCTCGCTCTGTGCGGTTGGGTTCTTCTTCGGCTTCCTGTCGATCGAGATGGGCTATTTTACGATGTCTTTCATGCAGGCCATCCCGGGCCGCGTGTTCGGCAGTATCCTCTCCAATGAACTGCTGCTCGCCATCCCGTTCTTCACTTTCATGGGCGCCATCCTGGAGAAATGCGGGTTGGCCGAGGATATGCTGGAGTCGATGGGCCAGCTTTTCGGCCCCGTAAAGGGCGGGCTCGGCTACTCGACCATCATCGTCGGATTCATCCTAGGCGCCATCACCGGCACCGTGGCCGCGCAGGTCATTGCCATGGCGCTCATCACCTTGCCGGTAATGATGCGCTACAAGTACGACATGCGATATGCGACCGGCGTGCTGGCGGCGTCTGGCACAATCACGCAACTGGTGCCACCGTCCCTGGTCCTGGTCGTTCTGGCCGACCAGATGGGCCGCTCGGTCGGTGACATGTATCTTGGCGCCTGGGGTCCCTCGATCCTCCAGATCGCGCTTTTTGCCGGATACACTTTCTACCTGACGATCGTCAAACCCGATGCGCTGCCACCAGTACCGCGGACGCTGTTCGGCAAGGACCTGCTGATCAAGTGCGCCTGGGGCATCATTCCGGCAGCCATCCTGATCTTCCTCGTCCTTGGCACCATCATGATGGGCCTCGCGACGCCGACTGAAGCCGGCGCGATGGGCACCATCGGGGCCATCGTTCTGGCCGTCGTCCGCAATGCACCACTCACGAAGTTCGACCGGGCTGTATTCCTCAGCGGCTGTGCCGCTGCCATCGTCGGCACTCTGATCGGCATGGTCGCTTTCAAGTCGGTCCCCTTCAAGCTGGCCTTCACCGTCATGTTCGCATCGGTCATCTGGCTGTGCTGGCGGGCTTGGCAATTCAAGGAACTGCGCGATCTCATCGTCCAGGCCATGCAGGCCACCATGCGCATCACCGCGATGGTCGCCTTCATCCTGGTCGGCGCGACCTGCTTCTCGATTTCGTTCCAGGGCGTCGATGGCGGCCTATGGGTTGAGCACATGCTCTCCGGCCTGCCGGGCGGAGTCTGGGGTTTCCTCATCGTCGTCAACCTGTTCGTCTTCTTCCTGGCTTTCTTCCTCGACTTCTTCGAAATCGCTTTCATCATCGTGCCGATGCTGGCGCCGGTGGCGCAGAAATTGCTTGCCCCCGTGGTCGGCGCCGATGCGGCCCTGATCTGGTTCGGCATCATGCTGTGTGTGAACATGCAGACGTCGTTCATGCATCCGCCGTTCGGCTTCGCCCTCTTCTATTTGCGCAGCGTGGCGCCCAAGGAAGTGAAGAGTTCAGACATCTATTGGGGTTCGGTGCCCTGGGTATTCCTCCAGATCATCATGGTGGCGATCGTAATCGCCTTCCCTCAGTCAGTGACCTTCTTCCTGGATGAACCTTCTAAAATCGACCCTACGACGATCAAGATTGAACTTGATGCGCCGGAGCCAGAGAGTGCGCCCCCGATCTTCACACCGGCACCCAAGAATTAGCCGCCAACAACGCCAGGTAGACGTCGATGTTACCACCCGGCAAGATTTCGGTTCTGGGCATCTGGCCCGACGCAGATCCGCCGAGACTGCTTTCTTAATTGGGCATTTCTGCTAATTGTAGGCTCTGCCGGGCGACGAAATTTTCGCCCGGCAGCAATAAATTTGAACTGATCAGGGGAGGCAATATCCGTGGCTGGACTTCTCAAATTGAGCGCCGCGATCGATCGCCTGAGCGAGATCGTGGGTCGTACATTGTACTGGCTCATCCTCGCTATGGTGCTCGTCAGCACCGTCAATGCGTTTGTGAGAAAATTCCTGAATCTCGGTTCGAATTCGTGGCTCGAACTGCAATGGTACATGTTCAGCGCCGTATTCCTGGGCTGCGCGGGATACGCGTTGCTGCGCAAGGAACACATCCGCATCGACATCATCGCCAGCCATCTGTCGGATCGCGCCAATCACCGTATCGCTCTGTTTGGGCATGTGTTCTTCCTGATCCCGTTGTGCCTGATTATGCTATTTCTTTCTTGGCCGTACTTCATGGAGTCGGTGCGTATCGGCGAAGTATCGAGCAATGCCGGCGGATTGGTCCGTTGGCCGGCCAAGCTGATGATCATCATCGGCTTTGCCTTGCTACTGCTGCAGGGAATATCAGAAGCCATCAAGCAGGTTGGTGTCATGCGGGGCGTCTACGTCGATCCGCGTAACCAACCATCAACTCACTGAAGGACACCTGACATGAGAGTTCTTCGTGGGTTTTTTTATGCTTTCATCGTCGCCATCGGCGTTGTTCTCATCACTTCGATCATTGCACCCCAGAGCGGGTTCGCCACTTTGATCAAGGCCGAGATGGCGCCGATCATGTTCGCGTCGCTCGTGTTCTTCCTCCTCCTTGGTTATCCCGTGGCATTCTCGCTGGCCGCTCTGGGACTCCTGTACGCGATCGCGGGAATAGAACTCGGACTTTTCACACCGTCGTTTCTTCAAGCCTTGCCGAACAGGGTGTTCGGCGTGATGGAAAACGATACGCTGCTCGCGATACCGTTCTTTACGTTCATGGGTCTCATTCTCGAACGTTCGGGCATGGCCGAGGATCTGCTGGACACCATCGGACAGCTGTTCGGTCCCTTGCCGGGCGGCCTCGCCTATGCCGTCATCTTCGTGGGAGCCTTGCTCGCGGCGACGACTGGCGTGGTCGCGGCTTCGGTCATTTCAATGGGCCTGATCTCACTGCCGATCATGTTGCGATACGGCTATGATCGAAAGTTGGCGTCGGGGGTCATAGCGGCCTCCGGCACGCTCGCACAGATCATCCCGCCGAGCCTCGTGCTCATTGTCCTCGCCGACCAGCTCGGTCGCTCTGTCGGTGATATGTACAAGGGCGCCATCATTCCAGGACTTGTTCTGACGTGTCTGTATGTCGGCTACGTGTTCAGCCGAACTATGCTCAACTCGAACTGCGCACCCGCACTGCCTCCAGAAGCTCGCCAGATCAAGGAAGATAATGGCAGCGCCGGATATCCCTCCCTGCTCATCCTGGTAGTTTCCGTCGCCGTTGGAGCTTGGGCACTGGAGCATTTCCTGCTCTGGGAGGGCATCTGGGCAATTTCTTTTTCAGCACTGGTGGCCTACGGTCTCGCGCTGGCGAATCGGGTGTTCAATCTCGGTGTACTAAGCCGTCTCGGGCAACAGGTGGTCATCGTCATGATGCCCCCCCTGGCTCTGATCTTCCTCGTCCTCGGCACGATATTCATCGGCCTGGCTACGCCGACCGAGGGCGGCGCAATGGGCGCAACCGGCGCCTTGTTGATGGCGATGGCCAATCGCCGATTGGACTTCAAATTGCTGAAGCAGGCGATGGACAGCACCGCCAAGCTTACGGCGTTCGTCGTTTTCATCCTCGTCGGCGCGCGTGTCTTCAGTCTTAGCTTCTATGGCGTCAACGGCGACCAGTGGGTCGAGCACTTGTTGCTGGGACTCCCGGGAGGCGCCGTCGGCTTTTTGATCGTCGTCAACATCCTCATCTTTCTGTTGGCTTTCTTCCTCGATTTCTTCGAACTGGCCTTTATCATCATTCCGCTGCTGGCGAAGCCTGCCGAAGCACTGGGCATTGACCTCATCTGGTTCGGTGTGCTCCTAGGCATCAACATGCAGACGTCGTTCATGCATCCGCCCTTTGGCTTCGCACTATTCTATTTGAGATCGGTAGCCCCGGATGGGAAATTTCTCGACAAGGTGACCGGCAAGCTGACGGATGGCGTAACGACCGCCCAGATCTACTGGGGCGCAGTACCTTTCGTCTGCATCCAGGTGGTCATGGTTGCGCTGGTCATTGCTTTCCCGGGAATGGTCACTGCCGGGCTAGATAAGGGCAATGGAGTTGATCCGAGCAAAGTGAAGATCGAGATCCAAGCGCCGCCCAGCGAAGACAGTGCGCCACCTGTCTTCAAGTAACCGAGCGAACAAAAAAAGCCCCGCCGAAAGGCGGGGCTTCTCTTTGAGACCGACGTGGGTCGTCTTTACCGACCCTGGGCCGACATCGCGAAGTTGAAGTTGTCGAAGGTGTTCTCGGCGACGCGGAACCACAAGTTCTCGTCGGCGCGGAAGGCCTTCATGTTGTCGTAGATCTTCTTGAACTTCGGATCCTTGGCCGAGAGTTCATCGTAGTACTTGTAGGACTCGAGGAAGCAGGGCTCGAGGACGGCACGCGGGAATGGCCGCAGTTCGGTGCCAGCCGCCACCAGGCGACGCAGCGCCGGCGGATTTCCGGCATCATACTTCGGCACCATCCACGAGGTGACGCGGCCGGCGGCCGCCTCGACCATCGCCTGATAGGGCTTCGGCAGCTTTGCCCAGGCATCGTTGTTGATGTAGAGCGAGCCGACCGACGCGCCTTCCCACCAGCCGGGATAGTAGTAGTACTTGGCCACCTTGTTGAAGCCGAGCTTCTCGTCGTCATACGGACCGACCCACTCGCAGGCGTCGATCGTGCCCTTCTCGAGCGCCGGATAGATATCGCCGCCCGCGATCTGCTGGGGCACCACGCCAAGACGCTGAAGAATCAGGCCGGCAAAGCCCCCGACCCGGAACTTCAGGCCCTTCATATCGTCCATCGACTTGATTTCCTTGCGGAACCAGCCGCCCATCTGGCAGCCGGTGCCGCCAAAAGTGAAGGAGCGGAAGTTATACTCCTTGTAGAACTCGTTGATAAGTTCGTGACCGCCACCGAACTCAAGCCAAGCGTAGTATTGCCGCTGGTTCATTGAGAACGGCAAGCCGGTCTCGAACACGAAGTTCGGATGCTTGCCGAAGTAATAATACGCGGCGGTCTGGCCAGCCTCGACGGTTCCATTCTGGACCGCGTCGGCAACCTGCAGTCCCGGGACAATTTCGCCAGCAGCGAAGGGCCGAACCTGGAACTTGTTGTCCGACATTTCGCCGATGATCTTGGCGAACAACTCGGAACCGCCGTACAACGTATCGAGCGACTTCGGGAAGCTCGACGTCAGACGCCACTTCACTTCGGGCATGCTCTGGGCAATGGCCGGCGCGGCCAGCGTGGTTGCCGCAGCAACACTCGCAGCGCTCACGCCTGCCGTCTTGATAAATTTCCTGCGCTCCATCTCTTTTTTTCCTCCCTGAAAGAAGCCCTCATGGCTTCTAAAGTGACGGGAGACTGACACGCGAAATTCTCTTTGAAAAGAGATTCTCCGCCCCGATTTCCTTAAAAGTCTGCAATGTTGGGAATTCTACAGGCCGTTCGCACGCAAAGAAAAGCCCCGCTTCGCGGGGCTTTTCCATTGGTCGGTTCTAAATATGATCTTAGAGCTTATTGGCTGCCGACTGGCGTGCCATGAAGTTGTCGAAGGTGTTCTCGACGACGCGGAACCACAGCACCTCTTCGCTCCGGAACGGCTTCCACGAGTCGAACACCTTCTTGAACTTGGGGTTCTTGGCCACGGTCTCGGCATAGAGCTCGTTGGCTGCGTTGAAGCAGGCTTCCATCACCGGTTGAGGGAACGGCAGGAACTTGGTTCCTGCGGCAACCAACTCGCGCAGCGCCCGGGGATTGAGCGAGTCGTACTTGGCCACCGACTTCACGTTGGTCTCGCCCGCGGCGCTGGCGATCGCCTCCTTGTAGGTGGCCGGAAGCGCGTCATAAGCCTTCAGGCCGACGTAGAGCGACAGCGCGGCGCTGCCCTCCCACCAGCCGGGGTAGTAATAGTATGGGGCCACCTTGTTGAAGCCAAGCTTCTGGTCGTCGTAGGGGCCGACCCACTCGGCCGCGTCGATCGTGCCCTTTTCCAATGCCGGATAGATATCGCCACCAGCGATCTGCTGCGGAACGACGCCAAGCTTCGCCAGTACCTGCCCGGCGAAACCCCCGATACGCATCTTTACGCCCTTCAGGTCTTCGGGCGTCTTGATCTCCTTGCGCCACCAGCCGCCCATCTGGCCACCGGTGTTGCTCATGAGGAATGAGGTCATGTTGTAGTCTTTGTAGAACTCGCGCATCAGCTCGAGCCCGCCGCCGTAGTAGACCCAGGCGTTGTGCTGGCGGGTGTTGAGGCCGAAAGGCACCGCCGTGTCGAAGGCGAACGTCGGATCCTTGCCGACGTAGTAGTAGGACGCGGTGTGGCCGCACTCGACGGTCTCGTTCTGGACCGCATCGACGACCTGCAGGCCCGGAACGATTTCGCCAGCGGCGAAAACGCGGATCTGGAACTTATTGTCGGTGAGTGCGGCAACGCGCTTGGCGAAGTCCTCGCCCGCACCATAAATCGTGTCGAGCGACTTCGGGAAGCTCGACGCCAGGCGCCACTTGATCTCCGGCATGGACTGGGCGATGGCCGGCGCGGCGAGCGTGCTGGCCGTGGCGACGGCGGCACCGCCGACGCCGGCGGTGCGCAGGAATTTGCGACGTTGCATGGAGAGTCCTCCCTAAATGCTTTGGCTTGCTAAATTATTCCGCTAAGCGAACCAGCGGGATGGGGCGTTTATCGCATGCTCCACCGAGGATGAAAAGTGGAGCACGATGCCCATTTCCGGGCGCTTTTCGACCTCAGCGCACCAGCAGGAATATGAGAGCGCCCCCCCCCACGACGATGCGATACCAGGCGAAGACCGCGAAGCCGTGCCGGCTGATGAAGCGGACGAAGGCGCCGACCACGAGAGCCGCCGAAATGAACGCCACGACGAAGCCGAGGGCAATGATCGCTCCGCCGTCCCAGTTGAGAGTCGACCAGTTCTTGTAGAGATCGTAGACGCTGGCTCCCACCATGGTCGGAATCGCGAGGAAGAACGAAAACTCTGCCGCCGCCGCCCGGTCGACGCGAAAGACGCGGGCGCCCATGATCGTCGAACCGGCGCGCGACACGCCAGGCACCATGGCAAGGCACTGACAGAGGCCGATCAGGAAAGCCGTCTTTAGATCGACCTCGTCGACCGACTTGATGCGCGGTCGCAGCGCGTAGCGTTCGATGATGAGGATGGCCACGCCGCCCACGATCAGCGCGATCGCCACGACCATCGGATTGAAGAGCACCGACTTGATGTATTTGTGGGCAGCCACGCCGACGACGGCCGCCGGCAGGAAGGCAACGACGATCGCGGCTGTGAACCGGATCGCTCGCTGGTCGCGCGCGAGGATGCCTGTCGCGGTATTCCAAAGCTTCCGGCGGTAAAGAAAACACACCGCGAGGATCGCACCGAGCTGGATCACGATCTCGAAGACCTTGCCGGGCGGTCCCTGAAAGTGCAGCAGCTCCTCGGCCAGGATGATGTGCCCGGTCGAGGAAACCGGAAGGAACTCGGTGAGGCCCTCCACGACACCGATCAGCACCGTCTTCCAGATCAGCGTCAGGTCCATGCCCGTCAATCCTTGAAGCGTTTGGCGCGCGGCCAGCCCTTTTCCGGCAAGCGGCCGGCCTGGGCCCGTTCGCCACGCCAGAACTTCAGTTCGGAGGCGGCGATCAGCCGGTTACCCCAGGGCAGGCCGTCGCCCAGCTTGAAGACCTGCGCATCGGAAAGCCTGTCGGCCTTCGACTTCTGCAAGAGGACGCCACGGCCGCGGCTCATCTCGGGCACCTGCTCCAGCGGGAAGATCAGGAGCTTCCGGCCTTCGCTCAGCACGGCAATCGAGTCGGCGCCCTCTGGCATGATCGAAAAGGCCACGGCCTTTTCCTTGTCGGCAAGATTGAGCGCCTGCTTGCCGTTCTTGGTCTGCGCAACAACCTCGTCCTCCGGCACGACGAAGCCGCGACCGGCATCGGAGGCAACCAGGAACTTGCGGCCGCCCCTGAACACTTCGAGCTGCACGATGTCCTGCTCGTTGCCGAGCTCGATCATCAACCGGATCGGCTCGCCATGGCCACGCGCGCTCGGCAGCTTGTCACAGGGCAGCGTATAGAAGCGGCCATTGGTGCAGAAAACCAGGATCTTGTCGGTCGACTGGGCATGGACCGCAAAGCGCGGACCGTCGCCTTCCTTGAACTTGAGATCGGCGGCCTGCTTGTCGTCGAGATGCCCCTTGGCGGCGCGGATCCACCCCTTTTCCGAGCAGATGATGGTCATCGGCTCGCGCTCGACGAAATCCTCGACCGCATGCTCGATCTCGGCCGGCGCGTCGGCGAGTTCGGTGCGGCGCTTGCCGAGCACGGTCTTGCCACCGAACTTGCGCTTGGTCTCCTGGACCTCGGCGGCGATCGCCTGCCACTGCAGATCCTCGCCTTTGAGCAGCGCCTTCAGCTCCTTGCGCTCGACGGCGAGCTTCTTGTGCTCGCCCTTGATCTCGAACTCTTCGAGACGCCGCAAGGCGCGCAGGCGCATGTTCAGGATCGCCTCGGCTTGCGTGTCGGTGAGCCCGAAGGCCTTGATCATCTTAGGCTTGGGCTCGTCCTCCTCGCGGATGATCTTGATCAGCCTGTCGAGGTTGAGATAGGCGATCAGATAGCCTTCGAGGATCTCCAGCCGCCGTTCGATCGCTTCCAGCCGGAAGGTCGAGCGCCGCACCAGAACCTCGCGCCGGTGATCGAGGAAGGCCTGCAGGGCCTCGCGCAGGTCCATGACCCGCGGCGTGTTGTCCTTGTCGAGGACATTGAGGTTCAACGGAAAGCGGATTTCCAGGTCGGTGAGCTTGAAGAGCTGCTCCATCAGCAGCTCGGCCGGCACATTGCCGGTGCGCGGTTCGAGCACGATCCGGACGTCGTCGGCCGACTCGTCACGCACGTCGTCTAGGATCGGCAGCTTCTTGGCGTTGATGATCTCGGCAATGCGCTCGATCAGCCGGCCCTTCTGGACCTGGTAGGGAATCTCCGTGACGATGATCCGGTACTGGCCGCGCGGCAGCTGCTCCGCCGTCCAGCGCGCGCGCAGCCGGAAGGCACCGCGGCCGGTCCTGTAGGACTCGACGATCGACTCCCGCGGCTCGACCAGCACGCCACCGGTCGGGAAGTCCGGTCCCTTGACCAGGTCGACCAAGGTGTCGATGCGGGCATTGGGCGTCTTGATGAGATGCAGCAGCGCGTCGCAGAGCTCGCCCGCATTGTGCGGCGGGATCGAGCAGGCCATGCCGACGGCGATGCCCGCAGCGCCATTGGCCAGCAGGTTGGGAAACCCGCCGGGCAGCACGACAGGCTCTTCCGTGGAACCGTCATAGTTGGGCCGGAAGTTGACGGCGTTCTCGTCGATGCCGGCCAGCAACGCCTCGGCCACCTCGGTGAGACGCGCCTCGGTGTAGCGCATCGCCGCCGGGTTATCGCCGTCGATATTGCCGAAGTTGCCCTGGCCCTCGATCAGCGGATAGCGGGCGGCGAAATCCTGGGCCAGGCGCACCAGCGCGTCGTAGATCGACTGGTCGCCGTGCGGATGATACTGGCCGATCACGTCGCCGACGACGCGCGCGCTCTTCTTGAAGGCGCTGTTGGGATCGAGCCTGAGCTGCCGCA
Organism: Reyranella sp.; assembly: GCA_029946105.1. Taxonomy (GTDB): domain Bacteria; phylum Pseudomonadota; class Alphaproteobacteria; order Reyranellales; family Reyranellaceae; genus Reyranella. Next base: position 57,373 of record JAQSDW010000242.1, on the reverse strand, counting down.
TAGCGTACATCAGGCGGCGGTGCACCGGCTTCAGGCCGTCGCGCACGTCGGGCAGCGAGCGCGCCATGATGGTCGACAGCGCATAGGACAGGTAGCGCTCCTGGAGCGCCTGTCCGAATTGCACCGGTTTGACCGCAGCGAGCGGGACGACGTTGTTGCGTTTTGCCATCGACGGGACTGAAGAGGGGACGAGCCGCGATTCTGGCCGCGACCATTTTTATTTTAGCGTTGAAGCATTTCCATAAATCTCGCTCGCGCGGGAGGCAAGGGCTTGTTGTGTGGCCAAAAGACATGCCGCTCGAGGAAATAGCCCGTCAAATCGAGGCCTTGGCGCAATTGATCGTCATCGTGCGGTAACCCGCCGGTGGACAGAAAGGCCGGCAGGTCCAGCAGCTTCTCCTTGTAGGGGCCGGCCGCTGTGCGCGACACCGCCCGGCCGGTCTTGGGAGAGACATAGGCGAGATCGTCCGTTGCACCGGTCGCGGCGCATTTCTCGAGGTCGAGACCGAAGCCCAGCTCCTGCAAAAGGCCCAGCTCCAGGCGGACGTAGATTGCGGGCCAGCCGGGATGGCCCAGCACTCCCAGGAAGGCGCGGAAGCCGTCGAACATCGCCGGATGCGGTTCGCGTTCGGGCAGCGCCGCATCGGCAACGGCGCAAGCGGCGGAAAGGCCGGCCAATTCGACCGCATCGTCGAGCGCGCGCGCGGCGTGCGCCTCGCGCAGTTCGCCCGTGTAATTGCCGAGCTGGTCGGACAGACGCGCGCGCCAGCCGACTTCGACGACATTGCCAAGCTGCCAGACCGGACTGGCCCGCCGCGAGCCGCCGCCCGGCACGAAGCCCGCGTGACGGCCATGCGCCCGGGTCAGGAGCGACGCAACGAGACCGCTTTCACCATGGGGCCGTGCCGACAGCACGATGCCTTCATCGCTCCAGTCCATACCCCCGGGTATGCCGCGTTTGGCGCGTTCGCGCCAGCACCCGCAGCGCCCGCAGCTCTAGGGTTCGTAGTCCAACCCAATGGTGCGGTAGTGCGAGGGGTCATCTGCCCAGCGCTCGCTTACCTTGACGTGAAGGAACAGATGCACGGGCCGTTCCAGCATCTCGGCAAGTTCGTGCCGCGCCCGCGCGCCGATCTGCTTGATGCGCGCGCCACCCTTGCCGAGGAAGATCGCGCGCTGGCCGTCGCGCTGGACGTAGATGATCTGTTCGATGCGGACGCTGCCGTCGGGACGGTCTTCCCACTTCTCCGTCTCGACCGCCGCCTCGTAGGGCAGTTCCTGGTGAAGCTGCAGAAAGACCTGCTCCCGAGTGACTTCGGCGGCCAGCAGGCGCAGCGGCAGGTCGGCGGCCTGGTCTTCGGGGTATAAGAAAGGTCCCGGCGGCAACACGGCCGCGAACGTCGCCAGTACGTCGGCGACGCCGTCGTGCTTGAGCGCGCTCACCATGAATGTGCGCTCGAACGGCAGCAGGGTGTTGAGCTCCGATGTGAGCGCGAGGAGGTTTTCGCGCGGCACGACGTCGATCTTGTTGAGGACCAGGAAGCGCGGGGCACGCGATTCCTTCAGCCGCTCGACGATGGCGCGCGTTTCCTGGCCGACGCCACGCTCGGCATCGACGACGAGCGCCACCACGTCCGCATCCTCGGCGCCGCGCCATGCGGCAGCCACCATGGCACGCTCCAGACGACGCTTGGCCACACGGAAAATGCCTGGCGTGTCGACCAGCACGACCTGCGCCCGTGCGCCGTCGGACAGATCCGCCATGGCGATGCCGATCACACGCATGCGCGTGGTCTGCACTTTGGGCGATACGATACTCACCTTCGAGCCGACCATGGCATTGACCAGGGTCGACTTGCCGGCATTGGGAGCGCCAACGATGGCCACGAAACCGGCGCGCGTGTTCTGTGTCGTCATGCTTGGCTCAAACGTTCGAGGAGGGCGATCGCGGCCAGGCGTTCGGCCTCGCGCTTGCTGCCGCCGCGCGCCTGAGCGGGCTCATGCCCCTTGATTGCGACATCGACGACGAACAACGGCGCGTGCGGCGGCCCGTCGCGGCCAACCTCGCGATAGGCGGGCAGCGGCAACCGCCTCGCCTGCGCCCATTCCTGCAACGCCGTCTTGGGGTCGCGGGGGGCCGCGGCCAGGCTGGTGAGCCGCTCGCCCCACAGGCGCCGTACGCAAGCCGCCGATTCCGCAAATCCGGCATCGAGGAAAACGGCTCCGATCAGCGCCTCCAGCGCATCGGCGAGAATGGTCGGACGCACCGTGCCGCCCTGCGCGCGTTCCGAATCGCCCAGCCTGATATCGGCGCCAAGCCCGATCGCCGTTGCGATTTCAACCAGCGTCTCGGCGCGAACAAGCGCTGCGTGACGGCGTGCCAGCTCGCCCTCGGGTTCGTGCGGGAAAAGGCGCAACAGCAGATCGGCCACGGCGAGCGACAGCACACGGTCGCCAAGGAACTCCAGCCGCTCGTTACCGTGTGGAAAGGCAGCCTTGAGATCGGACTGTCGGTCGAGCGCGCCGCGATGGGTGAGCGCCTCGGCCGCGAGTTCAGCGCGCCCGAAAGTATGGCCGATCTTGCCGGCCAGCGCCGCGAGTTCGACGTCGCTCGGCTTCAGTGGATCGCCATGAAGAAGCGGTTGAAGCGGATGGCCTGCGGCCACTTCCATGGCTCAGTCCAGCCGGCGACAGCCGGATCGTGCGAAAAGAAGATGAACTCGGCCCGGCCGACGAGATTCTCGGCGGGAACGTACCAGCCCAGCTGATCGCGATCGCGGGTCGTTCCGGAGAAGTCGCGCAACATCAGTCGCGTGCGGCTGTCGAGCGAATCGTCGCGATTGTCGCCCATGACGAAATAGTTGCCGGCGGGGACGAGGAACTCCGGCGTGTTGTCGGACGGACCGTCGTCGTTGTACTCGAGTACCGTATAGCGGCGGCCGTTCGGCAACTGCTCGCTGTACAGCGTCCCTTTCTGGTAGTGGGAGTTGGTGCCTCTCACATAGTCGCCGATGCGCAGACGCGGCACGGCCGTTCCGTTGATATGGAGCACGCCGCTGGTGACCTGGATGCGATCGCCCGGCATGCCGACGATACGCTTGATGTAATCGGTGCGGTTCACGCCCTGGCCCTGATCGCCGGGATACTTGAAGACGGCGACGTCGCCGCGCTCCGGCGGGCTGCCGAAGATGCGGCCCGCAAACAGACCCATCGAGAACGGGAAGGAGTGCTTGCTGTAGCCGTAGGAATACTTCGAGACGAACAGATAGTCGCCGACCAGCAGGGTCGGGATCATCGAGCCGCTGGGGATGTTGAACGGCTCGATGGCAAACGTCCGCACGACGAGCGCAATCAAAACGGCATACACCACCGTCCGGATGGTCTCGCCCCAGCCGCCAGTCTTGTCGTGCCCACGCTTTCGACGCTCAGCCACGTCCGTCATCGCCGTTCCAGTTCAAACGAGCCGCGCCTATAGCAGGGCCGGCAGCCCCTGTCTCCCGCTCCGAAGGCGCATGTGAGCCACGCAAATTGGTCATTTCATGGCCATCCCGGTGCGGTTGAATAGCGAAATCCCGGGCCATTAAGGGCATTTTGACATTCAAGGCCGCTCACGCCTGCTGCACGCCCGAAATGATCACACCCGAGATGATCACGATGGCCTGCGCCAGGGGATATTCGTCGGTCAGGGTGAGATCGATCTGCGGCGACATTCCGGCCGGCGTGATTTCCTGCAGGCGGGCAAGCGCTCCGCCGGTGAGCGCCATCGTCGGCCTGCCGCTGCGCTGGTTGACGACGCCCATGTCGCGCCAGAAGACGCCGCGGCGCAGCCCGGTGCCCAGAGCTTTTGAACAGGCCTCCTTGGCGGCGAACCGCTTGGCGTAGCTCGCCGCCCGCGTGGCCTTGCCCTCCGAGCGCTTTTGCTCCGTTTCGGTGAAGATGCGCAGCACAAAGCGGTCGCCGAACCTCTCCAGCGACTTCTCGATGCGCCTTATGTCACAAAGGTCGTTGCCGATGCCGAGGATCACGCGGCCATCCCCGATCCCCGCGCCGCGTCCATAAGGCGTCGCATTTCCCGGATCGCAGGCTCCAGGCCGATAAAGATCGCCTCGCCGATCAGGAAGTGGCCGATGTTGAGTTCACGCACTTCAGGGATCGCAGCGACCGGTCCGACATCGCCATAGCTCAGCCCATGGCCGGCATGGCACTCGAGGCCGAGCCGCGCGCAGAGCGCCGCGCCCTTCTGCAACCGGACGAGCTCCGCGCGCTGGGCATCGCCCTCCAGCTCGCAATATCTGCCGGTATGGAGCTCGACGACCGGCGCCCCCAGCGTCACCGCGGCCTCGAGCTGGCGCGGATCGGCCTCGATGAACAGCGACACGCGAATGCCCGCATCGCGGAGCTTGGCAATCATCGGCTTCAGATGATTGTGCTGGCCAGCGGCATCGAGGCCGCCCTCGGTCGTGCGCTCCTCGCGCTTCTCGGGGACGATGCAGGCGGCGTGCGGGCGATGCCTGAGCGCAATGTCGACCATTTCCTGGGTCGCTGCCATTTCGAAATTGAGCGGCACCTTGAGGTCGCGCATCAGGCCCGCGATGTCGTCATCGACAATGTGCCGACGATCTTCGCGCAGATGTGCCGTGATGCCATCGGCACCGGCCGCCTGGGCGAGGCGCGCGGCCCGCAACGGATCAGGCAGATGGCCGCCGCGTGCATTACGCACCGTCGCCACGTGATCGATGTTCACTCCAAGACGCAACCGGGAAGACGCGGACATAGGTTACTTTCGCAGGATGAGGGTCGGAGATTCGTCAATTGCGAGCGCGCTCGACGGCGTTGATGGCCGGCGTCGCGCGCAGGGCTGCGGTGATGTCGGCAAGATGCTTCACGTCCGCGACCTCGACGTCGATCACCATGTCGAAGAAATCCATCGAGCGGTTGACGATGCGCAGGTTCGAAATATTGCCTTCATGGCGGGCGATCACCGTCGACAGGCTCGACAGGCTGCCCGGCTGGTTGGCGACCGTGATCTTGAGGCGGCCAGTATAGGCAGTCGCCGCGCCCTCGCCGGCCGAATCCCAGCCGACATCGATCCAGCGCTCCGGCGCCTCGGAGAAACTCTCGAGCGTGGCGCAGTCGATCGTATGGATGGTCACGCCCTTGCCGGTCGTGATGATGCCGACGATGCGGTCGCCCGGCAGCGGATGGCAGCAGCGGGCGAAATGAACGGCCATGCCCGGGATCAGGCCGCGGATCGCAATCTGGCCGGCCTCCTTGGCGCCCCGCGCCCCATCGCCGGCCTTCCCGGCCTTGTTCCGTGCTCGCGAGATCGGCACCACGTCGGCCCCGCCCTTGCGCGGCTGCTTCAGGCCTGGATAGACCGCCGTCAGCACTTCGCGCGCGCCGACCAGTCCTGCGCCGACGGCAGCAATCAGATCGTCCGTCGTGGTCTGCTTGAAGTTGGCGCGCACGCCGTCGAGGCCCTTTTCAGTGACCTCGTAGCCTTCCTCATGGAACGTCTTGTCGAGCAACGACTTGCCGAGCTGGATGTACTGTTCGCGCTGGCGCGTGCGGATGAAGCGCCGAATCGCGGCCTTTGCCTTGCCGGTGACGACGAAGCGTTCCCAGGTCGGCGACGGCGTTTGCGCCCTAGAGGTGACGATTTCCACCTGGTCGCCGTTGGCGAGCTGGGTTCGCAGCGGCAGCATGCGGCCGTTGATCTTGGATCCGACGCAGGTGTCGCCGACCTGGCTGTGAACGGCATAGGCGAAATCGATCGGCGTCGCGCCGCGCGGCAGCGCGATCAGCTTGCCCTTGGGAGTGAAGCAGAACACCTGGTCCTGGAACATCTCGAGCTTGGTGTGCTCGAGGAATTCCTCGGCGTTGGGCGCCTTGTCGAGGATATCGATGAGGCTGCGCAACCAGGCGTATTGCGGCGCGTCGGTCGACGGCCCGCCTTCCTTGTAGATCCAGTGCGCGGCGACCCCACGCTCGGCCTGGTCCTGCATCTCCGCGGTGCGGATCTGGATCTCGATGCGCTGGCCGAGCGGGCCGATGACACCGGTGTGCAGCGAGCGATAGCCGTTGGGCTTGGGAACGGAGATGTAGTCCTTGAAGCGCTGCGGCAGCACCTGGTAGCGGCCATGCAGCAGGCCGAGCGCCTGATAGCACTGCGCGATGTCGTCCACTAGGATACGGAACGCCATGATGTCGGCGAGTTGCTCGAACGACACGTTCTTGATCTGCATCTTGCGCCAGATCGAATAGGGCGTCTTTTCCCGGCCCTGGATCTGCGCCTCGAGGCCGCCGTCCTTCAGGGTCTTGACCAGTTCGGCCTCGATCTGGGGCACCAGCCTCTCGCCGCGCTCGCGCAGATAGCCCAGACGCGCCCCGACCGACGCCAGGCCGTCCGGATTGAGCTCGGCGAAGGCAAGCTCCTCGAGCTCGCGCTTGACCTTTTCCATGCCGATGCGTGACGCGAGCGGCGCGTAGAGATCCATGGTCTCGCGGGCGATGCGCTTGCGCCGCGCCGGCTCCTTGATATGGCGCAGGGTTCGCATGTTGTGAAGGCGGTCGGCGAGCTTCACCAGCAGAACCCGGATATCCGACGACATCGCAAGCACCAGCTTGCGCAGGTTCTCGGCTTCCTTGGTGCTCTCGGACTGGATCTCCAGCCGCGACAGCTTGGTCACGCCGTCGACCAGGCGGGCGATGTTCTCGCCGAACAGGCCGGCGATCTCGTCGCGTGTCGCGTCGGTGTCCTCGAGGGTGTCGTGCAGCAGGCCGGTGACGATCGAGGCCGTGTCGAGCCGCATCTCGGCCAAGATGCCGGCGACCTCGACAGGATGCGAGAAATAAGGGTCGCCGGAGGCCCGGAGCTGGTTGCCGTGCCGCTTCAGCCCATAGACGTAGGCGCGATTGAGCACGTCCTCGTCCGCCTCCGGATCGTAGGACTGTACGCGTTCAACGAGTTCAAACTGACGAATCATCGCAATCACGCACTATATGGTGCGGATTGCCTCGACTCCACGACGATTGCACGAATAGCAGGGCTAAGCCCTGCTAGGCCTCAAGCGGGACCTTATTCCGTAACGTCGTCTTCCTCGGCCATCGGCAGGGCCTTCGGTTGGGCTGCCTCGGCGCCGCCCTGAGCCAGCGCTGCCGCCAGCTCCTGCTCGAGCTCGGCCATCTCGTTGACCTCTTCGGGCTTGTCGATGTCGGCGTGCTTCTGCATCCCCGAGATCAGCGAATCCTTGAGTACGGCTTGATCGAGTTTCGTTTCGGCGATTTCACGCAGCGCCACGACCGGATTCTTGTCGCGATCGCGATCCAGAGTGATCTGGGCACCCGACGAGATGTCGCGCGCCCGCTGGGCGGCGAACATGACGAGTTCGAAACGATTGGGGACCTGCACGATGCAGTCTTCGACGGTGACGCGCGCCATGGCGACCTCTGATTTCCCGGGAGCGGCGGGTTATACGCGCCCCCCATCAAAAGGCAAGGGGGCCAAAATGCCGGCCGGCGCACCCTACAGACGCTCCGTCACCTGATCCGCTGGCAATGCCCCCAGAAGGGCCTGGATCGGCTTGTCGGTCACGGGATGGCGCCAGTGCGGGGCAAGATCAGCCAAGGGTCGCAGGACGAACGCCCGGCTGGCGAGCCGGGGGTGCGGCAGGGTTGCCCGGCCCGGTCCGCCAGCGGCAATTTCTCCCCGAAAGTCCAGTAAATCCAGGTCGATCACTCTGGGTGCGTTGGGCACCGTTCGGACCCGCCCGAAGGCCTGCTCGACGTCATGGAGTGTGGCAAGGAACCCGTCGGCCGACAGATCGGTTTCCACTTCGATCACGGCGTTTTGGTACCAGGGTTGGTCGGAGGCGGGCACCGGCGCCGTTTTGAACCAGGCCGATACCCGCAGGACACGCACGCCGCGCCGCGCAAGATCCTGGAAGGCGGCCTCCAGTGTCTGGCGGGGCGATCCATAGGACGGATGACTGAGATTTGCGCCGGCGCCTACGAAAATAGAATGCCGCCCGGTCTTTTCCACCAGAGATGACCTCCAACCCCTTGTGATCTATGGGATAATACCCTACTCTTGAAGTACAATAAGAGGGCGTGGATTAGGCGCCTCCTGCCGCAAAATAAATTTTTAGCTCCCTCCGCGCATATTCTTCCAAAAGGGATAGCCGCCATGAAAGGCAATTTTTACGACAACGAGCGGGTCGCTCTCTTCATTGACGGCTCTAATCTCTATTCGGCCGCGCGAGCCCTCGGCTTCGACATCGACTACCGCCGCCTGCTGAAGGTGTTTCGCGAGAAGGGCCACCTGGTCCGCGCCTACTACTACACCGCCCTGGTGGAAGATCAGGAATATTCGCCGATCCGTCCGCTGATCGATTGGCTCGATTACAACGGCTACACCATGGTCACCAAGCCGACCAAGGAATTCACCGATGCCATGGGCCGCCGCAAGATCAAGGGCAACATGGACATCGAGCTCGCCATCGACGTGCTCGAGATGGCCGAGCACCTGGACCACGTGATCCTGTTCTCCGGCGACGGCGATTTCCGCCGCCTCGTCGAGGCCGTACAACGCCGCGGTCTGCGCGTGTCGGTGGTCAGCACCATCAAGTCTTCGCCGCCGATGGTGGCGGATGAGCTGCGTCGGCAGGCCGACGATTTCATCGAGCTCTCGGAACTGGCACCCCTGATCGCCCGCAATCCGTCGGAGCGCGTCGCGCGCCCCGCCGCAGGTGGCGCCCGCGAAACGGATGGTGATCTCGACGATGCTCCGTCCGAGTCGCTGATGCGTTCGGCCTAGGGCCCGCGGTCCCGTGGCCGCGCCACGTTTCGAGGAGCCGCCGCTCGACTGTCCGCGCTGCCCCAGGCTCGTTGCATTTCTGGACGAGCTTCGCGCTCTTCATCCCGATTGGAAAAACGCCCCGGTCCGTTCGTTCGGCGCGCTGGAGGCGCGTCTGCTGATCGTCGGACTGGCCCCGGGGATGCGCGGAGCCAACCGTACCGGCCGGCCCTTCACCGGCGATTATGCCGGCGATCTCCTCTACTCCACCCTGCTCAAGTTCGGCTTCGCCCTCGGCACCTACGGCGCCGATCCGGGCGATGGGCTGCACCTGGCCGACTGCCGGATCGCCAATGCGGTGCGATGCCTGCCGCCGGAGAACAAGCCCTTACCGGTCGAATTCACCGCCTGCCGGCCTTTCCTGCAGTCCGAGATCGCTGCCATGACGAACGCCAAGATCATCCTGGCTTTGGGCAAGGGCGCGCATGACCAGGCGCTCCGCTCGCTCGCCGTGCGACCGGCCGCAAGCTATCCCTTCATCCACGGCCGGCTGCACACGCTGCCGGATGGACTATTGCTCGCCGACAGCTATCACTGCTCGCGCTACAACACGAACACCGGGCGTCTGACGACGGCGATGTTCCACGATGTCTTCGCGGGGATCCGACGGGTTCTCCCGGCAGCCTAGCCCCGCAGCTTAACGAAGTGCCGCCTCGACGGCCTCGATGATCTCGCTGGACCGAGGCCGCACCCGGCTCGGCCAGGCGCCGAGCAGGCTGCCGTCCTTGCCGATCAGATATTTGTGGAAGTTCCACTTGGGCGCAGCGCCCTCGCCCGCCTGGGCGGCAATCCATCCATACAGCGCGTGGGCATCCAGTCCGATGATCTTCTGCTTGGCGGTGAGCGGAAATGTTACAGCGTACATGCTCTCGCAGAACTTGGCGATTTCCGCCTCGCCGCGCGGCTCCTGCGCGCCAAAATCGTTCGAGGGCACGCCCAGCACCACGAGCCCCTTCGGCCCGTAGGTTTCGTGCAGTTCCTGCAAGTCGGTGTACTGCGGCGTAAATCCGCAATACGACGCGACGTTCACCACCAGTACTGCCTTGCCGGCGAAGTGCTTGAGGTCGAGCGGCTTGCCGTCGATCGCTGTGAAGGAATAATCGTGAGCCGACATGTCAGGCCTCCTCGTCGTAGCGTTGTTCGAGCCAGGGGTCGCCATAGTTGTGATAGCCGCGCACTTCCCAAAAACCCGGCTTGTCGAGGACAGAGAACTCGACGCGCTTGATCCACTTGGCGCTCTTCCAGAAGTAGAGCTTCGGAATCACCACCCGCAACGGCCCGCCGTGCTCGCGGCTGATCGGCTCGCCGTTCCAACTCCACGCCAGCAACACGTCGTCGGCCGCGAAATCCTCGATCGGCACGTTGGTGGTGTAGGTGTCGTAGGAATGGAAGATGACGTGCCTGGCGTCGACCTTGGGCTTCACCAGCGCCAGCAGATCGCGGGCGCTCACGCCTTCCCACTTGTTGTCGTAACGCGACCATGCGGTCACGCAGTGAATGTCGCTGGTGAGTTGGGTTTTCGGCAGATCGGTGAACTCGCCCCACTTCCAGGTCATCGGCGTCTCGACTGCGCCGTCGACGAACAGGCGCCAGGCGTGGCTCGGGATCTCGGGTTGGACGCCGAGGTCCAGCACCGGCCAGGTCTCGACCCGCCGCTGTCCGGGCGGCAAACGCACCGAGTGCGCCGCCGTCTTGCCGGTCAACAGCCGGCCCTCCTCGGCCCACTTCTGCTTGCTGTCGATCAGCTTGTTTTTCAGTTTGCCGAACAAGGTGACATCGTCTTCGGCCATGAGATCCCTCAGATGCTGCGTCCCGCCTTTTCCCAATATGGCGCGCGCAGCTTGCGTTTGAAGATTTTTCCCGAGTCCTCACGCGGAAGTGCGGCGCTGAACTCGACGACCTTCGGCACCTTGTAGCGCGCCAGATGCTGCCCCAGCCAGGCCCTGACCTGGTTCGCGTCGAGACCGGCCACGGCCGCGGGCTCGACATAGGCGCAGATCTGTTCGCCGAATTCCTCGTCGGGAATGCCGAAAACCGCGCAATCGCGCACGCCCGGCATCTGGATCAGGACCGACTCAATCTCGGCCGGGTAGATGTTCACGCCACCCGAAATGATCATGTCGCGCTTGCGATCGCACAGGAAGACGAAGCCGTCGGCATCGAGATAGCCGATATCGCCCACGGTCACGAGGTCTCCCAGTGCCACCTCGCGACGCTTGGCGTCGTCGTTGTTGTAGGTAAAGTCCGAGAGGTGAGGGCCGCGCAGGTAGATCTCGCCGACTTCGCCCTGCGCCACGTCCCGGCCGTCGGCGTTGACGATCCGGAGGATGGCGCCGTCCACCAGCCGGCCCACCGTCCCCGGCTTGCGCAGCGCTTCTTCGGAACCGTGCCAGACGACGACCCCGGTTTCGGTCGCGCCATAATATTCGTAGACGACCGGGCCCCACCATTCGATCATCCCCCGCTTCACGGCCGGGGCGCAGGGGGCCGCGCCGTGCGTCACGAAGCGCAGCGAGGCGACATTGTAGCGCTGCCGCGTTTCCTCGGGCAGGCGCAGCAGGCGTACCAGCATCGTCGGCACGATATGCATGTGGCTGACGCCATGCCGGTCGATCAGGCGGAGCATGTCCTCGGCCTCGAAGCGGGGCTGGAGAACGACGTTCAAACCAAGCCGCGCACTCGCCATGCCGTAGGCTGCCGGCGCCGAATGATACATCGGGCCATTCATCAGCACGACGATCGCGGGGTCCGCCTTCAGCCCCCAGAAGGTCGCCGCTTCCTTGGCAACTGCCGCATGCTGCTCGGGCGTGCTTGGCCTCCGGCGCACGCCCTTCGGGCGCCCGGTGGTCCCGGACGTATAGATCATGCTGCCCCGTGCGGGCTTGGGCGGCGCCGTGCGCGGAGCCGAGGCGGCGACGAAGTCTTCCCATAGCGTGGCACCGGGGGGCGCCACGCGGCGGTCCGCGGGAACATTGAAGGCCGCCGCGATTTCCTCGGGCGTCGGAACGACCAGCACCCTTACCCCGTCGGGAACACCCGGTGCGATCTGCGCCAGGAGATCGCTGTGCGCCACCAGGACCTTGGCCGCGCTGTCGCGCAAGATGTAATCGGCCTCTTCCGGCGTGAAGTGCCAGTTGATCGGCACGGCATAGGCGCCAAGTTGGCTCGCCGCCATATTGACCTCGAAGGTGGCGAAGTCATTGCGCAGCATCAGCGCCACGCAATCGTCCTCGCCGACACCAAGTGCGGCGAGGCCGCCTGCCCCACGCGCCGCGTTCGCCTGGATATCGGCCCAGCTTCGGAATCGCTCGCCCGCTGTGACACCCGGACTCATCGCTTCTTCCTCGTCTTGGGCGGCAATGCCCTTGAAGGTGGGGCCTTTGAAGGTGGGGCCAACGCCCCCTTGAACATCAGGGCGCCGTGGAAATTGTTCAAGGTCATGTAGTCCGGACCGTCATGCAGCATGCCGGCCCGGTGCAGCATGACGAGACCGTGGATGGCTGCCCACATCGACCAGCCGAACAGCTCAGGGTCGACCGCAATCAACCCGGCTTTCCTCATCTCCTCGGCTTGGCGGGTGATGAACTGGCGCGCCCGCAGCGCCTCGCGCGACAGATCGGCATGGCTGTCGTCGATCGGCCGGTCGATCTCGAACATGATGCGATAGGCATGCGGGTTGGCGAGAGCAAAATTCAGGTATGCCTCGCCGACCCGGCGGCCACGATCGAGCGGGTCGGCCGCAGAACCCGCGGCTTCCGCGAGGGCCTCGGAGAACCTGGCGAAGGCCTCGGCGCGGACCGTGGCCAGGATGTCGGCCTTGTCCTTGAAATACCGATACGGGGTCTTGGGGCTGCACCCCAGCGCCTCGGCAAGCTGGCGCATGGTGACGCCTTCGTAGCCGAAACGGGCGAAGCGCTCGGTCGCGACCCGGCACAATTCGGCGCGGAAGTCGGCAATGTCTTTTTCAGTCAGATAGCGCGGCATGTCGCCCTTTTCATACACACCGTGTACGAAAAGATGGCGAGCGGGTCAATCGGGTTCGTCAGGCCGACTCGGCAAACAGTTCGCGCCCGATCAGCATGCGCCGGATCTCGCTTGTCCCCGCGCCGATTTCGTAGAGCTTGGCATCGCGCAGCAAGCGGCCCGTCGGATAGTCGTTGATGTAGCCGTTGCCGCCCAGGAGCTGGATGGCGTCGAGCGCCACCATGGTGGCCTTTTCGGCGGCGTAAAGAATAGCTCCGGCCGAATCCTTGCGCGTCGTCTGTCCGCGATCGCAGGCCTTGGCCACCGCATAGACGTACGACTTGCAGGCATTCATCGTCGTGTACATGTCGGCGAGCTTGCCCTGGACCAGCTGGAAGGTACCGATCGGCTGACCGAACTGCTGGCGCTCGTGGACGTAGGGCACCACGATATCCATGGCCGACTGCATGATGCCGAGCGGGCCTGCCGCCAGCACGGCGCGCTCATAGTCGAGCCCGCTCATGAGGACGTTCACGCCCTTGCCGACCGGGCCCAGAACGTTTTCCTCGGGAATTTCACAATCCTCGAACACCAGCTCACCGGTCGACGAACCGCGCATGCCCATCTTGTCGAGCTTCTGCGCCACCTTGAAACCCTTGCGGTCGGTCTCGACGATGAAGGTCGTAATGCCGCGCGAGCCCGCCGCCGGATCGGTCTTGGCATAGACGACGACGACCTGCGCATCCGGGCTGTTGGTGATCCACATCTTCGTGCCATTCAGCACGTAGCGGTCGCCCTTCTTGTCGGCCCGTAGCTTCATCGACACGACATCGGAGCCCGCGCCCGACTCGCTCATCGCCAGGCTGCCGACATGCTCGCCGGAGATCAGCTTCGGCAGGAAGCGGCGCTTTTGCTCGTCGCTGCCGTTGCGGCTGATCTGATTGACGCAGAGGTTGGAGTGCGCGCCGTAGCTCAGGCCGACGGCTGCCGACGCGCGGCTGAGCTCCTCGACCGCCACGACATGCTCGAGGTAGCCCAGGCCCGAGCCGCCATATTCCTCCGCGACCGTGATGCCGTGCAGGCCGAGATCGCCCATTTTGGGCCACAGCTCGCGCGGAAAGCGGTCGGTCTTGTCGAGTTCCGCGGCGATCGGCGCCACCTCGGTTGCCGCAAAGCGCTGGACCTGGTCGCGCAGCGCGTCGGCGGTCTCGCCCAGGCCGAAGTCGAAGGCTGGCATCGCGTTGGGGATCATGATGGAGATTTACCTGTTGCGGTTCTGTTCGGTCACTGGGGTGCGCGCGTCGTCTTGACGTTTATGCTGACCAACTTCCATTCGCCGTCCGACAGGATGAAGTCCAGCGCGAAAACCACGCGCGCGGGTTCGGTCGGGAAAGATCCCTTCACGATCAGCTTGCCATTGTCGTCGATCAACGGCGGCGGATCGTAGGTGGGCTTCATCGCCGAGATGATGTCGATATCGATGTTCTTTTCGGCGAACTCCCTGAAGGTCTCCTTCAGTTTCTCCGGCGAAAATTGCTGACGAAACGGCTTGGAAAGCTTGGCGTGGAAGACAGTGTAGTTGCCCGTGACGTTGGCATCGTTGAACGACATCAGCGAGCTCTTCACCAGGGACTCGAGACCGCGCTCCGTCGGCAGCTTGACCTGCGCCTCCGCCATCGGCGCGGCCAGCACCAGGACGACCATGGCGACAAGGCGGGCGATCACTTGCATGGGCTGTTCTCCCGACGGGCACGATAGCCCGTCGGCATGCCGAAGCGAAGCTGCCCGGGTTCACGCGCTGCCGCGCAGGACCGTCGCCGAAGCCTGCCGCATCTCCTCGCCGAGCCACTCCTTGAGGCGCGGTTCAGCGCAGCCGGTGCGCGCCACGGCGATGCGCGCGAGTGGCGGTGCGCGCAGCTCGGGCTTGATCGTGGCAAAAGCCTGCGGCGGCAAGGTCGCATCGCGCAGAGCCCGGGCAACGGCACGTTCGAGCAGTTCCGGCGCCGGCACGCGTTCGTCGAAGACGGCGAGCGCCTCGGCACCGGCAGCGTCGAGGGTTTCGCCAAGCAGGACCAGCCGACGCGCCGCGGCCGGCGACAGTTCACTCCGGGCGACGTCGAGCGCGGCCACCGGATAGGTGACGCCGACGCGGACTTCGGCGAGAGCCGCCTGCAGCGGTACATCGGCCACGATCCGCCGGTCGGCGCACAGCGCCAGGATAAGCCCTCCGGCGATGGCATGGCCGTTGACCGCAGCGACGAGCGGCTTCGGCCAGGCGTAAAGCGTCCCGAAACAGGCATTGAGAGCATCGACGAGGCGCCGGCGTCCGGCACGGTCGAGATCGGGCACGGTCTTGAGATCGAGGCCGGCCGAAAAGGCCCGACCTGCGCCCGTGATCACCGCAGCCCGCACGGCGCGATCGGCTTCGAGCCCCTCGAACAAAGCGGCCATTTCCTCCAGCGAACCGGCGTCCATGGCATTCATCGGCGGGCGGGCCAGCGTGACGATGGCGATACCATCGGTCCGCAGCGAAAGGCGCAGGGTGCTGTTCATGGCCCGGAAAGTACTCGGCGGGATATAATAGATAAAATCGATTGTTTCTCTATTTCAAATAGTCATTATCTATCCTATGAACCTGGTATTTGTTCGCTATTTCCTGGCCGTTGCGGATACGTCGAGCTTCACGGTCGCGGCCGAGCATTGCCACGTCACCCAGCCGACGCTGTCGGCCGGGATCGTCCGCCTCGAAGAGGAAATCGGCAGCCGCCTGTTCGATCGCGGTCGACGCTCCAGCCTGACCGCGGCGGGCCACCGTCTGCTGCCGCATGCCCGCGCCATGGTGGAAGCCTGGCGCCTCGCCCGCGCCGAATTGCGCTCGAGCAAGCGGCAGCGGCTGCTGCGGATCGCCATCGGCTCGACGGTGCCGATCGCCGCCGCCATGAGCTGGCTCGCGGCGTCACAGCAGCGCGCCGACTTCGAGATCGAGGTCTCGGAGGGAACGGCCGACGCGGTCATGGATCGATGGCGACGTGGCCGCTGCAACGTCGCCCTGTTTCCGGTGCGCTCGCCCCTCGCGGCGGCCACGGCAGTTTCACTCTGGCGCGAGACCTATGTCCTGGCCGCCGCGGCCAGTCACCGGATCGCCACGCGCGACCGCTGGTCGGTCAAGGATCTCGCCGACACACCCTTCGTCCTCAGGGCCGCATGCGAGGCCCACGACGACGCCCAGCGTCTGTTCGCGGCCGAGGGCGTACGCCCACGCGCCGTGCTCCGCTCGGCCGACGAGGAGCGGTGCGCCGCCGCGGTCGCGGCCTGCCTCGGGGTCAGTCTGGTGCCGAGGTCGTTGCTGTATCCTGGCCTCGCCACCGCGACGGTCCGCGAAGTGAGCCTCGAACGCCGGGTCATGCTGGCCTGGAGAGCGGATACCGACAGCGACGTCATCGCCACGCTGCGCGAAACCGCCCTCAGCCATGCGTGGCCCGGCGGAACGGCCGCCGGCGACGATCGCCTGGCTTTTGCCCGCTAAAGCAGGAAGACGGTCGCCAGTCCGAGAAATGCCAGGAAGCCGATCACGTCGGTCACGGTCGTCAGGAACACGGTCGACGAAACCGCCGGATCGACGCCGAACTTCTGCAGCCCCAGCGGGATCAATGTCCCGGCCAGCGCCGCAGCCAGCAGGTTGCAGACCATGGCCGCGGCAATCACGGCGCCAAGACGCCAGTCGCCATACCAGGCGACGACCGCGGCTCCCATGATCAACGCGAAGATCATGCCATTGAGCCCGCCCACTGCGGCTTCCTTGGCGACGAAGCGCAGAGCGTTGGCCGCCGTCAGCTCACCCATGGCCAGCGCCCGCACCGCCACCGTCACGGTCTGGGTACCGGCATTGCCACCCATCGAAGCCACGATCGGCATCAGCACGGCCAGCGCCACGATCTTCTCGATGGCGCCCTCGAACTGTCCGATCACGAACGACGCAAGGACCGCCGTCGCCAGATTCAACGTGAGCCAGACCGCGCGCAGCCGCGCCGTGCGGACCGTGTCGGCGTGCATGTCATCGATGCCGACGCCACCCATCTTCAGGAGATCTTCCTCGGCCTCCTCGTCGATCACGTCGACCACGTCGTCGACCATGATGACGCCCAGAAGCCGGCCGTCGCCGTCGACGACCGGGCACGAAACCAGATTCTTGTCGCGGAACACGTGGGCGACTTCGGCCTGGTCGGAGGCCGCCGGCACCGAGGGGATGTCGGGGTCGACGATGTCGAGGACCGGTACCGGCCGCTTGGTCCGCAGCATCTTGCCGAGCGGCACGGCGCCGCGCAGCCGGCCGGCCGCATCGACGACAAAGATGTCGTAGACGTCGTCCGGCAGATCGGTGGCTTCTCGGCAATGGTCGATGACTTCGCCCACGGTCCAGCTGTCCGGCACCTTGACCAGCGAGCGCTGCATCAGGCGCCCGGCCGTGTCCTCCGGATAGGCCAGAGCGCTTTCGATATCGGCGCGTTGCTCGGCTGGCAGCTCCGCCAGGACCTCGCGCCGCTCGGCCTCGGTCAGATCCTCGAGGAGGTTCGCCGCGTCGTCGGTTTCAAGCTCGTAGGCAGCAGCGGCGATATCCTTGCTGTCGAGCTGGTCGAGGACATCTTCGAGAACATCTTCGTCCAGCTCGGTGAGCGCCTCGGGATCGATGTCGCGCTTGAGGATGCCGACGAGTTTGTCGCGCTGGGCCTCGGACACCTGCTCGAACACCGACGCCTGGCCGGTGGCGCTGAGCTCCGCCAGAAGCGCCCTGACATCGTCCGCCCGATCCTCGGCAAGGGCTACTTCGACACGTCGGATCAGCTCCGGCGGAACCTCGTCGAGGACGTCCGCCTCGGAGCTCATCCGCGCGCCTCGGCGAGACGCTCGGCTTCGACGACGGCGAGCGCGGTCATGTTCAGAATGCCGCGGGCGGTGACGGACGGCGTCAGCACATGCGCCGGCAGGGCCGTGCCGAGCAGCATCGGCCCGATATGCAGGCCGTCGGCGGCGGTCTTGAGCAGATTGAAGCCTATGTTGGCGGCATCGAGCGACGGACAGACCACCAGATTGGCCGCCGCTTTCAGCTTCGACCGCGGAAAGACATTGTCGCGGATATCGGCGTCGAGGGCGGCATCGCCGTGCATCTCGCCGTCGACCTCGAGCGCCGGTGCGCGCTGGTGCAGCAGCTTGACCGCCGCCGCCATCTTGCGCGCCGAGGGATGATCCGAACTGCCGAAGCTCGAATGCGACAGCAGCGCCACCTTCGGCTGGATGCCGAACCGCAGCACCTCGTCGGCCGCCAGCAAGGTGATGTCGGCCAGCGTTTCGGCGTCGGGGTCGTTATTTACGTAAGTGTCGGCGATGAACAGCGAGCGGGTCGGCATCACCAGCAGGCTGAGACCCGCCATGTGCTTCACGCCCTCGCGCATGCCGATCACGTCCTGGACATGGTTGAAGTGGGTGCGGAAGCGGCCATAGGCACCGGCGATCATCGCGTCGGCGTCGCCCAGCTTCACGGCCAGTGCCGCGATCAGGGTTGGGCTGGAGCGCACGAGATTGCGTGCCGTCGGCTCGGTGACGCCGCGCCGCTCCATCAGCTCGTGATAGACACCCCAGTAGCGGTCGTAGCGCGGGTCACTCGACGGATCGACCAGCTCGACATCGGTGCCCGGTCGGAAACGCAGACCGAGGCGCTGGGCGCGATGGCGGATGATCTCGGGGCGCCCAATCAGGATGGGTCGGGCAATGCCCTCGTCGAGGATGATCTGCACGGCCCGCAACACGCGGTCGTCCTCGCCAGCGCTGAAGATCACCCGCTTGGGCGCATTGCGCGCCTGCTCGAACACAGGGCGCATGACCAGGCCGGATCTGAAGACGAACTGGTTGAGCTGCTGGCGGTAGGCATCGAAGTCGGCGATCGGACGGGTCGCCACGCCGCTGTCCATGGCGGCCTTCGCCACAGCCGGTGCCAGTTCGACGATCAGCCGCGGATCGAACGGCTTGGGGATGATCTGACTGGCGCCGAAGCCGCCGCTGTGCTCGCCGAAGGCGCGGGCCACCACCTCGGACGGCTCCTTGCGCGCAAGTTCGGCGATGGCCCGCACGCAGGCGATCTTCATCTCGTCGTTCACGGTCGTGGCGCCGACATCGAGCGCGCCGCGGAAAATGTAGGGAAAGCAGAGGACGTTGTTGACCTGGTTGGGATAGTCGCTGCGGCCCGTCGCCATGATGGCGTCGCTGCGGACGGCGGCCACGTCTTCCGGCGTGATCTCGGGGTCGGGATTGGCGAGGGCGAAGATGAGCGGCTTGGGCGCCATCTTGGCCACCATGTCCTGCTTCAGGACGCCCGCCGCCGACAGGCCGAGGAAGATATCCGCGCCGCCGATCACGTCGCCCAGGGTGCGCGCCGCCGTATCGCGCGCGTAGCGCTCCTTCCACGGGTCCATCAACTCGTTGCGTCCCTTCCAGACGACGCCAACGATATCGGTCACCCACATGTTCTCGCGCGGCAGGCCGACCTTCTCGAGCAGGCCGAGGCATGAAAGCGCCGCCGCACCCGCACCGGAGATCACCAGCTTCACCTTGGAGATGTCCTTGCCGACCAGCGACAGGCCGTTCAGCACCGCGGCGCTGACGATGATCGCCGTGCCGTGCTGGTCGTCGTGGAACACCGGGATCTTCATCCGCTCGCGCAGCTTCTGCTCGACGTAGAAGCACTCCGGCGCCTTGATGTCCTCGAGATTGATGCCGCCGAAGGTCGGCTCCAGCGCCGCCACGATGTCGACCAGCTTGTCCTGGTCGAGTTCTGCCAATTCGAGGTCGAAGACGTCGATACCGGCGAACTTCTTGAAGAGGACGCCCTTGCCCTCCATCACCGGCTTGGCAGCCAGCGGCCCGATGGCGCCGAGACCCAGCACCGCCGTGCCGTTGGTCACCACGCCGACCAGGTTGGCGCGAATTGTGAGCTCCGCGGCCATTGCCGGATCGCGCACGATCTCGTGGCAGGCCGCGGCGACGCCGGGCGAATAGGCCAGCGACAGGTCTCGCTGGGTGGCCAGGGGCTTGGTCGGAACGACCTCGATTTTGCCCGGCCGGGGTAGGCGATGGTAACGGAGCGCGCCGTCGGTGAGTTCATCCGCCAAGCTCGTCTCCCGCCTACTAAAAAAGGGGCCGCCCGAAGGCGGCGACTCTGTTTCTACCCTTTCGATCGATCCGGCGAGTTGGTGCGGCCAAGAAGACTCGAACTTCCACGCCTCGCGGCACTAGCACCTCAAGCTAGCGCGTCTACCAATTCCGCCATGGCCGCGCCGGTTCGATGGCGCGGGGGATACCAAATCGCCTCCCCAGTGGCAAGGCGCGCGGCACTTCCCATTGCAATGAGAGGCCGAAGGCACGATTTTGCCATGATGAACAAGCCGGATTGGCTGATTTCCGACCGCACAGTGGCCTACGAGGAGGCCTTGGCCACCATGGAGGCGCGCGTCGCCGACATTCGTGCCGGCCGTGCGCCCGAGCTGGTGTGGCTGCTGGAGCACCCGCCTCTCTACACCGCTGGCACCAGCGCCCGGGATATCGACCTTTTGCAGCCCGCGCGCTTTCCCGTGCATGTCGCCGGACGCGGCGGGCAGTACACCTATCATGGTCCTGGCCAGCGCGTGGTCTATGTGATGATGGATCTGCGCCGCCGCCGCCAGGACGTCCGCCGTTTTGTCTCGGACCTTGAGGAATGGACCATCCGCACGCTCGGCCGCTTCAACGTCGCGGCCGAACGCCGCGCCGACCGGGTCGGCGTCTGGGTCGTGCGTCCCGACAAGCAGCCCCTGCCCGACGGCAGCCCGCGCGAAGACAAGATCGCGGCCATCGGCGTCCGTATCCGGCACTGGGTGTCGTTCCATGGCCTGTCGATCAACGTCGAGCCCGACCTCTCGCATTATGCCGGCATCGTGCCCTGTGGCATTGCCGAGCATGGCGTCACATCGCTGGTCGATCTCGGGTTGCCCGTCACCCTGGCCGACCTCGACACGGCACTGGCCGAGACGTTCGTGGAAGTGTTCGGCCGCGACCTCAGGCCGTCGGCAGCTGCCTGAAACCCTCGGGTAGGATATCGAGATCGACCGGTTCGATATCGACGGCGTCGACCCGGGCCAGGACGGGGCCACGCCGACAAGCCTCGATCATCGTCCCGACGGCCGTCTCGTCGCCCGCGATCAGGGCCTCGACCGAGCCATCGCTCCGATTGCGCACCCAACCGCTCAAGCCGAGACGCTGGCCGGTGGTGACGACCCAGTCGCGATAGCCCACGCCCTGAACCCTGCCAGTGATCGCGAGGCGCGCCTGGAGCGACATCGCCTCAGGCGAACTCGATGATCTTCTGGTCGACGCGCAGGCTGTCGCCTGCCTTGGCGTGCAGCGTCTTGACCGTGCCGTCGCGCGCCGCGCGCAGCACGTTCTCCATCTTCATCGCCTCGACGACCGCCAGCGCCTCGCCCGCCTTGATCTCCTGGCCTTCGCTCACCGCGACCGAGGCCAGCAGGCCGGGCATCGGCGACAGCAGGAACTTCGACGTGTCGGGTGCCGCCTTGACCGGCATCAGCGCATAGAGCTCGGCCTGGCGCGGCGTCAGCACCAGCACATCGGCCTGCCCGCCCTCGAGGATGAGACGCCATCCCGGCCCCACGGCGTCGACCTGAACGGCCACCGCCTGACCGTCGACCTTGGCATGGAACAGAGGCTCGCCCGGCGACCACCCGGTCTCGATCGCGATGCGACGGCCGGAGACTTCTACCGCGAAGTCCGAGCCACTCCCGCTCACCGAGAGCGCGACCGGTTGGCGATTCATCATGACGACGCAGCCATCCTGCACCAGCCCGACATGGCCGGGCATCTTGCCCGCCGCGGCGCGTTGGCTCTGGATACGATCGATCACGGCCGCGACGCCGGCCAGCACCGCGGGGTCGCGCGGTGGCAAGTGCGCTGCCGTGAAGCCGCCCTTGAATTCCTCGGCGATGAAATTGGTCGTGAGGTTGCCGGCGACGAAGCGCGGATGGGCCATCAGCGCCGCGAGAAACGGCACGTTGTGCGACACGCCACGGACGTAGAACTCGTCCAGGGCGCGGCGCATGCGATCGATGGCGGCATTGCGCGTCGGGCCGTAGGTGCAGAGCTTGGCGATCATCGGATCGTAGAACATAGAGATTTCGCCGCCCTCGTAGACGCCGGTATCGACGCGCACGTCGGGGCCGGGCGCGGGCTCGCGGTATTTCACCAACCGGCCGGTCGACGGCAGGAAGTTGCGGAACGGATCCTCGGCATAGAGCCGCGCCTCGACCGCCCAACCTTCGAGCTTCACGTCCTTCTGCGCGAGCGGCAGCTTCTCCTTCGCTGCCACGCGGATCATCAGTTCGACGAGGTCGAGGCCGGTGATCAGCTCGGTCACCGGATGCTCGACCTGCAGCCGGGTGTTCATCTCGAGGAAGTAGAACTTGCGGTGCTTGTCGACGATGAACTCGACCGTGCCGGCGCTCTTGTATTTCACGGCTTTCGCCAGGGCGACTGCCTGCTCGCCCATGGCCTTGCGCGTCTTGGCGTCGAGGAAGGGGCTCGGCGCCTCCTCGATCACCTTCTGGTGGCGGCGCTGGATCGAGCACTCGCGCTCCCAGAGATAAAGGCAATTGCCGTAGCTATCGCCGATGAGCTGGATCTCGATATGGCGCGGTTCCTCGATATACTTCTCGATGAACACACGATCGTCGGCGAACGACGCCTTGGCCTCGTTGGTCGCCGACCCGAATCCCTCGTGGGCCTCTGCATCGTTGTAGGCGATACGCATGCCCTTGCCGCCGCCGCCGGCCGACGCCTTGATCATCACCGGATAGCCGATCTTCTGGGCGATCTTGACCGCCTGGTCGGCGTTGGGGATGACGGCGAGATAACCCGGAACCGTGCTGACGCCGGCCTTCTGGGCGAGCTTCTTGGATTCGATCTTGTCGCCCATGGCGTGGATAGCCAGCGCGTCGGGACCGATGAAGACGATTCCGGCCTTGGCCAGCGCCTTCTGGAATTCCTGCTTCTCGGAGAGGAAGCCGTAACCCGGATGAACCGCCTGGGCGCCGGTCTTCTTGCAGGCCGCCACGATCTTGTCGATCTGCAGGTAGGACTGGGCCGAAGGCGCCGGCCCGATCAGGACTTTCTCATCGGCCTGCCGCACATGCAGCGCGTCGGCGTCGGCCTCGGAATAGACCGCGACCGTCTTGATGCCGAGACGCTTGCAGGTGCGGATGACCCGGCAGGCGATCTCGCCACGATTGGCGATCAGGATCTTGTCGAACAGCGGCTTTGCAACGCCTACCACCTCCGCAGGCTTGGTCTTCGGTTTCGCTGAGGCCTTCTTCGGCGCAGCTTTGGCGACCTTCTTCCTGGCGGCCATACTCACGATCCTTCTCTATTGCGGTCGAACAGGCCTTTGGCCCAGGCGGTATGCGCGGCGATCAGCGGTAGCCAGACGATCAACGCCCATAGCCACCACGGGTATTGCCGGCTGACGACGAAGTTCAGCGGGATGAGCACGAGCAACGCGAGCAGCGCCACCAGCACGTGCTTGCGCACGGCCCGGCTGCGCCTGACGCGTTCCTCCGGCGACATGGTCACATCGGCCCCGTCACAGAGGGACATTGCCGTGCTTGCGCCACGGATTCTCGAGCTTCTTTGTCTCGAGCGTGGCCAGTGCCTTGCAGAGCCGTCGCCGCGTGCCACGCGGCATGATCACGTCGTCGATGAAGCCGCGGTTGGCGGCAACGAACGGATTGGCGAACTTCTCGCGATATTCTTCCGTGCGCGCCGCGATCTTCTTCGCATCGCCGATGTCGGAGCGGAAGATGATCTCCACCGCACCCTTGGCGCCCATCACGGCGATCTCCGCGCCCGGCCAGGCGTAGTTCACGTCGCCGCGCAGATGCTTCGACGCCATGACGTCATAGGCGCCGCCGTAGGCCTTGCGGGTAATCACCGTCACCTTCGGCACCGTCGCCTCGGCATAGGCGTAGAGCAGCTTGGCGCCGTGCTTGATGATGCCGCCGAACTCCTGCTGCGTACCAGGCAGGAAGCCCGGCACATCGACGAAGGTCACGATCGGAATGTTGAAGGCGTCGCAGAAGCGCACGAACCGCGCGGCCTTGCGCGAGCTGTCGATGTCCAGGCAGCCCGCCAGGACCATCGGCTGATTGGCGACGAAGCCCACGGTGCGGCCGGCCATGCGGCCGAAGCCCACCACCATGTTCGCCGCCCACTCCGGCGACAGTTCGAAGAAATCGCTCTCGTCCACGACCTTCAGGATCAGTTCCTTGATGTCGTAGGGCTTGTTGGGATTTTCGGGCACCAGCGTGTCGAGCGAGGCATCGTCGCGGTCCGCCGGATCGAGCGTGGCGCGCACCGGCGCTTTTTCGCGGTTGTTGGCCGGCAGAAAATCGACGAAGCGGCGCAGTTGCAGCAGGGCCTCGACGTCGTTCTCGAAAGCGAGGTCGGAGACACCCGACTTCTGCGTATGGGTGAGCGCGCCACCCAGCTCCTCCTGCGTCACGGTCTCGTGCGTCACCGTCTTCACCACGTCGGGACCGGTGACGAACATGTAGGAGCTGTCCTTCACCATGAAAATGAAGTCGGTCATGGCCGGCGAATAGACCGCGCCGCCGGCGCACGGGCCCATGACCATGGAAATCTGCGGGATCACGCCCGAGGCCATGACGTTGCGCTGAAACACGTCGGCGTAGCCGGCAAGTGAATCGACACCCTCCTGGATGCGCGCGCCGCCGGAATCGTTGATGCCCAGCACGGGCGCGCCGACCTTCATGGCGATGTCCATGACCTTGCAGATCTTGGCCGCGTGCATGCCCGACAGCGCGCCGCCGAACACGGTGAAATCCTGGCTGAATACATAGACCAGACGGCCGTTGATCGTGCCGTGGCCGGTGACCACGCCATCGCCCGGGATCTTCTGGTTCTCCATGCCGAAGTCGATCGAGCGATGCTCGACGAACATGTCGTATTCCTCGAACGAGTCCGGATCGAGCAGCACGTCGATGCGCTCGCGCGCTGTCAGCTTGCCCTTGGCGTGCTGCGCCTCGACGCGGCGCGTCCCGCCGCCCAGGCGCGCGCCGGCGCGGCGGCGTTCGAGTTCTTCCAACATGTGCTGCATCTATGTCCCCGGCCTTCCGCGACAGTTCTCAGCCATTAGCACGACGGCGTCTAGCGGAGGAATCGCCTCTCGTTGTCCTTGACCGTGCCCATGCCCTGCAGCTCGAAGACGTCCTCGACCGTGGCGATGCTCGCTTCGACGCCATGGATTCCCCGATCCTTGCGGATCTGCGCAAAGGTCGCGCGCATTGCCCCCACGGAGGCACGAATGGCGTGGTTGCCCCAGATCAGCAAGCCGATCTTCTTGAGCTCCTTCACCCGGGCTACCGTCATTTGTGGATAGGCTGTCGGCACCAGGGCAATCGGCACCTTGCCGTCCCAGGCACGGACAAAGGCCTCGATCTCATCCGGCGTCTTCTGTTTGGAGTGCACCAGGATCATGTCGGCGCCGGCGGCTTCATAGGCGCGCGCCCGCTTCAAAGCTTCGTCCTGGCCGAGGCCCGCGATCAGCGCCTCGGTGCGGGCCACGATGACCAGATCCGGATCTCGTCGCGCCTTACGCGCGGCCTCGATCTTGCCCTGGAATTCCTCGATGCGGACCATGTCCTGGCGGCCGCCGGCGATCAGGCTGGTGACCTTGGGGAAGCTCTTGTCCTCCATCACGATCGCGGCCACGCCGGCGCGCTCGTACTGTTCGACGGCATAGAGGACGTTGATGGCATTGCCGAAGCCGGTATCGATGTCGGCGACCACCGGCAGCCCCGACCGGTCGACCATCGCCCGCGTCATGTCGAGATGCTGGGTCATCGACACGACGCTGACATCCGGCACGCCGTACATGGCCGAGAGTTCGAAGCCGCTGGCCCAGATCGCGTCGAAGCCCGCTTCGGCCGCCAGCATCGCCGACAGCGGGCTGTGCGCGGCCATCGCCTCGACGAGACCGTTCTTCGCCAGAACCTGACGGAACTTGCTGCCTGATCCCATGTCTCTCTTCCCTCTTCAGCCGCGCAGTCGCGCCTTCTCCAGCAACGCCAGAAACCGGGTGCTGGCGTCAATGTCTTTGGCGACCCCCTCGCGGTGCTTCAAGGCCAACGGATCGTCGCCCCAGCGGTCGATCTGATAGAGTTCGTCGACCTGCGCGGCGGCAAATGCACCTTCGGCGGACAGCCGCCCCTCCGCCACCGCAAGCGCGATGATCACCGATCCGGCGGTGTGCGTGAGATTATAGAGCGCCGACAGAGCGAGATCGGTGTGCAGGGCCACGACGTCGCGCAAGCGCCGCAGGGCGTCTTCGGGTTGGTCGACGAACGTTATTCCCTCGGCGACGGCAAGGCGCGCGCCATATTTTTCAGCCGCCCAATCGAGCAGCGGTTGCCAGGCGTCGTGCTGCCGCTTCACCAGGCTCTCCGGCGTGGTGGCGCGATAGCACAGCAGATCGGACCCGGCGTATTTCGCGGTATCGGAGATGATCTCGTCGCGCCGCGGAACGACCCGATCGAGGCCGGTTGCCGCCAGGCGCGTCAGCGGCAGGTGTGCCGCGTTGATTTCCGCCTTGTCCGGGACGCCGCCCCATTCGACCGCGATGGCTTCGGCCAGCGGCCTCGTGGGAACGACGAGGATCGCCTTCGCCGGCGTGCGCATGGGTTTGCCGTCGAGCAGCACACGAAACCCGCCGTCGTCCGGTCCGACCGCCGTCTCCTGGTAGAAGCGCTTCATGGTGTGCGCCTCGGCGACGGTTGAGGGGCGGACGCCGCCGGGCGTCCGGCGCGCTGGCGGAGGTCGACGGCCGGCACCGGCATCTGCGCCCGCAATCCCGGCCTCAGGCCTTCGACGCGCGGCGCGACCGCGGCGCATGGATTGACGCCTGTCTGGCGCGCCGCCTGATTGACCTGGGACACGAGGCTGGGCACGACCCCGGCGCCGATGATCAACTTGGCCAAGTTGGGTTCCAGCGCGCCCACCGTCGGCCGGCCGCTGCCGCCCTTCAGGCGCAGCGGCGAGGCCAGCGCGGCGTTCTGGGCATCGCGTGCCTCGGACGCGAGGATGAATTCCCAGCCCTCGGTGCGCAGATGGACGTAGCCGCCGCCGACCATCGTGGAGCGCGGCGTATCGACCACCAGCCTTCGCAGGCTGGCGACGCCGCCGCTCACATCGAAGCGGCCGGCAATGCAATTGAAAGGCACGCCGGTGTCGGTAACGCCTAGCAGACGCTGCGTTTCCGCCGGCCAATTGGCGAGCGGCTCGCGCGGCCACAGGCCCTTGGTGACGGCGATGTCGATCGACCCGCTGGCCGAGTTCAGCGCATCGCGCGTGGTACGTCCGCCGCCGCGCAGGCGCAGGTCGATGTCGCCCACGGCATCGCGCAAGCCGAGGTCGAAGCCGAGCACGCTCGCCAGTTCACCGAGCGAGACACGGTTGACCGATGCCGTGAGCGTCGCCTGACCGATGCGCCCGGTCGGATCGTAGACGAGATCGAAACCGGCGGAGCCGCCGCCGATGGTTGCGGCGGCCCGGAAGGAAAACCGCGTGTCGTTCGAGGCGAGCGTGACGGAGCCGTTCTGCATCTTGCTGCCCAGCCCGACGACCTCGCCCAGTCGCACGGTCACCGAGACGGCGGAGCGACCGAGCCAACTCGCCGCAAACGGCATGGTGGGCACGATCCTGGGCTGCGCCGGCGTCGGCGATCCGGCCACTGACGGCGGCGCGGCAGGCGCGCGCAACTCGCTGACGTCGAGCCGGCTGACATCGGCGTTGATCGTTATCGTCGGCGTGCCCTTGCGATCGGCGCGGAACAGCGCGTCGCCGCTGAGTTCGCTGGAACCCACTTTCAAAGTCGTCACCTCGACCTTGAAGCCGTTGCGCTGGGTCCCGGCCTTGGCGTTCAGCGCATAGGGGCCGCCGCGCGGTACCGGCAGATGAATGTAGGACCCGAAGACCGATACATCCGGGCCTTCGGAGACGATCTGGATGTTGGTTCCCTTCACCCCAACGCCACCCTTGATCGAGATCTTGCCCTCGCCCAGGGCACCCTGCACGTCGATGTTGCCGGGCAGGCCCCTCATCCAGCCATCGAACGAGCCGGCCGTGCCCGTGAGCGTGAGCGGGCTGGCCTGCGGAGCACTGAAGCGGCCTTCGACCTGCAGCGGCTGATTGGGCGCCGACGATTTCAGGGTAGCCGTCGCCACCTCGAGGACGACCGGGGGCCGGCCCGCGCCTTCGGCGATGGTCAGCACCGAGTCCTTAAGCTCGATCACACCGATCCACGGGAAAGCCGCGTTGGTGCGCAGGCGCAGCGAACGGTTCTCGCCGGGATGAGGTCCCGAACCGTCGGGCGGCGGCAGCATGTCGAGGTTGGAATCACCTATGTCATTGCGTTCGACCAGGATGTCGGCGCCTTCGAGCACCAGTCGGCCGATCTTGATCTCGCCCAGCAGCAGAGCCACCGGGTCGAGGAACAGCGTGAGCTTACGCACCCGCGCCAGCTCGGGCCGGGAACCCCAAGCGGCATTGGTCAGCGTCACGCCTTCGGCGACCATCGCCGGATAGCGGCCGAGCTTCACCGCCAGCGGCACTTTCGCGGCGAGTTCGCGGCCGGTCACCTTGCGGATCTGTTCGGTGAGCCGGGCTTGATAGCGGGAAAGGTCGCGGGTGGCGCCCCAAATGAGCCCACCGATCACGGCCAGCGGAATCACCGCTGCCAGAACCCAGGCCAGCCGCCTCCATGGAATGCGCATGCCGTCAGATTCTCGCTCAGTCGCCGTCCGTCGCAAAGCCGAATGCTTCAACCGTACGGCGGAAGTGAGGCGGCAGCTCGGCCGTGACCTTCAGTTCGCCCTTGCCCGAGGGATGCGGCAGCAGCAGCCGGCGAGCATGCAGGTGCAAGCGGCGGGCGTCGGCGACGGAGGCGAGCAAAGCTTCCTCGCCGCCATACTTGCCGTCGCCGAGAATCGGACAACCGATCTCCGCGCAATGAACGCGCAGTTGATGCGTGCGCCCAGTACGCGGCCACAGCGCCAGCAGCGCCGCGCGCTTGGCCAGGCGGTCGAGCTCGCGAAAATGCGTCAGGGCTTTCTGGCCGTTCTCCTTGTCGACCTGCATCATCTCCCGGTCGCGCGCGCCCGGCCGCTTGGCGAGCGGCAGGTCGATGGCGCCCTCCTTCTGCGGCGGTACCCCGACGACGACAGCCCAGTAGAGCTTTTCCGTCTCGCGCTGGCGAAACGACTCGGCCAGCCGTTTTGCCGCCTGCCCGGTCCGGGCGATCAGAAGAAGGCCGCTGGTATCCTTGTCGAGGCGATGGACCAGGCGCGGCCGATCCTCGAAGCCGAACCGAAGCGCGTCGAGCATGCCGTCGATATGCCGCTCCGTGCCGGTCCCGCCCTGTACCGCAAGGCCCGGCGGTTTGTTCAGGACGATGACCTGATCGTCGCGATGGATGACCAGGGACTGCATTTCGGCGGCATCGCGGTCGGAGACGGTGGCGATCTCCCGCGGCTTGGGCGGCGGTGCCAGGGTGACGCCGGGCGGCAGGCGAACCTGCTGTCCCGGCTCGACCCGGTCGTTGCCTTCCGCCCGCTTGCCGTCGACGCGCACCTGGCCCGTGCGCAGGAGTTTCTGCAGGGCGCCGTGGCTGAGGCCGGGGAAATGGCGCTGGAACCAGCGATCCAGCCGCAGGCCGGCCTCATCGTCGGATACGGCGCGCGTCTGGACCTGGCCGCGCGGGCCACCCGGGGAAGCGTTGGAGACGGGGCTGTCGCTCATGGCGCGCAACCTAGGCGACAAGCTAAACAGGGTCCATGGAATCGGTATCGTTCGACACGCTGACGTTCGATCATCCGGCCGCCTGCCGACCGGCGCGGTTGACCGCGAGTCTGCACCTGCCGGCGCCGGGCGAGCGTCCGGCGCCCTGCATGGTGATCCTGACCAGCAGCGCCGGCGTGCAGCGCCACCGCGAGCACTATTACGCCCAGAGGCTCAACGAGGCCGGGACGGCTGCCCTGATCGTCGACAGCTTCACCGGCCGCGGCGTCCGCCGCACGGTCGCGGACCAGAGCTTGGTCTCGGGCGCCCAGATGGAGGGAGATGCCTTCGCAGCCCTTGCCCTGCTGCGCGACGACCGCCGCATCGATCCCCAGCGGATCGGCATCATGGGCGTCTCCAAGGGCGGCGTGGCGACCCTCAATGCGGCAATCGCCGTCCGCCAGCGCTGGCGCGGCGGCTTCGCCCACCTGTTCGACCTTCACGTAGCGATCTGCCCCGGCGCCACGGCCCAGCACCGCGACCCGACAACCCACGGCCGGCCGATGTTCTTCATGCTGGCCGCGCGCGACGACTACACGCCGGCACCGCTCGCCGTCGAATACGCCGAGCGCATGCGGGCCACCGGCAACGGCCGGATCAAGGTCAAGGTCTACGGCAGCGCCCATCACGGCTGGGAGTCGATCGGGCCGGTGTTCGACATCAAGGATGCCGAGAACTGGTCGTGCTGCCGCAACTACATCGAGGACGACGGCACGCATTTCATCCCGGCGGCGGGACGGGCGATGAGCGAGCCCGACTACCAGGCCTGGGCCCGGCAGCATTGCGTCACCCGAGGCGCGCGGGCAGGCGGCGGGACGCCGGAACTGAAGCAGCGGGCTACCCAGGATCTGCTCGGCTTTCTCGAAGCGCATGATTTCACCGCTTCATGGACGAATCGGAAGTTTCCGGCTATACGAGACGAGTGATTCGCCTTCATTTTCTCGCCGGTCTACTGGCCTTCGTCGTACCCGTTTTCGGGTCGTTTCCCTCCCTTGCCAGCGACACGCTGTGGACCGGGTCAGCCGGCAAAGTCCGTGCAGACGCACTTGTGGGCGTTCTGCGCGCGGCCGGCGACCACGGGCTCAACCCTGCCTGGTACAGTCTGGCCGATGTCGAGAAGGCTGTGGCGCCGGGGTCAGATCCGGCAGCGGCAGAGGCGCTTCTCACGGCGGCGTTCGTCTCCTACGCCAGCGATGTGTCAACGGGTCGCGTGCGCGCCAACCGGATCGACAAGGAAATCTCGATCGACCAGCGCAAGGTCGACCGGACGGACCTGTTGAAAGCGGCCGCCGAAGCGCCCGACTTCGCGGCCTACCTGACGTCTCTTCCGCCCAAGGGCGACTACCCTGGACTGCAAAAAGCGTTGGCGATCTGGCGCGACAAGCGCGCCAAGGCAGCCTTCACACCGATGCCCGACGGCGTGGCGCTGAAGCCGGGCATGATCGACGCCCGCGTGCCGGTGCTACGCAAGCGCCTGGCCGAACTCGACCTCAAGCTGCCCGACCCCGGCCTTGTCGCCGATCAGTACGACGAGGCGCTGGTCACCGTCGTCAAGGCCTACCAGGAGACCAAGGGCCTGACGGTCGACGGCGTCATCGGCGCCAAGACGGTCCGCTCGCTCAACACCACGATCGACGAACGCATCGAGCAGATCGTGGCCAACCTGGAGCGCCGACGCTGGCTGCCCGAGGATCTCGGCAGCCGCTACGTGTTCGTGAATGCCGGCGACTATTCGATGGTGTTCGTCGACGGCGGCAAGGTCGCGTTCCAGAGCCTGGTGATCGTGGGCACGCCGAAGGATCCGACGCCCGAGATCTCCTCGGTGATGCGCGGCTTCCAGACCAACCCGTTCTGGACCGTGCCGCAGTCGATCGCCGGCGAGGAATACCTGCCGCTGCTGCGCCGCGATCCCAATGCGCTGACCGGGGGCAGCTTCAAGATCTTCGCCAACTGGAGCGACGACACCGAGATCGATCCCAATACGATCGATTGGAATTCGATCCATCCCAAGGCGTTTCCCTACCGGATCCGGCAGGATTCCGGCGCCTCCAATGCGCTCGGCTACATCTTCTTCCCGTTCGCCAACAAGTACGGGATCTACATGCACGACACCGCCAGCCGCTGGCTGTTCACCGAGGGCAGCCGCAACTTCAGCCATGGCTGCATCCGTCTGCTCAGCCCGCTGGATTTCGTCGAGAAGGTGTTCAACGGCAAGAGCGGCTTCAGCAAGGACCGCGTGCGGCAGGTCATCGATTCGGGCCAGCAGGCACACTACACCTTCCCCGAGCCGGTCACGCTCTACGTCACCTACCGCACCACGACGGCCGATGCTGCTGGCGCGGCGACGTTCCGCGACGACATCTATGGCCGCGACCGCCTGGTCGTGAAGGCGATGCCGAAGCCCTGACGGCTCAGCGCTTCTTCTCGCGAAGCTTCTTCCAGTACTCCAGGCGCTTCACGATCTCGCGCTCGAAGCCGCGCTCGACAGGCTGGTAGAACTCCTCGCGCACCATGCCGTCGGGAAAGTAGTTCTGGCCGGAGAATCCGTCGGCTGCGTTGTGGTCGTACTCGTAGCCCTGGCCGTAGCCGATCTCCTTCATGAGCTTGGTCGGCGCATTCAGGATGTGCATCGGCGGTGTCAGCGAGCCATGGGTCTTGGCGGCGCGCTTGGCGGCACCGTAGGCGACATAGCCCGCATTCGATTTGGGCGCGGTGCCGAGATAGATCACCGCTTGGGCGATGGCGAGTTCACCCTCAGGCGAGCCGAGACGGTCGTAGGTGTCCCACGCCGCCAGCGTCTGGGTGAGCGCCTGGGGATCGGCCATGCCGATGTCCTCGACGGCGAAACGGACGAGGCGGCGGGCGATGTACTTGGGATCCTCGCCGCCATCCAGCATGCGGGCGAACCAGTAGAGGGCGGCATCGACGTCGGACCCGCGCAGCGACTTGTGAAGCGCGCTGATCAGATTGTAGTGCGCTTCCTGCGCCTTGTCGTAGAGCGGCGCGCGCTTCTGCAGCAACGTCGCCAGCCGGGCCGGTGGCAACGGCCCCTTCTCCTTGAGCTGGGCGAGCTGCTCGGCGAGGCCAATCAGGTAGCGGCCATCGCCATCGGCCATGGCGAACAGGGATTGCCGTCCCTGCTCATCGAGGGGGAGTTCGCGGCCGAGCGTCTTCTCGACCCGGGCCAACAACGTCTCCAGTGCGGCTTCGTCGAGGCGGCGCAGCACCAGCACCTGGCAACGCGACAGGAGCGCGGCGTTAAGTTCGAACGACGGGTTCTCGGTGGTCGCGCCGATCAGGGTGACTGTGCCGTCCTCGACATAGGGCAGGAAGCCATCCTGCTGGGCGCGGTTGAAGCGGTGGATCTCGTCGACGAACAGCAGCGTGCCCTTGCCGTCCTTGCGGCGCTGGCGTGCCGCCTCGAAGATCTTGCGCAGGTCGGCGACACCCGAGAACACCGCCGACAGCGGCTCGAAATGCAGGTCGGTCGCCTCGGCGAGCAGCCGCGCGATGGTCGTCTTGCCGCAGCCTGGCGGCCCCCACAGGATCAGCGAGCTGAGCTTGCGTGCCGCCAACATGCGGCCGAGCGGACCCTCGGGCCCGAGCAGATGATCCTGACCCAGGATCTCGCCAAGCGCGCGCGGCCGCAGGCGTTCGGCAAGCGGCGTCGGGGCGAGCGAGGCGAAGAGTTCAGCCGGCACGATCCGAGGCTACCACGCCTCAGCGGAACTGGACGGTGGATACCATGCCCTCGCGTCCGATCGAGACGTTGGCGATGCCGGCGGCGATGCGCTTCTTGAGGTCCTCGACGCTCTTCACGTCCTGGCCGTTGGCGGCCAGGATCATGTCGCCGGGACGGATGAACCGGGCGGCATAGGCACCCGGCTTGATCTCGACGACGGCAACACCCGGCCGCCATTCGGCGAGGCCCATCTCTTCCGCAACCGCCGGTGACATGTTGACCACGGTGG
Organism: Reyranella sp.; assembly: GCA_029946105.1. Classification (GTDB taxonomy): domain Bacteria; phylum Pseudomonadota; class Alphaproteobacteria; order Reyranellales; family Reyranellaceae; genus Reyranella. The sequence continues at coordinate 23,638 of JAQSDW010000242.1, read as the reverse complement.
CGCCGGAGAGCGGCTGGCGACCGTCGAGCGACGAGCGATCGCGTGGCGGGTCCTCGGGCGGGGCCGCGAGCTTCATCTGGACGATCAATTCCTTGCCGGCCCGAACGATGCGCACCGGCACCACCGTATCGACCTGGAGCGTTGAAAGGCGGAACCGGAGACCGGCCTCATCGTCGATGGGCAGGTCGCGCAGCGCGATGATCACGTCGTTGCGCTTGAGGCCGGCGTCGGCACCGGGTCCAGCGAGGAAGACCTCCTTCACCACCAGGCCGGCCGGCCGCGACAGACCGAAGCCCGCGGCGAGATCGGGCGTCACGCGCTGCATGCTGACGCCAAGCCAGGGGCGCACGATGCGGCCGCCCTGCTCACCGATGGCGACCATGCGCGCCACGATGTTCGACGGCGTGGCGAAGCCGATACCCACCGAGCCGCCGCTCTGCGAATAGATCGCCGTATTGATGCCGATTAGCCGTCCGTCGAGGCTCACCAGGGCGCCGCCGGAGTTGCCGGGATTGATGGCCGCGTCGGTCTGCAGGAAGAAGTTCGAATCGTTGACGCCACCGGCGCTGCGCGCCACCGCCGAGACGATGCCGCTGGTCACGGTCTGGTTCAGACCGAACGGATTGCCGATCGCCAGCACGACATCGCCGACCTCGACCGAGTCTGAATCACGCATCTCGAGGAAGGGAAACTTCTCGCCCGCGACGTCGATGCGGACCAGCGCCAGGTCGTAACGCTCGTCCTGGGTGACGACCTTGGCTTCGTATTCGCGCCGGTCGGCGAGCACGATGCGAATTTCGTCGGCGCCCTTCACGACATGGGCGTTGGTCACGATCAGCCCGTCAGGCCGGACCAGCACGCCCGACCCCAGCGAATTCTGCACCCGCTCGCCCGCCTGCGGGACGCCGGGAAAAGGGAACGGCAGGCGGCGCTGCACCCGCGCGTTCGTGGTCGTGTAGATGTTCACGACGGCCGGCGACACGCGCTTGACCAGCGGCGCGTATGAATAAGCGAGGTCGCTGCGATCACTCGGCAGCGGCTGCGCAACGGCGACCGCAGAGCCGGCCATCGCCGTTGCCCCGATTACGATCAGCGCCGCCAGATACCTAAGCCCCGTCATTCATTGGTCTCCGTGTTCGCCCGAGCATTTGCGGTCAGTCATATGGCAAATCAAGGGCCGAGTCCCCCGGATGGCACACCCATTGCAGCGACCCAGAACGTAACGCGCCGGAATCGGCGCAGCCGACCGGGAGCCCTGCATGAAATTGACCCGCCGCACCGTCGTCGCCGCCTCTGCCGCCACATTGGGCTCGTCCCTCGCAGCGCCAGCAGTCCGCGCAAGCACCGACTGGCCGACCAAGGCGCCGATCAAGCTGATCGCCACCTTCCCGCCGGGCGGCACGGCCGACACGATCTCGCGCATCCTGGCGCCCAAGCTCTCGGCCGCACTGGGCACCCAGGTCATCGTCGAGAACCGGCCCGGCGCCGGCGGCACGATCGGCTCGGACCTCGCCGCCAAGGCCGCCCCCGACGGCTACACCCTGGTCATCTCCCATGCCTCGCCGCTGGGCATCGCGCCCGGAATCTATCCAAAGCTGCCTTACAACGTGATCACCGACTTCACCCACGTCACCCTGATCGGCCATACGCCCAACGTCCTGATCGTCCCGGGCGATTCGCCCTACAAGACGCTGGCCGACTACATCGCCGACGCCAAGGCCAAGCCGGACCAGATCGCCTTCGGCAGTTCCGGCATCGGCTCCAACACCCATCTGATGGGCGAATTGCTGTCCAGCCTGGCCGGCATCAAGCTGAAGCACGTGCCCTACCGCGGCTCGGCGCCGTCGCTGCAGGACATGCTGGCCGGGACCATCCCGTCGATGTTCGACCCGATCACGACCAACGTCCCGCACATCAATGCCGGCAAGGTCCGCATGCTGGCGATAAGCTCGGAAACACGCATCGACATGTACCCCAACGGCCTCACGTTTGCCGAACAGGGCTTCCCCAAGATGACGACCTCGACCTGGGTCGGCGTCTCGGGCCCCAAGGGCATGTCGCCCGAGATCGTGGCCCGCCTCTACGATGAATTGCAGAAGGCCTACAAGGCGCCCGAAGTCGTCGAACGCTTCAAGGAAGTCGTGCTGCTGCCCGAAGCCAAGCCGATGACCCCGGCCGAATACACCAAGTTCGTCGGCAACTTCGCCAAGATCTGGGCCGAGGTCAGCAAGACCGCCGGAATCTCGCTCGAACTGGGCTGACTCCCGCCCCGGCGCTCAGTCGATGGGACACGGGTTCACGTCGATGGACGCGGCCGGCGCAACGGGTAATGCCCTGTTCTGGCTCGCGAATTCTGGTTGAGACCTGATACGCCGTGGGACACCGAATGACTTGTTTGACGTCGCTAGCAATGCCGTCAGCCTCGATCAGCCGCAGCGCGAGTAGCCGCAGTTGAGGCAGACGTCGCAGCCTTCCTGGTGCGTGAGGGAGGCGGCGCCGCAGTTCGGGCACTGACCCATCGCCGCCACGTTGGCCCCCGGTCCCCTCTGCGCCGGTTCGCGGGCGCCGGCCGCCAGCCGGATCCGCTGATCGGCGGCCTCTGCCAGCAGCGGCGCATCGGCCGGGCTCAGGAACCCGATCTCGATCAGGTGCCGCTCGATCACGCCGCCGATCGCCGCCAGCAGTGACGGCACGTAGCGGCCCTCCATCCACTGGCCGCCGCGCGGATCGAATACGGCCTTCAGCTCCTCGACCACGAACGACACGTCGCCGCCGCGGCGGAACACCGCCGAGATCATGCGGGTGAGCGCCACGGTCCAGGCGTAGTGCTCCATGTTCTTCGAATTGATGAAGATCTCGAACGGCCGGCGGCGGCCGTCCTGCATCACGTCGTTGATGGTGATGTAGATCGCGTGGTCGCTGCCCGGCCATTTTATCTTGTAGGTCTGACCCGGCAGCTCTTCTGGCCTGTCGAGCGGCTGGGCGATATAGACGACACCGTCCCCGCGCGCGCCGTCGCGCGCCGGCACCGGCACGAGTGCGGGAGTGGCCCGCGGCTCGGCTGCTTCGGGCCTCACCTCGAGCACTGCGCCCGTCACATCGTTCGGCCTATAGGTCGTGCAGCCCTTGCAGTTCTGCGCATAGGCCTCCGCGTAGACGCTCTGGAAGGCCTCGAACGAGACGTCGCGCGGCAGGTTGATGGTCTTGGAGATCGAGCTGTCAACGAAGTCCTGCGCCGCAGCCTGCATGGCGAGGTGATCGGCGGGCGTCAGCGTCTGGGCATCGACAAACACGTCCGATGGCGGCGCCTCGTTGCCCTTGAGCTCGCGCCAGACGCGGAATGCCTGGTCCTCGACGCTTTCCTCGCGCTTGGTTCCGTCGGGTTGCAGCACATGGCGCACATAGCCGAAGGCGAACACCGGCTCGATGCCGGAGGAAACATTGTCGGCCAGCAGAGAGATCGTGCCGGTGGGCGCGATCGAATTCAGCAGCGCATTGCGGATGCCGTAGCGGCCGATGGCGGTGCGCACATCCTCGGGCAGGCCGCGGATCGTCTCGCCAGCCAAATATTTGGTGCGATCGTAGAGTTCGAAGCTGCCCTTTTCCGCCGCTATGTCGGCCGAGGCAAGATAGGACAAGCGCTGGACCGCGCCCAGCCATTCGCGCGTGAGCCGCACCGCCTCGGCCGAGCCGTAGCGCACGCCGCAGAGGATCAGTGCGTCGGCCAGACCGGTGACGCCGAGCCCGATGCGGCGCTTGGCCTTCGCCTCTTTCTCCTGCTGCGGCAGGGGAAAGCGCGAGACATCGACCACGTTGTCGAGCATGCGCACCGCAATCGGCACGAGTTTCTCCAGCGCTTCGAGATCGAGGCTGGCTTCAGGCGTGAACGGCTTCTTCACCAGGGCAGCGAGATTGATCGAACCCAGCAGGCACGCGCCGTAGGGCGGCAACGGCTGTTCGCCACACGGGTTCGTCGCCTGGATAGTCTCGCAATACTGCAGGTTGTTCCGCCGGTTGACGCGATCGATGAAGATCACGCCGGGTTCGGCAACGTCGTAGGTGGCGCGCATGATGCGCTCCCACAGCGCCTTCGCCTTGATGGTACGGAAGACCTTGCCGCCGAACACCAGGTTCCAGTCGGCATCGTCTTTCACTGCCTTCATGAAGGCGTCGGTAACCAGCACCGAGACGTTGAACATGCGCAGGCGCGTAGGATCGCGCTTGGCATCGACGAAAGCCTCGATGTCGGGATGATCGCAGCGCAGCGTCGCCATCATGGCGCCACGGCGCGAGCCTGCGCTCATGATGGTACGGCACATGGCGTCCCACACATCCATGAACGACAGCGGCCCCGAGGCGTCGGCACCAACGCCCTTCACCGGCGCGCCCTGCGGCCGAAGCGTCGAGAAGTCGTGACCGATGCCACCGCCCTGCTGCATGGTGAGCGCGGCCTCGCGCAGGTTCTCGAAAATCGACGACATGTCGTCGCCGATCGTTCCCATAACGAAGCAATTGAAAAGGGTGACACTGCGGCCGGTGCCGGCACCCGCAATCACGCGGCCAGCCGGCAGGAACTTGAAACCGGACAGGGCGTCGTGGAACCGGCCGGCCCAAAGCTCCGGGTCGCGTTCCGGCACCGCGAGCGCCCGCGCCACGCGCCACCACGTCGCGTCCAGGTCGGCGTCGGTCTGGCCGCCCGATTGGCCGCCCAATAAGCCGGTCGCGTCGCGGAAGCGATATTTCATGTCCCAGATACGCTGGGAAACCGGAGCCCATTCCATTGTCAAAAAGTAGGCGCGACGGTCCCTGATATCAACAGAAATGTTCCTTTTTCGTTCCTATTCGTCATGCGCGCGATAGCCTTCGGTTTTGGCGAGTTCGAACATTTTTCGGGCCTCGTCCGCCGCCTCCGCTTTGGTCATGCATATTGCGTCCTGCGGAAAGTAAATGATGGCGTCACCCAGGCTCGTGAGCGCGGCGGCCAGAGCCAAAGCGGTACCGCCCTCGGCAGCATCCGCGCCCCAAGTGAAGTTGACCACCTTGTCTCTACCGTCCACAGCTGCGGCCAGTTCGGGATACAGCCCGGTCAATTCTTCGAGATTATCGTCGAAGTATATTTCGACGCCGGTTTTGCAGCCCGCAATTTCGATCGGCCAGTAGGCCTCGGCGCCCTCGAAATCGTAGAGTACGGTTGCGTCGAACCCGAGGGCATCCAGGGCGGACTTCAGCCTGGCGCGGTCCCACGCAAGGTCACCGCGCCAACAAACATGCAAATCCATCGACATGTCGTCTCTCCAACCGTGAATGAGCAGGCCCACTTCAACGGTTGAATAACTATTGTACAACATACCTATGGTTGTATTCGTCGAGCGTTGGTGACCAGCCGACCCGTGGTGTCCTCGATGCGCTCGCGCAGCGTCGCCATGAAGGTCTTGCGGTCGAGGCCCGGCGGGATGGCCTGTAGCAATTCGACGTCGATGACGCCCGGCCACTTGATGAATTTGCGCCGGCCCCAGAAAACCCCCGAATTGAGAGCCACCGGCACGACCGGGATGCCGAGCTGGCGATAGAGGGCTGCTGTGCCGACCTGATAGGGCGGCTGCGATCCGACCGGTGTCCGCGTGCCCTCGGGAAAGATCAGGATGGAGCGTCCCTCGGCCACCGCCGCCTTGGCCTGTCGCACCAGGCCACGCAACGCCGAGGCGCCGTCGCCGCGTTCGACGCCGATGTGGCCGGCCCGCGCCATCGCCCAGCCGACGACGGGGATGAACAACAGGTCGCGCTTGAGCACGATCGCGGCGTTGGGAAACAGCAGGGCGAAGGCCAGCGTCTCCCATGTCGACTGGTGCTTGGAGGCTATGATCACGGGGCCGGCCGGCAGGTTTTCCAGACCGCCCATTCGATGCGTGAGCCGGCAGGTGAGCCGGAGCCAGCCGAGACAGAAGGCGATCCAGAAATGCGACCAGGCGACCACGGCGCGGCGCGGCAGCACCAGGATCGGCGAGCCCACGATGGCAATCGCCGTCGAGCCGAGATACCAGCCCACATTGAAGAAGAACGAGCGCAGGCGAAAACCGATCACCGGGATCTCTCGGCGAGGGCGCAACTGTCGAAGGAAGGGCCGGACGGAGGCATGAAGGGCGCGGGAAGGACCGTGTTGCTTGTAAGGCCAGTTTTAGTGGCCTAACGTCCGCCCGCAAGCACATCTAGGGGAACTTCCCCGCTCATCATGCAAGTTACCTGTTCAAACTGCAGCGCCCGGTACGCCGTCGATCCTGTGGCGATCGGCCCTGCCGGCCGCACCGTCCAGTGCGCGCGCTGCAACCATCGCTGGTTCGAGCCCGCCCAGACGACGCCCCTTCCGCCGGCCGATACAGTGTCGCCGGAAGGCTCGGTGCCGGATGTCGTCATCCGCCCGCAAACGCCCGGATCGGGCCTGCCCGCGCTGACGCACCCCCCGCCGAAACGTGTCTGGCGCCAGTGGCTTGCGGGCGCCGCCGTCCTCCTCGTTATCCTGGGCTCGGCGGCCTTCGCCTGGCGTGCCGAGATCGCGGGCCGGCTCCCCGCCGCCTTGCGCCCGATCTTCACCCTGGAGGCGTTCCGCGGCCCGGCCGCCGCAGCACCGAAGACGGCCCAGGCACGGCTCGAAATCGACCTCGACGCCAGCAAGATCGAATGGATCGACGGCCGCTATGTCGTCCAGGGTGAGGTCGTCAATGCCGGACGGGCGCCGGGGTCGACCAACCGGCTGCGGCTGATCTTCAGGAAGAACAACGACGTGCTGGGCGAACGCACCTATCCGCTGGTCAAGGGTCCGATCGGACCGGGCGCGCGGGTGAGCTTCAGCCAGGCCCTCGACGAACCGCCCTCCGGGACCACCGACATCGTGCCAGCCGTCGAATAGCGAGCCCTGCCATGCCCAACCGTCCGCCCCCCAATCGCCCGGCCGTCTCCATCCGCTTTTCCGCCGCCGAAATCGCCGCCCGTGTCGATGTCATGGCGGGTGAGCTCGCCGTCAAGCTTCCGGCCGACACGCTGGTGGTGTCGGTCCTCAAGGGCAGCTTCGTGTTCGCCGCCGATCTCATCCGCGCCCTCAGCCTGGCCGGCGCCGACTGGTCGATGGATTTCCTCACCCTGTCGAGCTACGGCAGCGGCACCGAGACCAGCGGCAGCGTTCGCATCGTGCGCGACATCGTCGACGACGTGCGCAACCGCGATGTCCTGCTGGTCGACGACATCCTGGAATCGGGCCTCACCCTCAGCTTCGCGAAGAAGCTCATGATCGAGCGCCATGCGCGCAAGGTCTGGGTCTGCACGCTCCTCGACAAGCCCGCGAAGCGGCGCGCGGCGCTGGAGGCCGATTTCGTCGGCTTCCAGGCGGGCGACGAATTTCTCGTGGGCTATGGGCTCGACTGGGCCCACCGCTTCCGCGGCCTGCCGTACATCGGGGTGGTCGAGAAGCCGGCTTAGCTGGGGCGCCCCCAGCGATAACTCAGTACGTCTTCAACAGCCGGTCGATGTAGTCGAGCTCTTCCTTCGGGCGGAGCTGGTCGCCGGCGCGTCGGCGCAGTTCGTCGAGGATTTCGCGGCTGCGCTGACGCTCGAGTTCGAGCGGCACCTTGTCGGTGCCGGTGTCGACGGCGTCGCCGTAGTTGCCATCGGAACGGCCGAGCGGGTCGCGATCCTCGCTCTTGCGCTCGCGCTCCTCGATCTCGGCGAGATCCTGGCCGTTGCCCGGCCCGCGCTGGCGCATCTGCTCGGCCATGTCGCCCATGCCCTGCTGAAGATTGTCCAGCGCACGACGCTGCGAACGGGATGCCTCGCGCGAGTCGCCGCGCTTCAGCGACTCCTCGGCCTCGCGCATCGAACGTTCGGCGCGGCCGAGAGACTCGGGCATCGGCATGCCGTTCTCGTCGAGCCGCCGCATGAGGTCACCGAGCTGGCGTCGCAGGCCCTCCTGCTGGCCGCGCTGCTGCTCGCCCCACTGGCCATCGCCGGGTTGCCCCTGGCCTTGCCCGGGCTGGCCCTGGCCGGGCTGCTGTTGGCCCTGTTGTCCTTGCTGCCCCTGCTGGCCGCGTTGGCCCTGCTGGCCGCGTTGGCCTTGCTGGCCCTGCTGGCGTCCCTCTCGCTCCGATTCGCCCAGAAGCTGGTTCTGGCGGCGCGACAGCCGGTCGAGCTGATTCATCATCTCGCGGCCCTGCTGATTGCCCTGGCCCTGCTGGCCACGCTGCTGGCCGGGTTGGCGCTGCTGTCCGGGCTGGGCCATCATCGGCGTGGCGTTTTCCATCATCTTGCGCAGCTCTTCGAGCGCGCGCTTGGCGCCTTCGCGGTCGCCGTTCTTCGCCATCTCGCGAATCTTGTCGAGCATCTTCTGCAGGTCGTCGCCGGTGATGGTGTTGTTGGGATCCATCTTCTCCGCCTGCTCCTGCATGCGGCGGCGTTCCTCGGGATCCTTCATCTTCTCGGCGAGTTCGCGCTGCCAGCGGGCCATGGCGTCATAGAGCTGCTGGATCAGCTTCTCGATCTCCTCGTCGCCGGCCTGGCGCTGCACGGCGTCGCGCAGTTCCTGGCGCGCCTGCTCGAGCGCCCGCTCGGCGTCGGACGTGGCGCCGCTCTCGAGGCGCATCGCCAGATCCCACAGAAGCTTCTGCGTCTCGGTGATGTTTTCCTTGTCGGCGTTCTGGGCGAGGCGCGCCGCGCCGATGCGCAGCCCGAGCTGAACCACCGGATCGTTGCGATAATCGTCCGGCCTCGCCTGGATCATGCGCATGCCGTCGGCGACGTCGAGCCGGAACCCGGTGGGATCGCGCGTCAGGGCTTTGCGGAGCGTGATCAGGGCGCGCGCGGTCGGATCGTTGAACACCCGCTCCGGCAGCAGGAAGGTCTCGACCGAGCTGCGGCCCTTCTGGCCGATGGCATCAGACGCGAACAGCATCACGGTGACCTTGAGGCCGGCCCAGGGATGGCTGGTGAGGTCGCGCACGAAGGAGTCCGAAATCTTCCTGGAGTTGCCGGCGACCGGCAGGTCGATGCGCAGAACCTCCGGCTCCTCGTCGCTGCTGAGCGCATCGTCGCCCAGCACGCTGCCGTGGAGGCGGATCTGCAACTGCACGCCCGTCACGCCGAAATCGTCGCCGGCGATGTAGTCGATCTTGGTCGACCACTTGTCGACACCGATCGGGCGGGCGAACTCGATGGTCGGCGGCAGGTCGGGGATGACATGCAGCTTCCAGCGCGCCTGCTCGTCGCCGCGGGCCTGCAGGGCGATCTTCTTGCCTTCGGTGATGATCTGCTCGATCTGGTACTTGCCCTTGCCGACGGTGGTGAAGTCGGTGGGCTTGCCGTCGATCAGGAGTTGCGGCGGCTTGCGGCCGCGCACGTCGTCGACGAAGCCCGCGAGCTTGCTGCCGACCGGCACGCGCAGGACCTTGTCGTGGTCGTTGACGTCGAGATAGACCGGCGGCTTGCCGGTATAGGCCGGCGGCGCGATCCAGAGATTGGCCACCACCGGAGGCGGCGGCGGAAAGGCCGGCGTGAACGCCGCCATCATGCGATCGGCGCGCCAGCCGCCGGCGCTCGCCACCGCCACGATCAGCAGCAGCACCGGCACGAGGCGCAACGCCCAGGTGTCGAGGATGGCCAATCCTGGATGGGCCGGCCGGTTGGTGAGCCCGGCCAGGCGTTCGACCTCGCGGCGACGATGGGCCTGCCAGAGGGCCGCGGCCATCGGGTCGTCGGCGCCGGCGGCAAGCCGGTCCTGAACGGCGACAAGGGGGCGGTGCGGCACACCACTGTCGCGCTCGAGGCGGCGGATCGCGGCTTCCTGCGTGGGCCAGGAAAAATTCCTCAGTTCCCACCAGCCGAGGCCGGCGAGGGCGAGCGCCAGGACGGCCAGCAGGCCGGAATGCGTCCAGGGCTCCAGCCCGGCAAAGAGGTCGAGGTGGGCAGCGGCCACGAACAGCGCCACATAGGCCAGCAGCGGCATCAGCCTCGGCCAAAGCACTTCCCAGGCGAGCGCCGCCCGGGCCACGCCGACCTTGCGCCCGAGGCCAGGCGCTTCGATCGTGGGGGTCGGGCTGGCGTCCATCGCCGTCCTTTCAGCTCGCCATTGGCGTTACGCTTTTACCGGCTCCATCCAAGGCGGAAACCGCTCGGCGGAGAGCATCTCGTCAATCGTCGGTCTGGGTCTAATGACCGCAAATCGCGTGCCATCGACCATCACTTCCGGTGCCAGGGGGCGCGTGTTGTAGCTCGACGCCATAACCGCCCCGTAGGCACCCGCCGAGCGTATCATGACGAGGTCTCCGGCAGCCAGCGGCGGCAAATCACGGTTCTGTGCCAGGAAATCGCCCGATTCGCAGATCGGACCGACAATGTCGCAGCGGATCGTGGCGGTATCTTGACGGGGTTCGCGCACCGGCAGGATGTCGTGCCAGGCCTCATATAAGGTCGGCCGGATGAGGTCGTTCATGGCGGCGTCGACAATGACGAAAGTCTTTGCCGAACCGGGCTTCACGAGGATGACCTCACCCACCAGGACGCCCGCCTCGCCGACCAGGCGTCGGCCGGGCTCGAAGGTGAGTTCGCAGCCCAACCCGCTGGTTTCCTTCGCCACGACGACCATGAATTCGGCGATCGAAGGCGGCTTCTCGTCGGCATAAACAATCCCCAGGCCGCCGCCGATGTCGAAGCGGTCGATGCGGTGGCCATCGGCGCGGAGCTGCCCGATCAATTCGCGCACCCGCACGATGGCCGCGCGATAGGGCTCGAGCGAGGTGAGCTGCGAGCCGATATGCATGGCCACACCCACCACCTTGAGATGGGGCTGGCGGGCGGCCAGGGCGAAGGCCTCGCGCGCGAGGTCGATGTCGATGCCGAACTTGTTCTCCTTGCGGCCCGTCGTGATCTTGGCGTGCGTGCCGGCATCGATATCGGGATTGACGCGAATGGCGATGGCGGGCTTGACGCCGAGCTGGGCAGCCACCGCGTTCAGCGTCTCGATCTCGGCCGAACTCTCGACATTGATCTGGCCGACGCCGGCCTGCAGGGCGGCCATCAGCTCCGAGGCCTTCTTGCCGACGCCGGAATAGATGATGCGCTCGGCCGGAATGCCGGCCGCGAGCGCGCGGCGCATCTCGCCTTCCGAGACGATGTCGGCCCCCGCCCCCATTTCGCCGAACAGGCGAACGACAGCCAGGTTGCTATTGGCCTTCATGGCGTAGGCGACGCCGACCTTGTGAGGGGCGTTCATGCCCTTGATGGCGTCGGCGAATTCCTTCCAGCCCGCACGCAGCGCGCCTGCAGAGTAGCAATAGAAAGGCGTGCCGACCTGGGCCGCAATGGCGGCAAGCGTCACGCCTTCGGCGTGCATCTCGCCGTTGCGATACTCGAAGAAGCTCATCGCGCCGATACCTTGCTGCGTCCCAGAAAACGACGCCGCGCGTCCTTGACGGCGCGCACCACATTGGACGGCGCCGTGCCGCCCAGGCTCTTGCGCGCCTTGACCGAGGCCTCGACCGTGAGCACGCGATAGACGCCGCGGTTGATCCGGGGTTCGACCGACTGCATCTCGGCCAGCGAGAGCCTGTCGAGGTCGATGCCCTTGTCGGCGGCCTTGCCGACCAGGGCGCCGGTAACGTGATGGGCCTGGCGGAACGGCAGGTCGATCTCGCGCACCAGCCAATCGGCGAGGTCGGTCGCCACCGAATAGTCGGCCGACGCCACGGCGCGCATGCGTGCCGGGTTGGCCTTGAGGTCGCGTACCATGCCGGTCATCGCCGCCACGCCCAGCTCGAGCGAATCGGCGGCGTCGAACAGCGGCTCCTTGTCCTCCTGCATGTCCTTGCCATAGGTGAGCGGCAGGCCCTTCAGCATGGTGCAGAGTGCCACGAACGCGCCGACGATGCGGCCCGTTTTGCCGCGCGTCAGCTCGGCGGCATCGGGATTGCGCTTCTGCGGCATGATCGAGCTGCCGGTGGTGAAGGCATCCGACAGCGCGATGAAGCGGAACGGCGCCGAGCACCAGATCACGATCTCCTCGGAGAGGCGCGACAGATGGACGGCGGCGATCGAGGCCGCGGCGATGAACTCGACGACATAGTCGCGGTCGGATACGGCATCGAGCGAATTGGCCATCGGCCGGTCGAAGGCGAGCGCCTTGGCCGTCTTGCGCGGATCGATGGGATGGGGTGAACCGGCAAGGGCTGCCGCCCCCAATGGCGATTCGTTCAGGCGCACGCGGCAATCGGCCAGCCGGCTGCGGTCGCGCCCGAACATCTCGACATAGGCCAGCAGATGGTGGCCGAAGGTGATCGGCTGCGCCGTCTGCAGGTGCGTGAAGCCCGGCATGATGGTGGCGGCGTATTCCTCGGCGCGGTCGATCAGGGCCGATTGCAGATCAGCCAGCATCGGCTCCACCCGGTCGATGGTGTCGCGCACCCACAGGCGGACGTCGAGCGCCACCTGGTCGTTGCGCGAGCGTGCGGTGTGCAGCCGGCCGCCGGCCGCACCGATCAGCTCGGTCAGCCGCGCCTCGACGTTGAAATGGATGTCCTCGAGCTTGGTCGAGAACTTGAAGCGGCCACTCTCGATCTCCTCGCGGACCTTCAACAGCCCGCGCCGGATGGCGCGACCGTCCTTGGCCGTCAGGATGCCCTGGGCCACCAGCATGTCGGCATGGGCGAGCGAGCCTGCGATGTCCTGCGCGTACAGCCGCCGGTCGAAATCGATCGAAGCGTTGATCCGCTCCATGATTTCCGCCGGGCCGAGCTTGTAGCGCCCGCCCCACATCGTGTTGGAGCGACTCTTCGGCGCCCCCGCCTTCTGCACTCGCGCGGTCGTGTTCTTTCGTGCCATGAATTCGAGCCATTGATCCTTTAGGAACGCGGCTTATGACATATCCCGTCCCCAATTTCCTCCCCGGCCGGAGGTACATTCTCTCCGGGGTCCTGGCAGCCCTTGCGCTTCCCGCACGGGCCGCGGGGGAAATGGATCGGTTCAAGAAGGCCAAGACACCCAAGCCGCTGCCCGATCTCGCGTTCCAGGACGCCGACGACAAGACGTTGCGCTTCGCCGATTTCCGCGACCGGGCGCTGCTGATCAATTTCTGGGCGACCTGGTGCGCACCCTGCGTCAAGGAAATGCCGAGCCTCGACCGGCTGCAGGCGATGTTCCCCCAGGACAAGTTCCTGGTGCTGCCGCTGTCGATCGACGGTCCGACGAAGCCCAAGGTCGCGCCGTTCTACAAGGACCAGAAGCTCGCCCATCTCGGCATCTATTTCGACAAGGGGCGCAAGGCCATGCAGGAGCTCGACGTGTCGCTGCTGCCGACCTCGATCCTGGTCGATCCGATGGGCCGCGAGATCGGCCGCCTGGAAGGCGACGCCGATTGGGACATGCCCGAAGGTGTCGCCCTCATGAAGGCAGCCATCGCCAGCCAAAGCTGACTGGACCCGCGCCATGACCGGACCGCTCGTTGCGATTACCGGCGCCAGCTCCGGCATCGGGCTCGCCATCGCCCGCGCTTTCGCCAAAGAGGGCCATGCGCTCGTCCTGATCGCCCGCCACATGGCGCCGGCCGCCGATCTGCCGGCCGAGCGCACCGTCTATGCCGAGGCCGACGTCGCCGACTATGCCGCCCTCGAACGAGCCATCCGCGGCGCCGAAGCGAAGTTCGGCAAGACCGCCTGCCTCGTGAACAACGCCGGCATGGCCGACGCGCGCGGCTTCAAGGAGGTCGATCCGGAGAGCTATGCGCGCGAGATCGACGTCAACCTGAAGGGCGTCTTCAACGGCACCAAGGTCGTGATCGGCGACATGTCGGCCAGCAAATCGGGCACCATCATCAACATCAGCTCGGTCAGCGACCGCAAGGTCTCGCCAGTGGCGCTGGGCTACACCGCCAGCAAGTACGGCGTGCGCGCCTTCAGCGAATCGCTGCGCGAGGCCGAGGGCATGAACGGCGTGCGTGTGGTCAACGTGGCGCCCGCCTACATTCGCACCAACATCCATGCCGGCATGGGCATCAGCTTCGACAAGTACCGCGAGATTCTGGGCAATCCCGACTTCCTGTCGGCCGAGGAGCTGGCCGAGATCGTGCCCTATTGCTGGAAGCTGCCGGCCACGATCTGCATCCGCGACATCGTCGTGGCGCCGACGCGCTCGACCTTCTGAAAGAGCGAAGCGGCGATCAGCGCGTCGGAACCGGCCGCTCGCCGGAGTAGTCGTAGAAGCCACGCTTGACCTTGCGGCCGATCCAGCCGGCCTCGACGTACTTCACGAGCAGCGGGCACGGGCGGTACTTGGAGTCGGCCAGGCCCTCGTGCAGGACCTGCATGACCGACAGACAGGTGTCGAGGCCGATGAAGTCGGCGAGTTCGAGCGGGCCCATCGGATGGTTGGCGCCAAGCTTCATGCCGGTGTCGATGGCTTCGACGTTGCCGACGCCTTCGTAGAGGGCATAAACGGCCTCGTTGATCATCGGCAGCAGGATGCGATTGACGATGAAGGCCGGGAAGTCCTCGGCATTCACCGGCTTCTTGTCGAGCTTGACCACGACTTCGCGCACGGTACGGAAGGTCTCTTCCTCGGTGGCAATGCCGCGGATCAGCTCGACCAACCCCATCAGCGGGACCGGGTTCATGAAGTGCATGCCCATGAACTTGCCGGGACGGTCGGTCACCGCCGCAAGGCGCGTCACCGAAATCGACGAGGTGTTGGTGGCGAGCAGCACGTTCTCCGGCAGGTCGACGCAGACCTTCTTGAAGATCTCGCGCTTGACCGACTCGTTCTCGGTCGCGGCCTCGACGATCAGGTCGCAGTCGGCGAACGCCTTGTAGTCGACGGCGGTCGTGATGCGCCGCAGGGCGGCATCCTTGTCCTCTGGCCGGATCATGCCGCGGCCGATCTGCCGGTCCATGTTGCGGCTGATCGCGTCGATGCCCTTGTCGAGATGGGCCTGGTCGACGTCCGCGAGGCGGATGTCGAACCCTTTGAGCGCGCAAACATGGGCGATGCCGCTGCCCATCTGGCCGGCACCGATGACGCCGATGCGCTTGATCATGATGGGTACTCCCAATTTCCCGCAGGGCGGGCGAACTATTTCTTATCGACCGCCGCGGTCAGTTCCGGAACGATCTGGAACAGATCGCCGACGATGCCGTAGTCGGCCACCTGGAAGATCGGCGCTTCCTCGTCCTTGTTGATCGCAACGATGGTCTTGCTGTCCTTCATTCCGGCGAGATGCTGGATCGCGCCGGAAATGCCGATGGCGATGTAGAGATCGGGGGCGACCACCTTGCCGGTCTGCCCGACCTGATAATCGTTCGGCACGTAGCCCGCGTCCACTGCCGCGCGGCTGGCGCCGAGGCCGGCACCCAGCTTGTCGGCCAGGGTCTCGAGCATCTTGAAGTTCTCGCCACTTGCCAGGCCGCGTCCGCCCGACACGACGATCTTGGCGCTGGTGAGCTCGGGCCGCTCGCTCTTGGAGAGCTCGGCACCGACGAACGACGACAGGCCGCTGGCGCCCGCTCCGCCGATCTGCTCGATCGCCGCCGAACCGCTGCCGGCGACGGCCTTGAAATTGGTCGGGCGGATCGTCACGACCTTGATCTTGTCGCTCGACTGCACGGTGGCCATCGCGTTGCCGGCATAGATCGGCCGCACGAAGGTATCGGGCGAGACGACCTGGATGGCCTCGGAGACCTGCGCCACATCGAGCAGTGCAGCGACTCTCGGGGCGATGTTCTTGCCGACCGAATCAGCCGCCATCACGACGTGGCTGTAGTTCGGCGCCAGCTTGACCACGAGCGGCGCGATGTCCTCGGCCAGCCAGTTGGCATAGGCCGCATCTTCGGCCTGAAGCACCTTGGCCACGCCCTGGATGGCGGCGGCTGACTTGGCGGCGTCCCCGGCATTGCTGCCGGCCACCAGGACATGCACGTCCGAACCCATATGGGAGGCCGCGGCGACAGCGTTGGCGACGTTGGCGCGGACAGTCTTGCCGTCATGCGCGGCGACAACGAGAATGGCCATGATCAGATCACTCCCGCTTCGTTGCGCAGCTTGTCGACCAGTTCGGCGACCGTCTTCACCTTGATGCCGGCCTTGCGCTTGGGCGGCTCCTCGACCTTGAGCGTCTTGATGCGCGGCGCGACATCGACACCCAGCGCATCCGGCGCCAGGACGTCGATCGGCTTCTTCTTGGCCTTCATGATGTTCGGCAGGGACGCATAGCGCGGCTCGTTGAGGCGCAGGTCGGTGGTGATCACGGCCGGCAGCTTGATCTTGATGTTCTCGAGGCCGCCGTCGACCTCACGCTTCACCTCGGCCGAGCCGTCGGCGACGTGCAGCTTGTTGGCGAAGGTGCCCTGCGACCAGCCGAGAAGGGCGGCCAGCATCTGGCCGGTCTGGTTGGAGTCGTCATCGATCGCCTGCTTGCCGACGATCACCAGGCCGGGCTGCTCCTTGTCGACCACTGCCTTCATCAGCTTGGCAACGGCCAGCGGCTGCAGTTCAACGTCGGTCTGGACGAGGATGCCGCGGTCGGCACCCATGGCGAGCGCGGTGCGGATCGTCTCCTGGCACTGGGCCGGTCCGGCGGAAAAGGCGATGACCTCGGTCGCGATCCCCTTCTCCTTCATGCGGAGCGCCTCTTCCACGGCGATCTCATCGAAGGGGTTCATGGACATCTTGACGTTCGCCGTCTCGACGCCCGTATTATCGGCCTTAACACGGATCTTGACGTTGTAGTCGATGACCCGTTTGACCGCGACCAGCACTTTCATCGCGTTGCGCCTATAGGTGAGTTGCGGCCGGACATCCGCCCGGCGAAGGGGTTTTCGTGTACGGGTCCTCAGCCGATCATGTCAAGACTATGTCGCGCTGCACAAAATCGCACAGTGGAAGCTTTTTCCTTGATCTTTCAAGAGCTTGAGGCTTCTAGCGCCCGCTCCCGGGGACCCACAGGACATCCGTCGCGCCGTTATCGTTGAGCCGGCGGGCCAGCACGAACAGGTGATCGGAGAGCCGGTTGATGTACTTGATCGCCTCCGGGTTGATCTGCTGTTCGGTGGCCAGTCTCGTCATGCAGCGCTCGGCCCGGCGCGAGACCGTGCGGGCAAGATGCAGCCGCGCCGCGACCTCGCTGCCACCGGGCAGGATGAAGGAACTGAGCGGTGCGAGCTCGGCATTCATCGCATCGATCTCTTTCTCGAGACGCTCGACCTGGCTTGCCACGATGCGCAGCGCGCCCTCGCCGCGCTTGCTCTCGCCCTCGGGCGTGCAGAGGTCGGCGCCGAGATCGAACAGGTCGTTCTGGATCCGGCCCAGCATGGCATCGGCTTCGGGCAGCCTCGTGTCGCCGAGGATGGTGTGGGCGATGGCGCTTCGGGCAAGACCGATGATGGAATTGGCTTCGTCGACCGTGCCGTAGGCTTCGACCCGGATATCGTGCTTGGCAACGCGCGAGCCGCGGCCGAGCGAGGTTTGTCCCGCATCGCCGCCGCGCGTGTAGATACGATCGAGATTGACGGCCATCGATTTCAGCTCCGGCTTGCCAGGTACCACAGGAGAATGAGCGCGATTGTCAGGAACTGAAGGCGCACGCGCCACCACATCAGCCGGTTGCTGCGCCGGCCGCCCTCGACGGTCCCCTCGACGTTGCGGCTCATGCTGATGAGGCCCGCGAACAGCATGCCGAGCGTGGCAAGCATGGACACGATGACCAGGACGAACAGGATGTTGGCGAGCGTCATGCAACTCTCCTCCTGCCTCTATCTATCATGCATTGTGGCGGCCTGCTCCGGTGCGCGCCGCAGCCCAGGGGCGCGCCGTGCGTGTCGGCGTCGCTCCGGTCGCGGTCCGGAAGACCGCCTCGGCTGTCTGTTCGCCCGACCACAAAGCCGCATGCACCGTGCCGTATTCGACCGGTTCGGTCGCCTCGCCGGCGAAGAAGACGCGACCGCCGAGCGGTCGGGCATAGAAAGTGCCGTCGTCCGGGTCGCTGCCGACACCGGGGTAGGAGTACCCCCCGCGCGACCAGGGATCGCTCAGCCAACGGGGAAAGGCCATCGCTTCGGGCTCGGGAATGTCGTTGCCGAACATGGCGCGCAGCGACTTCATTGCCACGGCAGTCACTTCCGCATCCGGCGCGTCGCGATCGAGGTGGATCGCGGTCTGGCCGTTGCTGAAGCTCAGCAGGATCGGCAGGCCGGTTTCCTGCTCATGGCTCACCCACGTGTTGAAGGTGCCGCGCCGGTCGGGGGCGTCGGGCAAGCGGCCGAACCATTTCGGCTGCTCGGGCCAGAAGCGCCGCGGAAACCGCAGGTAGATCTTGCCCAGGATGCCACCGCCGTACCCCAGGCGGTCGAGCGCGGCGCGCTGCTCCGGCGGCGGCATCGGATCGAGAATCGGCAGACCGGCACGCAACAGGCCGACCGGCACGGCGATCACCGCCCGGTCAGCCTCGATCCGCTCACCGCCCTGCAGGATCGCGGTGACACCGGCGCCGGTCCAGACAATGCGCTCGACGACAACACCGTGGCGAACGTCGAGCCCCTCCGCCGCATCGTCAATCAGCGAGCGGAACCCCCCCTTGGGCTGGGCGTTGCGGTCGAGGCCCTCGGCCGGAAACCATTCCTCCGCCGCCACCTTGTCCCACGGCGCGCTCTGCACGCCTTCGCTCATCTCGACGAAGGTCGCCACGACAAGACGGTCGATCTCGGGCAGCCACCTGGCCTTGAGCAGGGGCTCGACAGCTTGCTTGACCGAGATCGAGCGCGGGCCCCAAACACGGGCCATCGCCTTGCTCTTCCACGTGGCCCATTCGATTGCGGCCTTGAAAGCCGCACGCCCCATCACGGCGCGGCGGCGCTGGCCCTCCCGCGTCGGCGCCGTCGCACGCGCGTCGATCAGCAATCGCTCGCCCTGGTTTTCGACCAGCTCGATTCCCAGCTTTTCACACCAGAGCGTCAGCGGGTTGCCTTCGACGCCATGCACCCACGAGCCGCCGAGATCGAGCGGGGCACCGAGGCGATCGTCGGTCCAGACACGGCCGCCGAGACGACCGCGCGCCTCGAGCACGGTGACGGCAAATCCCGAGTCGTGAAGCAGCCGCGCCGACACGAGACCCGCCATGCCGGCGCCGACCACGACCACGCGCTCGGCCTGGGCAGTGCCCATCGACCACGCGGCGGTCACAACGCCACCAGCGCCGGCAGCTTACTCATGTCGTCGAACCATTCACCGCCGGCACCCGTCAGCGCGACGCGATCAGCATAGGGCGCACCGACGTAGGCCAGCGCCCGCATGCCGGCGGCACGCGCCGCCTGGATGCCAAGCAGCGAATCCTCGACCACCGTGCATTCGAATGGCTGCGCATTCATGCGAAGCGCTGCATGCAGGAACAGGTCGGGAAACGGCTTTCCGCGCGGCACTTCCGAGGAACTGAAGATGCGGCCCTCGAAACGCTGCCACAGGCCGGTGATCCCCAGCGTGACCCGCATCTTGTCGAGACCGCCCGAACTCGCCACGCAGGTCGCGGTGCCTGCCGCTTCTATGGCGTCGATCGCTTTGGCGACGCCAGACACGGCCTTGAGCGGCGCGTCATGAAAGGTCTGAAGCGTGTCGACCTGCAGGCGATCGAGAAAGTCGACCGGCAGCTTGCGGCCAAGGATGCCTTCGACGATCTCGATGCAGGACTTCATCGAGCGCCCCATCAGGCGGCGCATCGTCTCCTCGACGCTCCAGTCGAGTCCCTCGCGGGCCAGCGCGCGGGCAAAGCAGGTATTGGCGAGCGGCTCGCTGTCGACCAGCACGCCGTCGCAATCGAAAATGACAAGCACGCCGTGCTTGTATCAGAACGGCTTGTCGCCCGCGACGGTGACGCGGTTTCCGCTGCGGGTGTGCGGCCAGTAGTCCCACATGGCGCGATGCTGGGCACAGCGGTTGTCCCAGAAGGCGATCGAATTCTCGCGCCATCGGAAACGGCACTGGAACAGCGGATTTTCCATGTGCTCGTAGAGGTAACGCAGAATGGCGTCGCTCTCGTCGCGCGGCACGCCGATCAGGCTTCGGGTGAAGCCGCGGTTGACGTAGAGGCCCTTCTTACGGGTCACCGGATGCGTGCGCACCACCGGGTGTTCGGCCCGCGGATAGCGCTCCTTCTCGACCACGCCGTAATTCTTGTAGAGGCCGCGATAGACCGACTCGCCGTCGTGAACCGCGGTCAGGCCGTTGAGATACTGCTTCATACGATCCGACAGCGCCTCGTAGGCGGCGTACATGCTGGCGAACAGCGTGTCGCCACCCTTGGGCGGGCACTTCTTGATATAGAGAATGCTGCCCATCGGCGGCTCGAGGTCGCAGCTCACGTCGGTGTGCCAGCCTTCGCCATTGGCGCGCGGCGAATCCTTGTCGGCGTGGATGATCATCAGCTCGGGCTTGCCCGTCTCGGTCGGCGCCGCGGGATGGATGTGCAGGTCGCCGAACAGGCGGCCGAATCCCAGGTGCTGTTCATGCGACAGGTGCTGGTCGCGGAAGAAGATCACGAGGTTCTCCGCCAGCGCGCGATGGATCTCGTCCTGCTGGCGATTGGACAGCGGCTTGCTGAGGTCGATGCCGTCGATCTCGGCGCCGATGATCGGCGTCAGCTTGTCGACGGTCAGCGTCTCATAGGGCGCGCCCTCCTCGGCAGCGTGCCGGTAGCGAGGCCCGGAAGTACTGTTCAACGATCCTTGCATGGCGCTCTCCTACTCCACCTTAATGTTGGCACGATGGATGATCTCGCCCCAGCGTTCCTTCTCGGATCGCGTGAAGGCGGCAAAATCGTCCGGGCTCATGAGCTTGGGTGTCGCCCCCATGGCATCGAGCCGCGCCAGCACATCCGGCATGGCAGCGACGGCATGGATGTCGGCGTTGATCTTCTGCACGATCTCGCCCGGCGTTCCCCTGGGCACGTAGTAGCCTGTCCAGGTCGTGAGCAGCACGTCGGGCAGGCCCGCCTCGGCCGCCGTCGGCACGTCGGGCAGCGGCGCGTAGCGCTCGGTGTCGGTCACCAGCAGGCCTTTCAACGCGCCGCGATCGATGGCGATCTTGGCGTTGACCGTATCGATCATCATGAAGGAGAGCAGGCCGCTCTGCAGGTCTGGTATGGCCTGCGGGTTGCTTTTGTAGCCGACGTAAACCGCCTCGACGCCGGCCGCCATCTTGTAGAGTTCCGACGCCACGCGTGCGGGCAATGCGCCGGCGCCATAGTTGTTCTTCGCCGGATCTACCTTGAGCCTGGCGGTGAGTTCGGCCGCGCTGTTGATCGGGCTGTTTTTGTCGACCAGCAGCACGAAGGGCGAGGTGCCCATGCGCGTGATCGCCTCGAAGTCGCCGACCGGATCGTAGGGCAGCTTGTCGTAGATCGCGGGATTGACTGCCTGGGTCATGGCCGATGTGGCGAAGATAGTGAGACCGTCCGGCTTGGCGCGCGCCACCGAGTCGGCGGCGGGAATGCCGTTGCCGCCGCCCCGGTTGTCGACCACGACGGGCTGGCCCCACAGGACCGACAGCCGCTCGGCATAGATGCGTGCACTGATGTCCGTGGCGGCGCCGGCGGGAAACGGCACGACGACCGTCACCCGGCCCGACGGAAATTTCTGCGCGCGAGCAACGGACGGCGCCGCAAGCGCCGCGGTGCCGCCTGCCAGGATGAAGTGTCGTCGACCGAACATGCTTCCTCGTGTCTCCTTGTGGTGAGACTACGCCTTCCCGATCCGGATGGCTGCCGACAAGTCGACAGAGTCCGTATTACGGAATAGCGTCGACGGCATGGCCGTGCCGTCCACAAGAAATCCGGGGGAAACATGCCGACATTCGATGCCATCGCCTCGCAGACCGTGCGCAAGGCCGACCATCTGGAGCCGGGCTTCGTCCACGCGGCCGATATAGAGACCGCGGCCGCCAAGCTCGCGAAGCGGAAGAAGAAGCCCAACATCCTGATCTACCTGATGGACGATGTCGGCTGGGGCGACTTTGGCTGCTACGGCGGCGGCGTTGCCGTGGGCGCGCCCACGCCCAACTTCGACCGCATCGCGCGCGGCGGCCTGCAGCTCACCTCGTGCTACTCCGAGCCCTCGTGCTCGCCCTCGCGCGCCACGCTGCACACCGGCCGCGTGCCCAACCGCCACGGCCTGCATCGCCCGCCGATGTATGGCGAGCCGGGCGGCCTGCAGAGCGAGATCACGCTGCCGATGCTGCTGGGCCAGGCCGGCTACACCACGCAGGCGGTCGGCAAGTGGCACATCGGCGAGAATGTCGATTCGCAACCGCAGAACGTCGGCTACGACGATTTCTACGGCTTCCTCTCGGTGTCCGACATGTACACCGAGTGGCGCGACCCGCATTTCTTCCCCGAGATCGTCTACTCCGACGCGCGCACGGAGTGGATCAAGAACATGCCGTTCAACCGCTGCTTCGTGCACGCCAAGAAGGGCGAGCAACTCACCAACGTCGAGGAGGTGACGATCCCGGTCCTGTCGCAGCTCGACGAGAAGTGGTGCCAGTACTCGACCGATTTCATCAAGAAGCAGGCCAAGGCCGACAAGCCGTGGCTGCTCTATCACTGCACGCGCGGCGCTCACTTCGACAACTATCCGCACGAAAAATTCCTCGGCAAGTCGCCGGCCAAACACCCCTACAAGGACACGCTGCTCGAACTCGACGAGATCATGGGCCGCCTGGTCGAGGCCCTGCGCGAATCGGGCCAGCTGGAAGACACGCTGATCTTCATCTCGTCGGACAACGGCCCGCACATGGAGACCTGGCCGGATGCGGCCTTCACGCCGTTTCGCTGCGCCAAGGGCTCGACCTGGGAAGGCGGCGTGCGCGTGCCCGGCCTGATGTACTGGCCCGGCACGATCGAGGCCGGCCGGCAGAGCGACGGGCTGTTCGACTTCAATGACATCCTGCCGACCGCGCTCGGCCTCGCCGGCGCCTCTGATCTGCTGCCCCAGGATCGCTACATCGACGGCATCGACCAGAGCTCGTTCCTGCTGGCGCCCGAGGGCCTCAGCAACCGCAAGTACCATTACTACTGGCTGACCCAGACCTTCTCGGCGCTGCGCTGCGGCGAATACAAGATGGTGCTCTCGGCCACCAGCGACGACGCCACGGACGCCTACGGCACGGGCGGCTTCACCGGCGTGCTCGAACGCTTCGCCTATCCCAGACTCTACAATCTCTATCTGGATCCGAAGGAGCAGCACAACTACCTGACGCGCAAGCTCGCCTACGTCGAAGCCTTCCAGCTCGGCATGCGCGGCCACCTCGGCACTTTCAAGAAGTACCCGGCCAAGAAGGTCATGGGCATCAAGGTCGCCGACAAGCGCGAATAGGCGGTGAACACTCCTGTGTCACACCGGAGTGTCACACCAAGTTGAGACAAATGTTGTGACACAGGCTGGGCGCCCACCTGTGGCATTGCGTGAATCTGCCCCTGCGGCCCCACCTCGGGCAGCCACAGAAGACCGTCGAAATTCAGCTCTGGGACGCGTTTTCTCGCGCCTTCGGTTCCACCCCACCTCCGGACGGTCTTCGGCAGGGGCGGCCATTCGTTGCTACGCACGGCACATGACCGCGGGACGGCCCCTCATCC
>JAQSDW010000241.1 GCA_029946105.1 Reyranella sp. | reverse complement strand
ACGGCGAGCCGCCGTTGGTCGGCCGCGGGCGATCCGGCGGACGGGTCGGGTTGCCGTTGCCGTTGCCGTTTCCGTTGCCATGGCCGGGGCGCGGCGGTGGGCGGTGATTGTGCGGCGGGCGATAGTTCGGATACGGGCGATACACCGGATAGCCGTAGCCACCGCCATAGCCGTAATACCCGCCACCGTAGTAGCCGCTGCCGTACCCATAGGGATATCCGGCCGGGTAGCGATACTCGACCGACGGTGCGCCGTGGTAGTAGCCGCTGCCGCCGCCACCGCCGACATAGTCGTACGTCGCGCAGCCGGACAGGGCCAATAACAGGCCACCGGCAAGAACAAGGCGCATTTTCATGATGGGTCCCCCCAACGGGCTGTAGGGCCAGCTTCGGCCCAGGGCATTGAATCAGCCCTTAACTCGGCCCGATCCGAATGAATGGTTGCCATGCTGACACGTTCATCAAGTCGGATGTGGGCAGGGGGCATACGTTAATCTTGCGTCATGAGCGATTCACCCTTGCCCTGTGTTGACGACGTGCTGGCGGCGGCGGCGCGCATTGCCGCGCACGCCTGCGTGACCCCGGTGTTGCGCTCGCGCACCCTGGATGCGCTGACCGGCGCCACCGTGGTCTTCAAGGCCGAACACCTGCAGCGCAGCGGCGCCTTCAAATTCCGCGGTGCCTGCAATGCTGTGTGGGCGCTGACCGAGGCGCAGGCCCGGCGCGGTGATGCCGACGCGGGCGAGCAGATCGGCGGCGCGGTCGGTGGCGACGCGCTGGCTCGTGCCCTTGTGACGGCGCAGCACCTCGGTCATCTGCGAGCCCACCGTGTAGGCGGGGTTGAGGCTTGTCATCGGCTCCTGGAAGATCATGGCCATGGCGTTGCCGCGCAGGCGGGCCATGCCGCGGTCGTTGAGCTTGAGGAGATCCTCGCCCTGGAAGCTCATGCGCTTGGCCCGGCGGTAGCCGCCGCGGGCCAGCAGGTTCATGACCGCGAGCGCGGTCACCGATTTGCCACAGCCCGACTCGCCCACCAGGCAATGGGTCTCGCCGCGCTCGACGGTGAGCGAAGTGCCGCGCACCGCCGCTGTACGGCTGCCGAAGCCCACTTCGAGCTGCTCGATCTCCAGCAAGGCACTCATGTATCTGTCCGCGCGCCAAAAAGGTCGCGCAAGCCGTCGCCCAGCAGGTTGATGCCGAGCACCAGCGTGAACAGCGCCACGCCCGGGATCACGATCACCCAGGGGCTGAAGAACATGTAGTCCTTGGCCTCGGCGATCATCAGGCCCCACGACGGCAGCGGCGGCGGCACGCCGAGGCCGAGGAAGGAGAGCGTGGCCTCGAGCAGGATGGCGAGCGCGATCTCGAGCGTCGCCACGACCACGAGGTGGCTTGCGATATTGGGCAGCACCTCGCGCGACAGCACGCGGAAGCGCGAGCAGCCGGCGCACCAGGCGGCGGCCACGAAGTCGAGGTTGCGCACCTGCATGGTGGTCGAGCGCGCCACCACGGCGAAGCGGTCCCACAGCAGCAGGCCGAGCGTCAGCACCAGCAGGGTCATCGAGGTGCCGAGCAGGCCGACCACGGCCAGCGCCACCAGCACGACCGGGATCGAGAGCCGCGTGGTGATGGCGAACAGCACGGCATCGTCGATGCGGCCGCCGAAGAAGCCGCCCAGCACGCCTATCGTGATGCCGATCAGGCCCGAGACGACGGTGACGGTGACGCCGATCAGCATGGAGATGCGGCAGCCCCAGATCAGACGGGAGAGATAATCGCGGCCGAGCTGGTCGGTGCCCAGCAGGTGGGCGGGATCGGTGCCGTCCATCCAGAACGGCACTTGCAGGCGCTTGGCGAGATCCTGGGCAAAGGGATCGTGTGGCACCAGCAGCGGAGCGAAGATGGCGCAGATCATCGCCGCGCCCACGATCACCGCGCCGATCCAGGTGCTGAGGCTCTTCCAGCCCCGCTTGGGCCCCGCATTCACCATCACGACAGCGCTCATACGCGCAGTCTCGGATCGAGCACGGCGTTCATCAGGTCGGCCACCATGGTCAGCGCCACGTAGATCACGGCCAGCACCAGCACGACCGCCTGGACCACCGGGAAGTCGTTCTTGGCGATGCTCTCCCAGGCGAGGAAGCCCACGCCATGGAGGGCGAAGACCTGCTCGATCACGATCGAACCGCCCAACATGAAGCCGAGCTGGACGGCGGCGATCGCCACCACCGGGATGGCGGCGTTGCGCAGCGCATGCTTCAGCAGGATCGAGGCGCGCGACAGGCCCTTGGCCCGCGCCGTCCTTATATAGTCGCTGCCCATGGCCTGGATCATGCCGGCGCGCGTGAGCCGGGTGAGTGCGGGGATGGCCGAGAAGGCCAGCACCACGCCCGGCATGACGAAGTTCTCCCACGAGCCGGTGCCCGAGATCGGCAGCCAGCCGAGCTGCAGGCCGAAGGTGATCATCAGCAGCAGGCCGAGCCAGAAACTGGGCATCGCCTGGCCCAGCAGGGCCACCATCTGCACCAGCCGGTCGAAGCCGGTGCCTTCGCGCACCGCGGCCAGGATGCCGAGCGGGATCGACACTGAGAGCGCGATGAGAAGCCCGGTGATGCCCAGCGTCAGCGTCACCGGCATGCGCTCGGCGATCAGCGTCGAGACGCGGGTCTGGAAGAAGTAGCTGTTGCCGAGATCGCCGGTGAGCGCGCGTCCGACCCAGTCGAAGAACTGCGCGAGCACCGGTCGGTCGAGACCGTAGGCCTTGCGGATCGCCTCGATGTCGGCCTGCGTCGCGTTGGCGCCGGCGATCGACGTGGCAAGGTCGCCCGACAGCCGCGTCAGCACGAAGGCCAGGGTCATGACGGTCGCCGCGACAAGGAGGGCGACGATCAGGCGGCGGGTAAGGAAACTCAACATGCGGGTCGGAACTCTAGGGTGATTTGGTCCGAAACGCGACCATGCGATTCCCGCGCCAAGTCGCTGCCCGAGATCAACCCGGAACGGTGAACAAACTGTCGCGTCGGACGCTTGGCGTGCGCGCGCGGCTCCTATATGGGGGAGTCATGCCGGTGTTCACCAACCCGCGGCGCATGCCCTGCTTCGGCATGGCGCCCAGCCTGGAGGATCTCGAGGCGATCGCCGCCGAGGCGTTGGCCACGATTCCCGAAGAGTTCCGTCGGCACGTCGGCAATGTGCGCATTCAGATCGACGACTTCCCCTCGGACGAAGTCGAGAAGCAGATGGAACTCGACACGCCGTTCGATCTGCTCGGTCTCTACCAGGGCGTTTCGATGGTGGAGCGGGGCGCCGGTCACGTCGCCAACGACATCGACCGCATCTTCCTCTACCGCCGTCCCATCCTCGACTACTGGTGCGAGTCGGACGAAGACCTGCCGCATATCGTGCGGCATGTGCTGATCCACGAGATCGGCCATCACTTCGGCCTGAGCGACGACGATATGGAAGCGATCGAAGCCAAGGCCGAGGAAGAATCGCAGCGCGCCCAGCCCGGCGCCTAGCCGACCGGCTGACAATCCACTCGTCGCTAGTCCGTTCGCCGCTAGTCCATTCGTCGTACCGCCGGTACGCGATAGCGTCCCTCGATCAGCGCTTCGCCGGGCTCGTAGGCCCGCAGCTTGAGCCGCATCCGGCCCGCCGGCGCCGGCAGCCAGTTGGTCGCCTCGCCGCCCTGCGGTCGTTCGTGCTGCAGGTAAAGCGTGACCGAGCCGTCGGCGGCGGTCTGCAAATCCCGTGTGCGGTCGCCGATGGCGTAGCGGCCGATCGGATTGTCGACGAAGAAGGCGCGGCCCTCGGGCGTGATCTCGTACATGGCAAGTGACCAGAAGGCGCTCGCCGGCGGCAGGCTATTTGCCGGAAAGGTGAGTTGATAGCGGTGGCCGCCGTCGAGCGATTGTCCCGCCGAATCGGCGTGGCAGGTGACGTAGACTGCCTCGGCGGGCTCCAGCGCCCCCAGGCCGCCCAGCGCCACGACCGCGCGGTAGAGATAGTCGGTGCCGAAGTTGCCGAGATTGCGTTGGCCGTAGGTCCAGCCGTCGACCGTCTTGCCGAAGCGGTGGCCACTGCTGCGGATCTCGGCGTAGCCCTGCTCGATGCCGGCCTGGATGGCGCGCTGCTCGCTCTCGTTGAAAGCGCGCACGTCGAACTTGCGCCCGGGTCGCAGCCGCAGCGGCGCCAGCTGCTCGAGGAAGGCGTGGTCGCGCTCGGGCACCGGGCTCTCGCCCAGCGCCCGCATGCCGACTTCGAAGAGATCGAACGGGTCGGCGCGATTGGGCGCCGGCCAATCGGCAACCGACTCGGGCGGCGCCACGGTCCGCTGGCGCATCAGCTCGCGCGTCTCGAGAATGCGCCGCTCGTTGCGCATGTCGGGCGTCTCCAGCAGCACACGGGCCTGCAGGATACGCACGCGGTCGAGTTCCTCGGGGCCGTCGACCAGGATGCGCCCCAGCAGCCACACCGAGTTGGTGGGCGCCCGCACCAGCTTCACCTCGGATGGCGCGTCGCCCTTCCAGTTCGGCCCGACGATCATGAGCGGCGGCGGCTGACCGCCGTACAGCCGGTGGCTGACATAGGCGAAGTTGTCGGTGAACAGGTCGATGAAGGCGTAGTTGTAATAGAGGTCGCCCACCGGCGGCACGGTGAGAAACAGCGGCTCGAGCGAGAGATCGAGCCAAGCCATCGAATAGAGCGTGTCGTTGTTCGGCGTCGTCACCAGCCGCGTGCGATGGTCGGCGAGGGTGACCACATGAAGGAAACGGTTGAGCTTCTGGCGCAGCGGATTGGCGTCGTTGACCGTGGCCTGCCAGCGCGTGCGGTACATCTCGTAAAGCGGGAACAGGTAGATCGTGGCGCGGCGCGCAAGGTCGCGAAGCGTGGCCGCAGACTCCTGGGCCTGCGTCGTTGCCGGGCCGGCCAGCAGAGCGGCGAGCAAAGTGCGGCGGCCAAGCGTCATGCTACGTGTCGTGCCGCGTGTCATGCCGCCCTCTCGCGCTGGCGGCGGCGGCCGGCGACGAAAGCGGCGGCCTCTTGCCATGGCTTCAGGGTCCAGAACGAGCGCGCGCGGCCGGACGGCGAGGCGAGGACGAAGGCGACCGCGCCTTCGAGTGTCGCTTCCTGCCGGCCGTAGCCGGGTGCTTTCACGCCCATTGCCAGGGCGGCGGCATGCTTGCTGGTGAAGGCGATGGCGGCCGGCCGATAGCGCCGCAGCTTGGCGTGCAGCGAGGCCGCATCCATGGCGTCGGCGCTCAGCTCGTGGTCGGAGCCGTACTCGGTCTTGTTGAGATCGGTAAGGCCGAGGCCATGGCCCAGCAATTCGGCGAAACGCTCCGGCGCAAGACGCTCGGGCGTCAGTCCGACGGCATATAACGTCGGCCAGAAGGCATTGCCGGGATTGGCATAGTAGGCGCGGGCCTTGAACGACACCGGGCTGGGCGCGGTGCCGCAGAACACCAGGTCGAGACCCGGTGCTAGAACATCGGGCAGCAGATGGCTATTCCGGCTTGATGCCCGCGCCACGAATGACCTCGCCCCAGCGCTTGTGCTCCGCCTTGATGAAAGCATCGATCTCCGCCACCGGCATGGTGCCGGGCTCGAAGCCGCCGGCCTTCATGCTGGCGATCACGTCCGGCGCCCCCAGGGCGCGTTCGGTCGCGACCTTGATCTTCTCCTTGATCTTGGCCGGCGTGCCCGTCGGCACCGCCCACAGCGACCACGAGGTGACGACGAGATCGGGATAGCCCGCCTCGACGAAGGTCGGCGTGTCGGGCAGCACGGTCGAGCGCGTGGCGCCCGTCGTGGCGACGGGTTTCAGCTTGCCGGCACTCACCTGGCCCATCAGCGAGTCGATGTTGGCGATGCACAGCGGCACGTGGCCGGCCAGGACGTCGGCTGCCGCAGCGGCCGCGCCGCGATAGCTGATGAAGGTCATGTCGACGCCGGTCTTCTGCTTGAACAGCTCCATGGTGAGCGACGGCGAGGTGCCGAGGCCCGAGGAGCCGTAGCTGATCGTGCCCGGCTTGGCCTTGGCCGCGGCGATCAGCTTGGGAAGCGTGTCGTAGGGGAAGCTCGGGCTGCAGCACAGCAGGTTGGGCTGCGTGCCGATCCACACCACGGTCTCGAGGTCGGTGAAGGCATTGTAGGGCGGCCTGGCATAGAGATGCGGCACCAGGGCATGGCTGCCGATGTTGCCCAGCAGCATCGTGTAGCCGTCGGGCGCCGACTTGGCGACATTGTCGGCGGCGATCGAGCCGCCGGCGCCGGTGCGGTTCTCGACGACGAAGGATTGGCCGAGATAGTCGGTCAGCTTGACGGCGAGGCGGCGCGCAATGTTGTCCTGCGAACCGCCTGGTGTGAACGGGCAGACGATGCGCACGGTCCGCGTCGGCCAATCGTCACCCTGTGCCGATGCGGGGCGCATGAGCACGCGCTCTGCGAACGGTAGCGTCGAAAGTGCGAGAGCAAAATGGCGTCTTTTCATCGTTTCCTCCGAAGGCCGCAGCATAACATTGACTCAAGGAGAGCGTCTTCTCACCTTGTCGCCTCAATTTCGGGAGGAAGAACCATGGCCGCCATCGACAAGGCCGACGAAGCCCAGCTTCTGGCGACCATCGATCGTTGGGTCGAGCGCGAGGTGGTGCCCAGGGTCAAGGAATTCGATCACGCCGACAAGTGGCCGGCCGAGATCGTCGAGCAGATGAAGGAGCTCGGCCTGTTCGGCGCCACGATCAGCCCGGAGTACGGCGGCCTCGGCCTGCCGGCCCGGACCTACGCCGAGATCGTGATGCGCGTGTCCTCGGTGTGGATGGCGATCACCGGCATCTTCAACTCGCACCTGATGCTGGCGCTGGCGGTCGAGAAGTTCGGCACCGAGCGGCAGAAGCAGCACTGGCTGCCGAAGTTCGCGACGGGCGAAATCCGCGGTGGCCTCGCGCTGACAGAGCCCGATGCCGGCACCGACCTGCAGTCGATCCGGATGGTGGCCAAGCGCGACGGCAACGAAGGCTACGTGATCAACGGCACCAAGACCTGGATCTCGAACGGCATCGAGGGCCATTGCTTTGCCATGCTGGTCAAGACCGACCCGCAGGCCAATCCGCGCCACACCGGCATGAGCCTGTTCATCACGCCCAAGGGGCCGGGCTTCCGGGTCGGCCGCAAGCTCGAGAAGCTGGGCTACCATTCGATCGATTCGGGCGAGCTGATCTTCGAGGACTACCGCATCCCGGCCGACCATCTGATCGGCGAGGTCGAGGGCAGGGGCTTCGCGCAGGTCGCGGGTGGCCTGGAACTGGGCCGCATCAATGTCGCGTCCCGCGGTGTCGGCATCGCCGAGGGCGCGCTCAGGCTGGCGACGAGCTACGCCCAGCTCCGCAAGACCTTCGGCAAGCCGATCATCGAGCACCAGGCGATTGCGCTCAAGATCGGCGAGATGGCGACGCGCGCGAGGGCCGCACGCCTGCTCACCCTCGACGCGGCCGACATCTTCGACCGTGGCGAACGCTGCGACATGGAAGCCGGCATGGCCAAGTACTTCTCCTCGGAGGCGGCGCTGGAGAACAGCATCGAGTCGATGCGCATCCACGGCGCCTACGGCTACTCCAAGGAATACGACATCGAGCGTCTCTATCGCGATGCGCCGCTCACCTGCATCGGGGAGGGCACCAACGAGATGCAGCGCCTGATCATCGCGCGCCAGTGGGCGCGGCGGAATCCGATTTCATGATCAGTCCCGGCAAGCCCCTCGAGGGAATTCGCGTGCTCACGCTCGAACAGTTCGGCGCCGGGCCCTACGGCACCATGTTCCTGGCCGAGTTGGGCGCCGAAGTGATCAAGATCGAGGCGCCCGACGGGGATCCGTCGCGCCATGTCGGCCCCTACAAGCTGGGCACGGCCGACAGCGAGTATTTCCAGGCCTGGAACCTCGGCAAGAAGAGCGTCACCGTCGACATGAAGTCGGCCGAGGGGCGGCGGCAGTTCGAGGCGCTGGTGAAGACGGCCGACTGTGTCGTCAACAACCTGCGCGGCACGCAGCCGGCCAAGCTCGGTATCGACTATGCGAGCCTGGCGCCCCTCAAGCCATCGATCGTGTGTCTGCACATCTCCGCCTACGGTCGCGCCAACGCCCGCGCCGACTGGCCGGGCTACGACTTCCTGATGCAGGCCGAAGCTGGCCTGATGGAATTGACCGGCGAGCCCAACGGCCCGCCGACGCGGGTCGGCGTCTCGCTGATCGACAGCATGAGCGGCCTGACCGGGATCGTCGGCCTGTTGAGCTGCCTGTTGCGCGCCCGCACGACGGGGCAGGGCTGCGACGTGGAGACCTGCCTCTACGACGTCGCCATGCACCAGCTCACCTATCCGGGCCTGTGGTATCTCAACGAGGGCGATGTCTCGCCGCGCGTGCCGCGCAGCGCCCATCTCTCGCTGGCGCCGGTCCAGACCTTTCCAACGAAGGACGGCTGGATCTTCATCATGTGCATGACGCAGAAATTCTGGCTGTCGCTGTGCGAGGCGATGGACCGCGCTGATCTCCTGGACGATCCACGCTTTCCCGATCCCAACACGCGGGCGCGGAACCGTGCCGAAATGATCGACGCGCTGGATCCGACGTTCCGCACACGCACGACGGCGGAATGGCTGGTGCGGTTCAACGGATTGCTGCCGGCGGCGCCGGTCAACAAGCTGGACGCGGCGCTCGACAGCTCCTTTGCACGCGAGACCGGGATGGTGTCGGCGGTGCCGCATCCGGTGAAGGGCACGCTGCGGGTAATCGCCAATCCGATCCGCGTCGATGGCGAGCGGCTGGCGCAGGCCGCCTGTTCGCCGCTCGGCGCCGACAACGATTCGCTGCTGGGTAGAGGCACATGAAACTCGAAGGTCTGAAAGTCGTCGATCTGTCGTGGTTCCTGCCGGGGCCGTATCTCACCACGGCGCTGGCCGATCATGGCGCCGAGGTGATCAAGGTCGAGCCGCCGGGCGAGGGCGATCCCGGCCGTCACATCAAGCCGATGGACGAACGCACCACGGTGTTCTTCCGCAACATGGGCCGCGGCAAGAAGAGCGTCGTGCTCGACCTCAAGAGCCAGCAGGGCCGCGCCGATCTGTTCCGGCTCGCGCGCGAAGCCGACGTGCTGGTGGAATCGTTCCGCCCCGGCGTCGCGGCGCGCTTCGGCATCGGCTACGAGGCGGTAAGCGCCGCCAACCCCGGCATCGTCTATTGCTCGATCAGCGCCTTCGGCCAGGACGGCGCCTATCCCGGCCGCGCCGCGCACGATCTGGCGCTCGAAGCCATGACTGGCGTGCTGTCGCTCACCCTGGGCGACGACGGCCGGCCGGCCATCCCCGGTATCCCGGTCGCCGACCTGGTGAGCGGGCTTCATGGGCTCTCCGGCGTACTGATGGCGCTGCTGCGCCGCCAGACCACGGGCAAGGGCGACTATATCGACGTCTCGATGCACGAGGCGCTGATGGCGTCGTGCGCCAATGTCGTGGGCTCGGCCTTCACCGAGAACAAGCAGCCCGACGTGAAGCATCAGCGCACGACCGGCGGCTCGGCCTTCTATCGCGTCTACGACACGTTCGACGGCCGCCAGCTCGTGATCGCGGGCCAGGAGATGAAGTTCATCAAGAACCTGCTGGGCGCGCTCGGCCGGCCGGAGATGGCCGCCTTGTGCGAATGGCCCGGCGCGCACCAGAAACCGGTGATGGATTTCCTCGACATGACTTTCCGGCAGCAGTCGCTGGCACACTGGATGGAATGGCTCGACACGCTCGACATCTGCCACGGCCCAGTCAACACCCTGCCAGAAGCCATCGCCGACAAGAACCTCGCCAAGCGCGGCGCCATCGTCACCGACGCCGACGGCCGCAAACACTTCGCGCCCGTCGTGCGCTTCAGGAACGAACCGTCAAAGCCGCTCTACCGCGAGCCGCTGCTGGGTGAGCATACGGAAGAAATCATAGGAGCGCGCCACTCCAGTGGCGCATCATGAGATTTGAGCGC
>JAQSDW010000240.1:86359-94534 GCA_029946105.1 Reyranella sp. | reverse complement strand
TGGTTGGCGCCGGCGATCGTCTGCGTGGCGGTATCGAACACCAGGGGCTGGCCCGCTGTATCGCGGGCAAAGAGGCCGTGATCGGCCGCGCCCTCGTCCTGGATCACTAGCCACGGCGCGTTGGTGTAGCGGCAGAGATATTCCTCGTCGATCTTGCCGGCGCGCAGCAGTTCCTGAACCAGCGCCAGGATGAAGAGGCCGTCGGTGCCCGGCCGGATGCCGATCCACTCGTCGGCGATCGCCGAGTAGCCGGTGCGGATCGGATTGACCGACACGAACTTGGCGGCGCCGCGGCTCTTGAGCTTGCCGAGGCCGATCTTGATCGGATTGGAATCGTGGTCCTCGGCGACGCCGAACATCAGGAAGTATTTGGTGTTGTCCCAGTCGGGCTCGCCGAACTCCCAGAACGATCCGCCGATGGTGTAGAGGCCGGCGGCCGCCATGTTGACCGAACAGAATCCGCCATGGGCGGCATGGTTGGGCGTGCCGAACTGGCTCGCCCACCAGCCGGTCAGTGCCTGGCTCTGGTCGCGTCCGGTGAAGAAGGCGAGCTTGCGCGGGTCGCTCTTGCGGATGGCGCCCAGCCAACCCGCCGCCGTCGCCATCGCCTCGTCCCATTCGATCTCGACAAACTCGCCGCTGCCGCGCGGCCCCGACCGGCGCAACGGCTTGCGCAGCCTGGCCGGCGAGTAGTGGTTCATGATCCCGGCCGAGCCCTTGGCGCAGAGCACGCCCTTGTTCACCGGATGGTCGCGATTGCCCTCGATGTAGCGAATGCGGCCGTCCTTCAGGTGGACCTTGATGCCGCAACGGCAGGCGCACATGTAGCAGGTGGTGCGCGCGATCCGATCGGCGCTGGAAGCATGGAGGTTCAGGCCCGCCGCCTGGTGATCGCCGGTCGTTTCCCCGTCTTTCGGCATCGTCGTCCTCCCGGGGAAAGATTAATCTCCCGTTCTCCTTCCAAAAAGAAAATTATTCCAGGGCGTCTCGCAGGCCGGTCGAGGCTTGCGCCCGCGACCGGCCTCTGGTTTGCTCAAGAGGCTAGGCATGATCGGGAGGTGCGTATGTCGTACGCTAACCGGTATCGCGTAGACCCTTCGCGTTGGCAGGAAGAATGGCTGGTGTCCCTCGCGCAGGCGCTGGCGATGCTGACCTTCAGCCTCTTCATCCGCTGGCTCGTGTTATGACGGGATAGCGCGCGCGCCTCACATCGCGCGCATGAGGGCCGCACCCTTGTCGAGCAGCGGCAGGACCTTGTCCTTGCCCTCGGGCGGCACGACGAAGACGACACGATCGACGCCGGCGTCGCGGGCAGCCTTCAGCGCCTCGCCATTCATGCCGACGCCGAACAACGTCACCGGCACCTCCTCCGGCTTGCGGCCCGCCGCAGCCAGCATCTCGCGGAACGGCGCCAGCATGGCCAGCGTGTCGCCGCCGCGGCCGCCGATCGGCATCCAGCCATTGGCATAGGCGATGGCGCGGCGCGCGCCCTGCGGGAAGCCGCCGCCGACGATGATCGGCGGATGCGGCTTCTGCATCGGCTTAGGCCATTGCATCATCTCGTCGAACTTCACCAGCTCGCCCGAATACTTGGGCTTGGAGCGCGCCCAGATCTCCTTCATCGCCTCGATGCGCTCGCGCATCAGCTTGAAGCGCGAACCGAAGGCGGTGCCGTGGTCGGCCATCTCCTCCTCGTTCCAGCCACCGCCGATGCCGAACAGCACGCGGCCGTTGGAGAGCCGATCGACGGTCGAGACTTCCTTGGCGGTGTGAATGGGATCGCGCTGGATCACCAGGCAGACACCGGTGCCGAGCTTGATCGTCTTGGTGACGACCGCGGCGGCGCCCATCGCCACGAAGGGATCGTAGGTGTCGTAGTACCATTTCGGCAGCTCGGCCCCGCCCGGCCACGGCGACTTGCGGCTGGTCGGAATGTGGCTGTGCTCGGGGAACCACAGCGATTCGAAACCACGCGCTTCGGCCTCGACCGCGAGCTCGTGCGGCGGGATCGCATACTCCGTCGAAAACATCGTGATGCCGATCTTCATGCTCTTCCTCCCGCTGCCGTTTGCAGCAGTCTACGGTATGGTGTTCCAAACAAGACATGAAAATCCGCAGTGCCGGAGAGCCAGGATGAGACGCCTGTTCGACAGCCATTGCCACATCATCGACCATCGCTTCCCGATCGTGGCGAACAACGGTTTTAGCCCGGCGAACTTCCCGCTCGAGGCCTATCTCACTGAGACCAGGCCGCTCGGCGTGGTGGCGGGTGCGGTCGTGTCGGGCTCGTTCCAGGCCAACGACCAGACCTGGCTGATGGACGCCCTGCCCAAGCTGGGCGCGGGCTGGGCCGGCGTGACGCAGATCCCGAACGACTGTCCGGATGCGGAGATCGCCAGGCTCGATGCGCTGGGCGTGCGCGCCGTGCGCTTCAACCTGTTCCGTGGCCGGCTCGACAGCGTCGACGACATCGCCGCGATGGCAAGACGCGTCCATGCGATCGCGGGCTGGCATGCCGAGATCTATGCCGATGCCGCTGCGCTGGGGCCGCATGTCGACAGGCTGTCGAAGCTGCCCCAGCTCAGCATCGACCATCTCGGCATGACCGAAGCAGGCGTGCCGGTCCTGCTCGACCTCGTAGCCTCGGG
The DNA here is from genome assembly GCA_029946105.1 of Reyranella sp. GTDB lineage: Bacteria > Pseudomonadota > Alphaproteobacteria > Reyranellales > Reyranellaceae > Reyranella. The sequence goes on along the minus strand of JAQSDW010000240.1, from coordinate 91,886 downwards.
CTGCAAGGTGAAGGCCACCGGCTTCGGCCGGGTGAAGCTCGACGTGCCGGCGACGCTGGAAGCCATCGCCGCGAAAAGCCCTGATGCCCTGGTCTTCGGCACCGACATTCCATCGACCCGCGCGGCGCGGCCGTTCCAGCCTTCCGACATCGATCTGGTGGAGAAAGTGCTCGGCGCCGCGTTGGCCCAGAAGGCCTTTTGGGACAATCCCGTCGCGCTCTACCGGGCCAAGGTTTCGGCCGCCGCCGGCTAGCGGCGATCGGCCTCCAGCACCGACATGCCCTGAACGACGGCGTTGATGTCCAAAGGCTCCTCGGCGAGAGTCTCGGCGTTCCACATGCTGCGCTCTATTTCGAGGAAGTTGCCGTCGTAGACGTGGATGGCGGCACTAATTTTACCGAGCGGATTGACGACGGAATGGACGATGTCTGGTCCGAGAAGCGCGACGTCACCCGTGCTCAGCGCCTGCGCGCCGGCGGCCTCGATCCGGTGCGTCGCCGAATCGGGAACACGGCGCCAGAACACATTGTCTTCGCGCCCGGCATACATGCCGATCACCGCCGACATGCGATGATTGTGCGGCAGGGTGATCTGCCGCGGCGCCCACAGCAGGTTCAGCACCGTGAGCTCGGGCGATTTGTAGAGCACCTGGACACCTGCCTTGTCCGGCTCACCGACACGGCGGATGAGCGCAGCGGGATCGGCGATGGCACGGGCCACGACCTCCTTCATGGGCTGCCGCGACCGCTCGGGCAGGGTTGCGCGAAGATCGGCGATGAACCGGTCAAGGTCGAACATGGCTGGACTCCTTGTCGCTGTGAACCTGTTCGATCATGGCGCGCGCGATCTCGCGCTCGCCCATGATCACGCTGTCGGCGCCGAGCTTCGACAGATAGTCGACCTCGGCATCGTAGTGCGCGCGCGTGACGATCTCGATGCCCGGATTGGCCCGGCGCGCCTGCTGGACGATCTGGCCGGCCTCGAAGCTGTTGGGAATGGCGACCACGAGCAGGCGCGCCTGGCGCACGTTGGCCGCGACCAGCAGGTCTTGCTTCGCGGCGTTGCCGGAGACGGCCTCGACCCCGGCCGCCTTCAATCGGTCGACAGCCTGTATCGATTCGTCGATCACGAACATCGGCCGGCGATCGAGCTGCAAGGCTTCGCCGACCAGGCTGCCGACCCTTCCATAGCCCACCAGCACAATGTGATCGGCGAGCGTGCTCGCCGGCAGCTCGGCTTCGGCGGAAACGGGCGGCGCCGCCGCGCCGGCTGGCTCGAAGAATGCCTTCATGCGGTCCTTGAGCGCGAACATCACCGGATTGAGGAGGATGGAGAGAATCGAGGCGCCGAGGATGAGATCGCGCGCGCGGTCGGTCATGATGCCAAGGCCGACACCGAGATCGGCCAGGATGAAGGAGAATTCGCCGATCTGCGCCAGCCCGACCCCCACGGTCAGGGCGGTTTCCAGCGGATAGCCGAAGAGGCGCACGAGCGCGAAGGCGACACCGGCGTTGCCGACCAGCACCACCAGCAGCGTACCGAGCAGCGGCAACGGCTCGCGCACCAGCACAAACGGATCGAACAGCATGCCGACCGAGAGGAAGAACAGCGCCGCGAAGGCATCGCGCAGCGGCAGCGACTCCTCGGCGGCGCGCTGGCTCAGCTCTGAACCGTTCAGGATCATGCCGGCGAAGAAGGCGCCAAGTGCGAAGGAGACGCTGAACAGCTCGGCCGCGGCGAAGGCCACGCCCAGCGCCACGGCGAGCACGGCCAACCGGAAGAGTTCGCGCGAGCCGGTATGGGCGACGTAATGGAGCAGCGCCGGAATGGTCCGCCGCCCCACCACCAACATGAGGGCGATGAACGCCGCGACCTTGGCCAGCGTGATGCCGATCGCCGTCGCCAGGACCTCGAGGTTGAGCGGCACCGCCGTGCCGCCGGGGTCGGCGCGCATCAGGCTGGCGAAGGTCGGCAGCAGGATCAGCGCCAGCACCATCAGCAGGTCCTGCACCACCAGCCAGCCGGCGACGACGCGGCCGCGATCGGTGTCGAGGATCCGCCGCTCCTGCAGGGCGCGCATCAGGACCACGGTACTGGCGATCGAGAGCGCCAGGCCGAACATGAAACTGGCCCCCGGCGTCCAGCCCAGCAGCCAGCCGATGCCCATCCCCAGCAGCGTCGATACAGCCGTCTGCAGCAGTGCGCCCGGAATGGCGATCCAGCGCACCGCCAGCAGGTCCTTGGGCGAGAAATGCAGGCCGACGCCGAACATCAGCAGGATGACGCCGATCTCGGCCAGGTGCGCTGCCAGCTTCTGGTCGGCCACGAAGCCCGGCGTGAAAGGCCCCACCGCCACGCCCGCCACCAGGTAGCCGACCAGCAGCGAGATTTTCAGACGATTGGCGAGCGCGCCGAACACGAATGCCAGGACGAGACCGACAACGATCGTGGCGATGAAAGAAGATTCCTGCAGCATCGCCTGCGAACCTAGCGTTCATCCTCCCGCGCGGCCATCCCTCGGCCGCTCGGCGGCACGCTCGGTGGCGCACTGGGCGGCACATGGACACGCTCGGCGATGAACTTCGTCAGCACCGGCGCCAGCAGCAGGACGGCGATCATGCGGACCGTTTGCATCGCCATCACGAAGGAGACATCGCAATTGGTCGAAGCGGCGATGATGGCGATCGAATCGGAGCCGCCCGGGCTGGTCGCGAGATAGGCGGTGAGCGGATCGACCCCGGCCACGACGACGAACAACGCGGCGATGCCACCGCAGATCGCAATCAGCAGCAGCGTGCAGACGAGGATGCGTGGCAGCGCGCGCGCGGCATGGACCAGCAGCGGCCGGGTGAAGCGGAGGCCGACGTTCCAGCCGACCAGCGCGTAGCTCGCAGCCAGCAGCCAGGTCGGCAGCTCGATCGTCATCCAGCCGAAATGCGTGAGCCCGATGCCCACGACCAGCGGCACCAGGAAGGCGCCGGCGGGGATGCTGAGCACGCGTGCCGCCAATGGCCCCAGGATCGCGAGCGCCAGCGTCTCAGCCAGCGGCAACCAGTGGACCTCGGGAAACCACACGATCGCGGCGGCACCATAGGACGAGCTGACGCCGAACATACGCGCCACCAGGGCCGCGATCCCCGCCACCAGGAAGATGCGGAGATACTGCATCAGCGCCACGAGCCTGATGTCGGCGCCGTAGGCCTCGGCCATGAAGGTCATGACCGAGGCGGCGCCCGGACTGATGCCCCACAGCGCCGTGGTGCCGGGCAGCATCTGCAGGCGCGTCATGGCCCAGCCGAGGAGGCAGCTCGCCACCAGCACCGACACGACCCCGGTCGAGAACAGAACCCAATGGCCCAGGATGTCGCCCATGATCGACAGCGGCACCATGCGCGCGATCATGCAGCCCACGATGCCCTGGGCCACGGCGAAGATGGACACGGGAAACCGCACCTGGCCGCCCCACGAGGCGAAGACGATGCCCGCCACCAGCGGTCCCAGCATCAACGCCGCCGGTGCATGCAGCCACAACAGCAGTGCCGTTGCCGGCACGGTGAGCGCGATCAGAAGCGGCCAGGCGACAGTGCCCGGACCCAGCCCCCTCACCTAGCCTCTCCCCCTTGGGGGAGAGGTGGGGTGAGGGGGTAATGACGGCTCAGACAACAAACTCCTCCGCCTCGCCGTTCATGCCGCGCAGCGTGTCCATCAGTTCGGCCGAGGCTGCGGCCAGCCGTGCATCATCCGTGCCGCGCAGCACCAGCGAGACGCTGGGCTTGCCGTTGCGAAACGCAGGGTAGCTGCCGATGTCGAGATCCTCGTAGCGTTTCTGCAGGGCGCCCAGCGGCTCGGCGATGATGCCCTCGGGCAAATTCGTTCGCACGGTGCGCGACACCACCGGCGTGCCGCCGACCAACCGGTGCTTCATCGACTGGAACATCGCCTCGGCGACCTTGGGGATGCCGGCGAAGGTGAAGACGTTCTCCATCTGGAAGCCGGGCGCCACCGAAACAGGATTGTCGACCAGGATGCCGCCGTGCGGCACGCGCGCCATGCGGCGGCGAGCCGGTGTGAACAGCGCCACGTCGCCATAGTGCTTCGTCATGCGCTCGACCGCCTCGGGATGCTCGGAGATGCCGACGCCGAAGGCCTTGGCGATGCAGTCGGCGGTGATGTCGTCGTGGGTCGGGCCGATGCCGCCTGTGGTGAAGACATAGTCGAACTTCTTGCGCACCTCGTTCACGGTCGCCACCACGGTGGCCTCGATGTCGGGAACGACCCGGCATTCGCGTACCTGGACACCCAACTTGCCCAGTTCCAGCGCAAGATATTGAATGTTCGAATCCCGCGTGCGGCCGCTCAGGATCTCGTTGCCGATGACCAGGATGCAGGCGGTGACGACTTTTGCCGGTTCGGACATGTAGAGCCTCTTGAAAGAATCATGTCATCCCGAGCGCAGCGATGGATCCCTCGGGGCCTGGAAAGGTCCCTCGCTACGCTCAAGGGCGGGGGTTACCCCGCCCGAGATGACATCCCCTCCTTAGCAGACTCCGATTATCCAGTCAGAACAAGCTATTAGCCGGGGACAGGACGGTCTTGTTACCGCGCATATCGCATGCCAAATAGGGGCCATGAACGGCCCACGCGATTTCGTCGACGACAGCGACGACTACTGGCGGCGCGACGACCGCACCATCAAGCTTCACGGCCCCGAAGGCTTCGAGGGCATGCGTCGTGCCGGCCGCCTGGCGGCCGAGACGCTGGACTTCATCACGCCCTACGTCGTGCCGGGCGTCTCGACGGAAGAGCTCAACAAGCTCTGTCACGATTTCATCGTCGATCACAAGGCGATCCCCGCCCCGCTCAACTACCGCGGCTTCCCCAAATCGATCTGCACCTCGATCAACCATGTCGTCTGCCACGGCATCCCGGGCGAGAAGCGGCTGCAGTCGGGCGACATCGTCAACATCGACGTCACCACCATCCTCGACGGCTGGTACGGCGACACCAGCCGCATGTTCTATGCCGGCGACGTCGGCGTGAAGGCGCGCAGGCTCTGCGACATCACCTACGAGGCGATGATGCGCGGCATTGCCGCCGCCAAGCCGGGCGGCCGGGTCGGCGATATCGGCCACGCCATCCAGAGCTTCGTCGAGGCCCAGCGCCTCTCGGTGGTGCGCGATTTCTCCGGCCATGGCCTCGGCCGCATCTTCCACGACGCGCCCAACATCCTGCACTACGGCAAGGCCGGCACCGGCCCGCTCCTGAAGCCCGGCATGTTCTTCACCGTCGAGCCGATGGTGAATGCCGGCACCTGGCAGGTGAAGGTGCTGGGCGACGGCTGGACGGCCGTCACCCGCGACAAGCAGCTCTCGGCCCAGTTCGAACACTCCGTCGGCATCACCGAGACGGGCGTCGAGTTCTTCACGCTGTCGCCGATGCAGCTCAGCAAGCCGCCCTACGACCTCGGCGCCACCAAGCCGCTCGCGACCGCGACGGCCTGACCTCATCATAGGAGCGCGGGGGGCGG
>JAQSDW010000240.1:0-86349 GCA_029946105.1 Reyranella sp. | reverse complement strand
CAGAAAGATGCGCCACTGGAGTGGCGCGCTCCCTTGAACCTACTCTTCGACTGCGAAGGTGAGATTCTGGATCCCGGGCTCTGCGTCGGGAGACAGAATGATCGTCGCCTTGAGGCGACCGCGCTCGCAGGCCAGCGTGAAGCGGCCGCCGAGCGCATGGAGGGGCTCGATCTTCTCGAGCCGGCCCTCGCCCAGACGTTGCTTCAGGGACGCGAGTTCGGCGTCGCGCAGGCGGGCCGGCATGTCGAGCAGGAAATTCACCGCGAAGACTTTTGCTGCCGTCTCGATACGGCCGGCGGCATAGGCGGCAACCACGGCCTCGACCCCGCGCGCGAGTGCCGTCGACGGCGGCGCGACGTCGAGCGGGGGCGCCGCGTCGTGAAGCAGTTCGGCGATGCGCAGCGTGAGGCGCGACATCCGGGCATAGGTGCGGTTGGCGAAGGCGAAGACGCCCCAGCCACGGTCGGGCAGCATCAGCACGTGCGAGCCGTAGCCCGGCAGGCCGCCGGAATGGTGCAGGCGGCGGCCGAGCTTGGCGTCGGCCGAATGGACGAGGCCGTAGCCGTAGGCGCTGGGTGCCACCGGCTGGCCGTCGACCGTCTCGGGCGGAAACGGCGGCGACTGCCAAAGTGCCAGCTCGCGCACGCTCGAGCGGCGCACCGGGCCCGATTCAGGATCGTCGCGCGCCGGCCAGGCACCCAGCAGGAACGCCACGTAGCGCGCATAGTCCGGCACTGTCGTTGCCAGGCCGCCCATGGCACCGACCTCGCCGTCGGGCTCTATGCGTTCGCGCGACCACTGGTCCGCGTCGAGGCGATAGCCGAAGGCATAATTGCCGCGCGCGGCGTCCAGCGCATCGAAGGTCGTGCGCGTCATGCCGAGCGGTTCGAGGATCGTGCGACGAATGAAGGCCTGGTAGGGCTCGCCGCTCACGTTGGTCAGCACGCGGCCCAGCAGCGCGAAGCCCAGGTTGCTGTATTCGAAGGCGAGGCCCGGCGGGCGGGCGAACAGCGTTCCCGAGGCCATCAGCGCATCGAGCTCGGCCGGCGTCATGCCGAGCACGCGATCGCCCCACGGATCGTCGGTGACGAAACCCGCGACGTGCGTCAGCAGGTGGCGCAGGCTGACCGGCGGGCTGTCGCGCGTGGCGGACGCCACCGCCGCGAATTGCGGCACGTAGTGAGAGAGCGGCGCATCGAGCGCAAGCTTGCCCGCATCGCGCAGGGCCAGCACGCCGAGCGCCGTCATGTTCTTGGTCATCGAGGCGATGCGGAAAGCGGTGTCGGCCGCGACCGGGCGCGATGCCTCTATATCGGCCAGGCCCACGGTCGTGGCATGGATGAGCCCGCCGTCCTGGACGATGCCGGCGGCCAGGCCCGGGATCTTTTCCTGCTCGGCAAAGCCTGCACAGGCGGCGTCGATTTCGGCGAACATCGCCTCACCATAGCCAACTTTTCGCCGCGGTTGCATCGGATCGTTGCCCCATGGGGAAGGCGAAACAGGCGACTCCCGATCCGGGACCGGCGAACCACGACGACGAGGCGCTTGTGGCGCTGCTGGCGGCCGGCCTTCGCCTGCAGGCCGCCGACCAGCTGTGGCGCGTGAGCGGCAACACGCTGCCCCATCGCGCCCTGCTGCGCGAGGCGGGCGGGAGCTGGAACAGACTGGATCAATGCTGGGACTTCGCCGGCGAGGACCCGACCGCCAAACTCGCCGCAGCCCTGGCGACAGCCCCTGCCCTCCCAGGTCACAACAGCAATGAACCGGAAGCGCCCCGGCCACATTACTTCGGCCACCGTGGCCGGGTGCGCAAGCGCGTGCTGAAGGCGGGCGCTGAAGCGCTGGCCGACTACGAGCTGCTCGAACTGCTGCTGTTCTATTCGATCGAGCGCGTCGACACCAAGCCACTGGCCAAGGCGCTGCTCGAACGCTTCGGCACGCTGGGCGACGTCTTTGCCGCCGAGCCGGCGCAGTTGCGCGAGTTCGAGATCGACCAGCGCACGCTGGTGCATTTCAAGGCGATGCGCGAGGCGGGACGGCGGCTGGTCGAGCGCAAGGTCAAGGACATGCCGGTACTGACCAACTGGCAGCAGCTCATCGACTATTGCCATGCAGCACTGGCGCACGAGAAGACCGAGCAGTTCCGCATTCTGTTCCTCGACCGCAAGAACGTGCTGATCGCCGACGAGGTGCAGCAGCGCGGCACCATCGACCACACGCCGGTCTATCCGCGCGAGGTGGTGAAGCGGGCGCTGGCGCTCAATGCCGCGGCGCTGATCCTGGTGCACAACCATCCGAGTGGCGATCCCAAGCCGTCGCGCGACGACATCGAGATGACCCGTGAGATCAAGGTGGCGGCTGGAGCGCTGGGCATTTCGATCCACGATCACCTGGTGATCGGCCGCAAGGGCCATGCGAGCTTCCGGAGTCTCGGGCTGCTGAATTAGCGTGCTGGTTGGGGGCATTTGGAACATTGTTGCCAAGGCAGGAATGCACGATCACATTCTATCCTCGGGGTCATACGGAATAGTCGCGTACACGCACATGCCCAAGTTCCTTCGCATTGGAGTCCATCGATCGAACGTGTCCGGATACACGTCGAAGGCATGGTGGATTCGCCGGGTAGGCTCGACGGTTCTCCTGAAGTGGGGTGCGGTCGAGGTCCATGGCGTGGGAGATGGCCGAAAGGTTTACTGGACGGTTCCGCCGCGTGAGAAAGCAATTCGCTGCGGCAAGGTCGAGCCTGCCAAAGACTATGTAAGAAACGCAGTCGCCCGGCGACGCAGCCATAGCTATGAACCGCTGGCTTCAAGTATCGCGATCCGGCGCCGGCCTGCCAATCGGGGCGCCGAACTCGAGCAGGCGCTCGCCACGATCCTGATCGTCGATATCGTCCGGTCCACGGAAAAGGTCGTGCGGCTCGGCGATGCGCGTTGGGCAGGAGTGATGAATCACTACTACGCCGCCGTCCGCAAGGAACTGAAGACCTTGCGCGGGAAGGAAGTCGTGACGACAGGCGACGGACTGCTCGCGACATTCGACGTGCCGGCGGCAGCGGTCCAGTGCGCAACCGCCATCCGCGAGGCGGTGCGCACGCTGGGATTGGAGATCCGGGTGGGGCTCCACGCAGGCGAATACAAGGTGAGCGGGCCCGAGGTGTTCGGTCTCGCACTTCACATCGGCGCGCGAGTCGCCGCGAAAGCGCGCGCAGGCGAAGTCCTGGTATCGAGCGCGGTCAAGGATCTGATGTCGCAGTCCGATATCCGATTCAAGGATCGCGGCGTTCACCAACTCAAAGGCGTGCCGAAGCGGTGGCGCCTTTACCGGGTCGAGCAGTAAGGCTTGCCGCCACAACGACTTCACGCCGATCTCGCTTGGGTCGTCGTGCGTCGGCCCGAACTGACCCGAAATCAACCCTTCTGCCTGCCTCGAAAGGACGACAGAAATGCCGCTCTTCAATATCGGCTTCGTCATCTTCCCCGGTCTGACGCTTCTCGACTTTACCGGGCCGCTGCAGGTGCTCTCACGCCTTCCTCAATCAGCGACGCACATCGCGGCGAAATCGGCGGCGCCCGTATCGAGCGATTGCGGCGTCGGCCTCGTGCCCACGCACAGCTTTGCGAACTGTCCGCCCCTCGACCTGCTCTGCGTTCCCGGCGGAAACCTGGGCGTGGTCGATGCGTTCTGCGATCACGAGACCATCGAGTTCGTCCGCCGCCAGGCGCACACGGCGAAGTATGTCACCTCGGTATGCACCGGCGGGATCATCCTGGGGGTCGCCGGATTGCTCAAGGGCCGACGGGCCACGACGCACTGGGCTTTCACCGACCTGCTGCCTCTCGTCGGCGCCTCGCACGAGAAGGCCCGGGTCGTCCAGGACGGCAACGTGATCACCGCGGCCGGTGTCAGCTCGGGCATCGACTTTGCCTTCACGGTTGCCGCCGAAATCGCCGGCGAGACAGCTGCCCGGAAAATACAGCTCGGCATCGAATACGACCCGGCGCCGCCCTTCGATTCTGGCAATCCCGACAAGGCATCGCCAGCCATCAAGTCAGCGGTGCTCTCCGCGGGCTACGACAAATCCCTGTCGGCGTACCGCGCCGGCATCGAGAGGGCCAGCCGGCTTTGATCGAGGCAAGCGTGCTGTAGATGCGGGCGATGTGGATTTCCGGCGGATGCGTGCGCCATCGAGGGTGGCAGGCGCCCTCGGCCTCGGCTATGCTTCGCCGTCGACAAGCACATAGGGAGGCGTTGTTATGCGCGTTTCTTCCCGTCAGTCGCGTCGCGTATTCCTTCAGCGTACCGCGCTCGGCACCGCCGGCGCCCTGCTCAGCCCCGCCATCGTGCAGGCCCAGCCGAAAAGCCTGACGATGATGCACGAGAGTTCGTTCGTGCCGCCCTACGACGCCTTCTTCAAGAACAAGCTGGCGGCCGCCTACGAGAAATTGACCGGCATCAAGGTGAACTACGATGTGGTCAGCGTCGGCAGCCTGCAGACCCGCGTCACCACCACGGCGGAGAATTCCAGCGGCCCTGATATGACCGCGATCGGCTTCAATTGGGCCTTCCTGTTCGACGACAAGTTCGTCGACGTGAGCGACATCGCAGCCGAGATCGGCAAGGAGTCCGGCGGCTGGTACGAATCGGCGCAGGAATCGGTGGTCGTCAACGGCAAGTGGAAGGCGATCCCGTTCGGCAACATCGGCCAGCTGATGAACTGGCGCACCGACTGGTTCAAGCAGGCCGGCTACGACAAGTTCCCGGATACCTGGGACGAGCTCTTGGAAGCCGGCATCAAGCTGAAGAAGGCCGGCCACCCGTTCGGCTTCGAGCTGGGCCATGGCTTCGGCGACAATCACGGCTGGCTCTATCCGCTGCTGTGGTCCTACGGCGGCCGCGAGGTCGAGGCCGACGGCAAGACCATCGTGATCGATTCCGACGAGACCGCGCGGGCGATCGACTACTGCCGCCGACTCTACAAGGAGACCATGCTCGAGGACTGCCTGGGCTGGACCGACATCAACAACAACAAGGCGTTCTTGTCGGAGCAGATCTCCTGCACCAACAATGCCGAGTCGATCCTGTGGTCCGCCAAGAAGGACTTTCCGGAAATGGCCAAGGTGATCGACCAGTCGGAGAATCCGAAGGGACCGAAGGGTCGCTTCCACATGCTGAACCCGCTGTGCCATTCGATCTTCACGCACACCAAGGACCCGAAGGCTGCCAAGGACTTCCTGCGCTGGCTGATGGCGCCACCGCAGGCTGGCGCCTGGTACGATGTGGCGGTCACCTACTACCAGCCGTTCCTGCATGCCTATGACGACGCGCCGATGTGGAAGGTCGAACCGCGCAACCTGCCCTACCGCGATGCGCTCAAGACCGCGCATCTGCCGGGCTGGCCGGCGCCGCTCAGCCGGGCCCAGTCGGAGACCATCGCGAAGTTCATCGTCATCGACATGTTCGCCAAAGCCTGCGCCGGCAAATCGACCAAGGAGGTTATCGCCGACGCCCAGGGCCAGCTGAAGCAGATCTACAAGCAGGCGTAAGCGGATGACGGCAGTGCTAGCGCCGGCGGAGGTGCGCCGGCGACCCGCCTTCTCGTTGGGACGCTGGCTGGAGCGCGAAGGCGTGTTCAGCTGGCTGATGGTAGCACTGCCGATCGCCTTCCTGGTGTTGATGGTGGGCTACCCGTTCTTCTACGGCATCTGGCTCAGCCTGCTGGACAGGCCGGTGGCGAAGCCGGGCGTGTTCATTGGCCTCGATAACTTCATCAACGATTGGCACAACCCGGTCTTCCGGCAGGTGGTGCTCAACACCTTCGTCTACACCATCGCAGCAACGATTTTGAAGATGGTGGGGGGCCTCGGGCTCGCCCTGGTGATGAACCAGGATTTTCGCTTCAAGAACCTGACGCGCGCGCTGCTGCTGCTGCCGTTCATCGTGCCGACCGTGCTGTCGACCATCGCCTGGCAGTGGATTCTCGACCCCGCCTTCAGCGTGATCAACTGGGCGCTGAAGGTGGCCGACATCGCCGATCCCGGGCCGAGCTGGCTCGGCAACCCGCACCTGGCGATGTTCTCGCTGATCATGGTCAACACCTGGCGCGGCTTGCCGTTCTACGCCATCACCCTGCTGGCCGGCCTGCAGACCATCTCGCCCGAGCTCTACGAGGCCGCGACCATAGATGGCGCCGGCCGCTGGACCCGCTTCCGCTACGTCACCCTGCCGCTGCTCAAGCCGGTCATCTTCATCGTCACCATGTTCTCGGTGATCTTCACCTTCGCCGACTTCCAGCTGATCTACGTGCTGACGCGCGGCGGGCCGGCCAACGCCACCCATGTCTTCGCCACCTATGCCTTCGACATAGCCATGGGCGCCGGCCAGTTCGGCCAGGGCGCATCGATCGCGCTTTCCATGGTGCCGCCGCTGGCGCTGATCATCCTCGCCATGGCGATCTACTTGCGTTCGGGGAAATCATGACGGTCGATCGCCGCAACTGGAAGACACGCCTGCTGATGCTGTGGCTGCCGCTCGGCGTCTCGTTGGTGTTCGCGCTGTTCCCGTTCTACTGGATGGCGATCACCTCGCTGAAATCGAACCAGGAACTCTACAACCGCAAGGTTATGCCGCTGATCGTGCATAACCCGACGCTGAAGCACTATGTCGATCTGCTCACCGAAACCAGCTTCCTGGAGTGGACCTGGAACACCTTCCTGGTGGCGACAGTGTCGACGGCGATCTCGCTGGTGTTCGGCGCCATGCTGGCCTATCCGCTGGCGCGCATGCGCTTCGCCGGCGCAACCATGGTTTCCTTTGCCATTGCCGCCACCTATCTGGTGCCGCAGCCGCTGCTGTTCGTGCCGCTGGCCGACCTGATCAACCGGCTCGGCCTCGGCGACACGCTGACCTCGGTGATGCTGACCTACCCGACCCTGCTGATACCGTTCTGCGCCTGGCTGCTGATGGGCTACTTCCGCACCGTGCCGATCGAGCTCGAGGATGCCGCGCGGATCGACGGCGCCAGCCGGCTACAGACCCTGGTCAAGATCGTTCTGCCGCTGTGCGGCCCGGGCTTCATCTCCGCCGGGATTTTTGCCTTCACCCTGGCGCAGAACGAGTTCCTCTACGCGCTGATCTTCCTGACCAAGACAGAGGTGCGCACGGTACCGGTCGGCGCCATCGCCGAGCTGGTCAAGGGCGACGTGTTCTACTGGGGCCAGTTGATGGCGGCAGCCCTGCTCGGCTCGATTCCCGTGGCGATCATCTATTCGTTCTTCGTCGAACACTATGTCGCCGGACTGACGGCCGGCTCGGTCAAGGGCTGAGCGGCAATCCCGGCCACGTCCGGGAGAGGACCTCTGGTTGCGCCCGATATGCGATCGTCGAATACTCCGCCACAGACGATCGGGGTGGACGATCAGGATCGACGCCCCCAGAGGAGGAAGACCGATGTCATTCTACCGAGGTATGACCTGCGAGAACGTGACCATCAAAGGCGACAAGGGAACGCCGATCACCGCCTACGTGGCCAGGCCGTCCGGGCCGGGCCCCTTTCCCGGCGTCGTGCTGATCCACCACCTTCCGGGCTGGAGTGAACTCTATATCGAGACGACGCGGCGCTTTGCGCATCACGGCTACATGGCGATCTGCGCCAACCTCTATGAGCGCGAGGGTGGCGGCAGCGACGGCAACCCGGATGATGTCGCCGCAAAGGTGCGTGCCGACGGCGGCATTGCCGATGCCCAGATGGTCGGCGACACCGAAGCCGCAGTGAAGTGGATGCGTGCGCAACCCAATCTCAACGGCAAGGTCGGCCTGTTCGGCTCCTGCTCCGGCGGCCGGCACGCCTTCATCTATGCCTGCCAGAAGAAGGACGTCGACGCCTGCGTCGAGCTGTGGGGTGGCCGCGTGGTGATGCCCAAAGAGGACCTCAACGCCAAGACGCCTGTCGCGCCGATCGAAATGACCAAGGACCTCTCCTGCCCGCTGCTCGGCCTGTTCGGCAACGAAGACCGCGCGCCGCCGCCCGAGCAGGTGAACCAGCACGAGGCCGAGCTCAAGAAGCACGGCAAGGCGCACGAGTTCCACCGCTACGATGGCGCCGGCCACGGCTTCTTCTACTGGCATCGGCCGCTCTACCGGCCCGAGCAGGCAATGGACGGCTGGAGCAAGGTGTTCGCCTTCTTTGGCAAGTATCTGGCGAAGTAGGAGGCTCCGGCATGTGCACCTCCATCATCGAGATTGCCCGCGCCGAGGGCATGGCGAAGCGCGGGGACGACTGGTTTCCGCTCTCGCAGGCGGTGGTTGCCTACGACCACGCGCGCCATGCGCCGCTGGGCGATGTCATCACGCTCGACTTCATCAATTCAGGCCTCGATCCCGGCGCGCGAGCTGGGATCGAGCTCTCGCTGGAGACAGCCAAGGAGCTGCGCGCCGCCCTCGACCGGGCGATCGCCGCCGCCGACTTCGAGGAGGCGGAAGTGCGGGGCAAGGGAGCGATACCCAAGCTGTTTCGGGCGGCGTAGCGCGCTGAGGCTTCGAAGAGGCCTCGATTTATTTCTCGGACGGGTCGGCGATCTCGCCCAGCTTGCGGACCACGACCTTGACCGACATGCCGAGATAGTCCGGGGCATCGCCGAACCACGAGCCTTCAAGCGGAACCGCCTGGCCCGGGTGGCGGGCAATCGCCACCGGGATCAGGTCATAGCCGGCGCTGAGGCGATTGGTCGGATCGTAGTGCGTCCAGCCGGCACCGGGCAGGTACACCGCCAGCCAAGCGTGGGTCGCGCCGGAGCCCACCATGCCGACCGCCCCCTTATCCAGCGCGGCATCGTAGAGATAGCCGCTGACGAAGCGGGCAGCGACACCCAGGCGGCGCAGCGTTTCGATCATCAACCAGGCGTAGTCGCGGCAGGTGCCCGACTTCGTGCGCAAGGTTTCTGGGGGCGACTGGGTGCCTTCGGCCTCCCGGGCATTGTAGGTGAACGTGTCGCGGAAAGCGTCGAGCATCCGTTGTATGACATCGGTCGTGCGATCCCGGTTGTCGGCGACGAAACTCTTGGCCCACGCGGCAACCGCGCCGCCGGGATCCTCGGCATGCGGGCGGAGGTAGCCCAGGAGATCGTTCCATTCGTCGGGCGTGTACTGCGGCGGCACCGTCTCCGCCCGCGGCTCGAGGGTAAATGTTTCGACTTCCGGGCTCCCGAAGTGGAAGCCTCGCACCTTGAACGAAAAAGTGAGCTCCTTGGCCGGTTCGCTGAATTCCATCTCCGTGACGTTGTTGCCCAGCGTATCGGTGGTCCAGCGGACCGTGGAGGGGCTGCTGGTCGTGGCCGACCAATCGACCAGCCGCCCGAGTGCGGCAGGCCTCGGCAGGAACATCGCCCGGTGCTTGCCGAACGTCACCGGCTTCGCATAGCTGTAGGTGGTCGTGTGTTCGATCTCGAATAGAACGGCCATCGTTTCCCCTGCGGCCACTTGCGGTATACTGATCGCATCGTGACACGAAAAATCTATATCGGCACCGGTGGCTGGACCTTCGAACCCTGGCGCGGCCCCTTCTATCCCGAGGGGCTGACGCACAAGCGCGAACTGGAATATGCCAGCCGCAAGCTCACCTCGATCGAGATCAACGGCACCTACTATTCCAGCTTCAAGCCCGCGAGCTGGGCCAAGTGGCACGACGAGACGCCCGAAGGCTTCGTCTTTGCAGTCAAGGCCTCGCGCTTCTGCACCAACCGCCGCGTGCTGGCCGAGGCGGGCGAGTCGGTGCAGCGCTTCGTGACTCAGGGGCTGATCGAACTCAAGGACCGGCTGGGGCCGATCAACTGGCAGTTCATGGGCACCAAGAAGTTCGACCCCGAGGATTTCGAGGCGTTCCTGAAGCTGCTGCCGCGCGAGGTGGGCAAGCTGCCGCTGCGCCACGCGCTGGAAGTGCGTCACGACAGCTTCAAGGACAAGCGCTTCTACGATCTCGCGCGCAAATACAACGCCGCCATCGTCTACGCCCACGACAAGGACTTCCCCGAGATCGACGAGCCGACCGCCGACTTCACCTATGCCCGCCTGATGCAGGCCGAGGAGAAGGTGAAGACGGGCTACAAGCCCGCCGACCTCGACAAATGGGCCAAGCGTGCCAGGGCGTGGGCGAAGAAGGGCGATGCCTTCGTCTACTTCATTTCCGGCGCCAAGGTGCGCAATCCGGCCGCGGCCCAGGAGCTGATCAAGAAGCTGGCGTGACCTGCCTCAGGAAGGTGCGCTCCTCCGACAGGATGAAACGCTCGCGCTTGGCGAAGTCGAAATTGGCCACACCCTCGGGGTCTTTCCGCAGCCGGGCGCGATAGGCCTCGTAGGCAGCGAGGCTGTCGAACGAGATCAACGCCCAGCCGATGTTGTTGGTGCCCTCGTGCGGCATGAAATAGCCCTTCAAGTCGCCACCGCAGCGCGGGATGATTTCCAGCCACTTCTGGCTGTAGCGCTCGAACAACTCGAGCTTGAAGGGATCGAGAACGTAGCGGATGAAAACAGTGACAGTCATGGTTGCCTCCCATTGGCAGGCATGACCATAGGCGCGACACGACGGCTCATGCTTCGGCTGACGCCGTACCATTCAGTGTGGCGCCTGGCCTCCGGACCTGCCCTTTTCCCGATCCACCGCGGGATCGCCCTTGACTCGGGCTGGGCCGATGCCTAATCGTTAACTCTATGGTTAACTATCAAAGCCCCGTCCTCGACCGCACCTTCGCCGCCCTGGCAGATCCGACGCGGCGTGCGCTGCTCGCGCGGCTCGACGAGCAGGGTGGCGTCTCGATCAGCGATCTCGCCCGGCCGTTCCCGGTGTCGCTGCCGGCCATCATGAAGCACCTCGACGTGCTCTCGGATGCCGGCCTGATCGCCCGCAAGAAGGTCGGCCGGACCGTCACCTGTCAGCTCAAGGCCGAACCGATGGAGCAGGCGATGAACTGGCTGGCCAAATACGAGCGCTACTGGACGGAGCAGCTCGACCGCCTCGCCGCCTTCGTGGAGGACGACTCATGGCAAGCAAGCCCAGCCTCGCCCTCAAGCGCCGGCTCAAAGCGCCGCCCGAAAAAGTCTACGAAGCCTGGACCGTCCCGGAAAAAATGATCCGGTGGTGGGGCGCCACCGATCCGGCGTCCCGCACCGCCAAGGCCGACGTCCGGGTGGGCGGCCGTTTTCATGTCGGGTTTCGCGGCGACAATGGCGATCAGCACGACGTGAGCGGGATCTACCGCGAGGTCGTGCCGGCCGAGAAGCTGGTCTTCAGCTGGGCCTGGAAGTCCACGCCCGAGCGTGAGTCGCAGGTCACGGTCCATCTCAAGGCCGACGGCGACGGCACGATCCTGACGCTGACGCACGAGCAGTTCTTCGACGAAAAGGCGCGCGACGACCATCGCCGGGGCTGGAGCCTGGCGCTCGACAATCTGGAGCGCGTGTTCGCATGACGACGATGAGCGATCCCGGCGCCCAGGCGTGCCGGCTCGAGGGCCTGCCGAGCGATGTCGGCGGGCTGACGAAGATTCTCCAAGGCCTGCTGATCCACGAGCACATGCCCGACTTCTACGGCGTCACGCTGTCGGACCGCCAACGCGGAGAACCGCATGTGCGCGGCGTCGAGCAGATCCTGGAACGGATCGCCGCCCACGATCCACGACCGATCCAAGAAGTCCGCCCGCCCGGCGAGCGCTTCGCCTGCTGCTGCCGCCACTACACGCTGATGCTGGCTGCCATGCTGCGCACCGAGGGAATCGCTGCGCGGGCACGTTGCGGCTTCGGCACCTACTTCGTGAAGGACATGTTCATCGACCACTGGGTGGCGGAATACTGGAACGAGCCGGAGCGGCGCTGGGTGATGGTCGACGCCCAGATCGACCCCCGCCAGCGCGAGACATTCGCTATCGACTTCGACACGCTCGACGTGCCGCGCACCAAGTTCCTGGTGGCAGGCGATGCCTGGAAGCTCTGCCGCGACGGCAAGGCCAATCCACAGGCTTTCGGCGTCCTCGACATGTTCGGCCTCTGGTTCATTGCCAGCAACGTGATCCGCGACGTGGCGGCCCTCAATAATCACGAGATGCTGCCGTGGGACGTCTGGGGCGGCATGAGCCGGATCGACGCCGAGATCGACCTCGATTTCATCGACCGCCTGGCGGGGTTGAGCCGCGCGCCCGACGCCGATTCACAAGCGCTGCGAAGTGCTTACGACGATAGCCGGGTCGCGGTGCCGGCCACCGTCTTCAATGCGGTTTTGGGCCGACCCGAGACGGTCTCCTGACTTTCGCCTCCTCCCGATTCGCCCTAGACTGGGGCGTTCAAGATTGGCGAATTCGGAACGGTAGGAGGCAAACATGCCCGCACTCTCGCTGGATCACTGGAACGTCTATTGCAAGGACCTGAAGGCCACCGTGCGTTTCTATGAACGCTATGTCGGCCTGCGCGACGGCGATCGCCCACCGTTCAACTTCCCCGGCGCCTGGCTCTATGCCGGCGAAAAGGCGATCCTGCATCTCGTGTCGGAAACCGGCCGCAAGGATCACGGCGGCGGCGCCATCGACCATGTGGCGATCAACTGCGCCGACATCCGCGGCACGATCGACCAGATCAAGAAGGACAAGATCCCGTTCGAGGTCCGCAAGGTCCCCGCGCGGCCATTGCAGCAGGTCTTCCTGCACGATCCCGATGGCGTGATGATCGAGCTCAACTTCTGGAACGAAGCCGACGTGCCGGAGATCGACACCTCCCACTCGATGCCCGGCGAACGCATGAAGAAGGCCAAGACAAAGACCAAGGCAAAAGTCGCGGCCTGATGCGTCGCGTTGCCCTGGCTGCGCTCGCAGCGACACTCGCTACCGGCGCCGTCCAAGCTCAGCAACGCGAAACCATCTCCTTCGAAAGCCGCCAGAAGGGCCAGCCGGTCCAGGTGACGGCCGAGATCTACTGGCCGGCCGCAACAGGGCCGGTGCCGGTGCCGGCGCTGGTGATCCACCATGGCAGCGGCGGTGTCAGCGACAGCCGCGAAGGCCGCTTCGCCCGCGAGATCGTGGCCACGGGCGTGGCTGCGGTGGTGATCGATTCCTTCAAGCCGCGCGGTGTCACCTCCACGGTGCAGGACCAATCGGCCGTCACCGGCCAGGACTTCAACCTCGACGCGCTGATGGCGCTCAAGGCGCTCGGCGCCAACGCCCGCATCAACCGCGCCAGGATCGGCATCACCGGCTTCTCCAAGGGCGGCACCTCCAGCCTGATGGCGGCGCACGAGCAGCAGGTCGTGGCCGCCGGCATTCCCACGGGGCTGCGCTACGCGCTGCACGTGCCGTTCTATCCGTCCTGCAGCGCGCAATACTACCGGCCGCAGACCACCGGCGCGCCGATCTACATGCTGCTGGGCGGCGCCGACACCTACGTCGGCTTCGAGCCGTGCCAGACATACGCCGGCGCATTGCAGGCCACGGGCGGGCGGGTCGAGGTCACGGTCTTCCCCGGCGCCATGCACGGCTTCGACGGCGGCCGGACCTATTTCGAGCCGAGAGGCGAGAACTACGCCAAGTGCGTGTTCCAGCAGCAGGCCAACCGCTCCTGGATCGAGCGCGCGAGCGGCGTCATGACCATCGGCACCGACGGCCGGCCGATCCAAGGTGGCCTGGCGAAGGCGCTGGCAGGGTGCCGGTCATTGGGCGTGAGCGGCGGGCCGAACGAGGCCGCCGCCCGGCAATCGATGGAAGACCTCAAGACCTACATGCGCCGCCACCTGCAGGGCGGCTGAGGTCAATCCAAGGTCGAGGTCACAGCCAAGCGGTCCCAGTAGTCGGCCGGCAACAGGTCGCGGCCGGCCAACAGGCATCCGAGATAGACGCGCGTCGGCTTGAGCCCTTCGGCGACTTTCAAGGCGACATAGGTAATGGCCTCGACCGTTTGTCCGGTGTCGGTTCGAACCACCGCCACCGAGCGGCGCTGATAGTGACCACCCTTCACGCCTTCGTAGTGGTCGAGCACATCGAAGCCCTTGGGCGGTAAGACGTTCAGCGTGCCGTACACGCAATCGTCCGGCGCCGGCACGATGTTGCCCGCCCCCGCGCCCGGCGGCGTCCGGGCCTGTTTGTCGAAGGTGAGCCGCCAACCGTCGAGCCGGCCGCCGATACGTTCACCGCGGGCCACGCCTTCGGGGACGAGGCGTTCGTCGAACAGACGCGTGGCATCCATGTTGGAGCCGTAAGCGAAGTACCAAGGCATGTGCGGGGCTCAGAAATCGAGGCGGCCGTAGAGTTCGCCGAAGGGGACCATGACATGCCGGGCGTAGGCCGGCCTCTCCTGCAGACGCCGATACCAGGCCTCGACATTGGGCACTTTCGGGCGGTCGATCTCGAGGCCGTAGTAGCGATAGAGCGCAGTACCCGCGGGGATGTCGGCCAGACCGAATGTATCGCCGCCGAGAAACGGCCGGTCGGCCAGGATGCGATCGAGGAGTCGGAAGTGAGTGCTGCAGCGGCCGATGCTGCGGACCACGGCAACCCTGTCGCGCTTGTGTTCAGGCGTGCGGTAAAAGCCCCAGAACACGCCATTCAGGAAATCGGGCTGTAGCGTGGTCGCCGACCAGTCCATCCAGCGGTCGGCCTGCGAGCGTGTCCCGGCATCGGGCGACCAGTATTGTTCGCCGCCATGGCGCGCCGCCAGATAGCGCAAGATGGCATGCGACTCCCAGACGACGACACCGTCGTCGTCGATGACCGGCACGCGGCCATGCGGGTTCATGGCCCGGAACGCGGGCGTGTCGAGGCCACCATGGTCGCCGCCGGCCAGGATGTGCTCGTGCACCAGGCCCAACTCGTCGACCAGCCACATTACCTTCTGCAGATTGAAGGAGCTTCGACGCCCCCACACCTTCAACATTCCCGACACTCCCCCGATGGTCGATGGCGATGGCGATCGACGACTGGCCTAGGCCAGCTTCCAGACCCGCACCTTATCGTCGTAGCCGCGGATCGCCATCGGCCCGAGATCGATCGCACTATCGGCCTCGATGGCGGCCTCGACGTCAACGTAGACCGAATTGGACACGAGCAGGCGCGCACCGGTCTCCTTGGTGAGCTGTTCCAGGCGCGCGGCGAGGTTCACCGTGTCGCCGATCGCCGTATATTCCTTGCGTCGCGGCGAGCCCACGATGCCGGTCACCGCCTCGCCGATATGGATGCCGATGCCGACGCGCAGCGCCTGCCGGGGTCTGTCGATGTTCCAGGCGTCGACCACGTCCAGCATGCCGCGCGCCGCCGCGAGCGCGTTGCGCGCCGCCGATGGATCGGCGAGCGGCGCGCCGAACAGCGCCAGAAAGCCGTCGCCCAGGAACTTGTTGATGATGCCGTTGTTGCGGTCGACGACCTCGATCATCTCGGCGAAGAAGTCGTTGAGCAGCGCCACCGTCTCGCCGGCCGCCCGCGTGCGGGTCATCGCGGTGAAGCCGCGAATATCGAGGAACAGCACGCACACGGTGCGCATCTCGCTCGGCGGTTCCGACGACGCCGACAGCAGACGATCGACCACGGCGGGCGAGACGTGCTGGCCGAACAGGTTGGTGACGCGGTCGCGCGCCGCCGCTGCCACCACCGAATGGTCGAACTGCCGTCGCAGGCTGCGGGCAACGACGCCGGCGATCACGCCGGCCAGCAGCAACATGACGCTGCGGCTGGAGTGGTAGACCAGGGTTTCGTCTGGAATGTTGCCCCAGGGCGTGATCGGCAGCAGCCAGAGAGCCAACGCCATCTGCTGGACCGCCGCTACCGCCCCGGTCCACAGCGACAGCCAGAAATCGAGGCGGAGCGTCGAGAGCAGGATGAAGATGAAATAGAGCAGCGGTGGCCAGAAGCCGAACACGAGCTGCGGGTCCATGTGGAGGGCCAGCACCGTGATGATGACGCCGGGCAGGCTGGTCTCGATCAGCGCATTGACGAAGCGCGCAGGCCGCGGAAAATCCTTGTCCCTGGCCAGGCGCCAGCGGAGGAACGTCATTGCCGCCAGTTCGTAGAGCAGGAACGGGCCGATGCCGGCCAACGGCAGCCAGCCAGATATCCCGCCCCGGAACATGCGTTGGTTGAGGTCGGGAAGCAGATTGGCGGCGAGCAGGGCGGTCGCCAGCAGGACCGCCATAACGATGGCCAGTGCCCGCATGCGCTGCAGTTCGCTGCGCAGGATCTCGCGCCGGAGCGCGTCGTCATAAGGATCACGGACGGAATCGGGGGCAGGCGTTGCCATCATGGGCGGCACGCTAGCCAGCCGGCGTGGGCTCCACAATGGTTGGCGGTAATGCTAGGAACGGCTCATGCCGATGAAGGAGATCGTCCGCGAACTGCAGGGCAAGGCCGCCAATCTGGCGCTGCGCATGCCGATTTCCTGGGTCAATATCCTGGCCGGTCCCCCCGTGACGATCGACGGCCGTACCCTCGACGGCCGCACCCAATGGTTCCTGAAGCTGCTGGCGCGCAGCGGCCAGCCGCCGATGCACCACCTGAGCGTGGCCGACGCTCGCGCCGACATCGACGCCTACCTGCCCCTTCTGAGCGGTCGCGCGGCGCCGGTCGGCGAGATCGTGGATCGCACGATCGCTGGGCCGGGTGGCCGGCTGCGAGTCCGGCTCTATCGTCCAGCCGGCACGGTGGCTCGGCTGTTGCCGGCAATCCTCTATTTCCACGGCGGTGGCTGGGTAGCGGGCAGCCTCGAGGCCTACGATCTGATCTGCCGCTATGTCTGCGCCCGCGCCGGCTGCGCCGTCGTTGCCGTCGACTATCGGCTGGCGCCGGAGCACAAGTTTCCAGCGGCTATCGACGATGCCGTCGCCGCGTTCCGCTGGCTGTCGGCCGGCGCCGTGAACCTCGGCATCGATCCGGCGCGCGTCGTCGTGGCGGGCGATTCGGCGGGCGCCACGATCGCGACCGTACTGGCCCGCCTCGTTCGCGACGACGCCCGCCCGCCCTGCCTGCAATGGCTGTTCTATCCCGCCACCGACCTCGGCCTCGACAGCGCCTCCTACAAGTCCTGCGGCGAGGGCTTCATGCTCACCCGGGCCGAAGTGGAATGGTCGCGCGGCCATTACCTCGACAGCCTCGACGAGGTGGCCGACCCGCGCGTCTCGCCGCTGCGGGCCGACGACCTTGCCGGCATGGCCCCGGCGCTGGTCTACACCGCAGGCTTCGATCCGCTGCGCGACGAGGGCAAGGCCTATGCCGACAGGCTGACGGCGGCCGGCGTGAAGACCATCTACCGCGAGTTCGAATCGCTGATCCACGGCTTCGTCAGCATGCGCGGCGCGCTTCAGGCAGGTGCGCGGGCGATGGACGAGATGGTCGCGGGCCTGCGCCACGAGCTGGCGCAGCTTGGACGATGAGACGGGAACGACGGGAATCGCTGAAATGAACGAAGACACCTCCGCCTCCACCGACCCGCGCGGCGAACGCTCGGGCCGGCGCGAGCAGAACAAGGCGGAGAACCGCACGGCGCTGCTCAAGGCCGCGCGCGCGGTGTTCGCCGAAATGGGATCGGGTGCGGCCAGCGTGCGCGACATCGTGCGCCGCACCGACCTCGCCTCGGGCACCTTCTACAACTACTTCAAGGACAAGGACGAGATCTTCGAGGCCGTGGTGGGCGAACTGACGGGCGAGCTGCTGAAGCGCCACCGCCAGGGCCGCGGCCAGGCACGCACCGCCGAGGAGTTCTGCCGCAAGCACTACGCGGTCTATTTCGACTTCATCGTCGAGGATCCCGAACTGCTGGCGATGGCGCAGAAGAACTTCACCGCCATTCGCACGCTGCTCGACAAGCCCGACGTGCGGGCCCTAGCGCTGGCGCTGAACGAGGACATCCGCGCCGCCATCGCCCAGGGCGTGCTGCCCAATGTCGACGTCTCCTATCTGGCGGCGTCGCTGGCCGGCATCGCTTTCGAAGTCTCGGTGGTCATGGTCGCGCGCGATCCGGTCGATCCCGCCGGCGCCACGGAATTCGCGACGCGTCTGATGCTGGGCGGCCTGCCGCATCTGCCGCGCCGGTCGCCCGCCTGACAATAGGCCAGGCGAATCTCCGCCGTCAGGGCGTGCGGAAGATCGGCTTGAAGGTGGCGGCGTCTTCCCAGGTGAACGCCGGGCGCTCGCCCGAGTCCCATTGCTTCCACGCCATGTTCTGGGCCAGCCGGAAGGGCGCGCGCATCGCCTCGAGGCTGGTGTCGAGGCCTCCCAGATCGGCGGCCTCGTAGATCGCATGATGCCGCGTGGGCTGGCGCCCGACGCTGCTGTAGCGGCGGCAGGCCGCCCACGACGGGACATCGGCCACGTTCTTGGGCAGGTAGTCCTGCTCGTACCAGTCGTTGAACCGCTGCTCCTGGCCGGCGGCCAACTCGACGCTCACCATGAAGAAGGGCCGGCCGGCGAAGTCGCCGTCAATCGGCTTTCGCGGATGGGCCCAGCGCTCGACGTAGAGGCAAGGCGGCTCGACATCGTGCATGGCACGCGCCTGCCATTCCTGCAGCTCGGGCGCCGGCCGTGCCTCGATCGCCGAGAGCACCCGCCCGGCGTCCTGTCGGGACCCGCACGCGAAGAGGGTGAGGAACTGCTTGCGGTAGTACTTGAGTGATCCGGCGACGTGGTGCTCCTGGTAGCGCCAGGCCGCCTCGATACCGGGCACGCCGCGAATTAGGTCGGGAATGTAGCGGTGATTGTAGAATTCGCTGAACGGCGCTTCCTGCTCCACGTCGAGCCGGAAAGACACCATGATGAGCGGACGTCCGGACATGTGACCCGTCGGCAAAGAATGCCGGAGAGGCTGGCGTCGCGCGCCAGCCTCCCCGCACGATCTGCTAGGCGCCCTTCGCAATCGGGTTGCGCAGCACGCCGATCTTCTCGATCTCGATTTCGCAGACGTCGCCCGGCTTCAGCCAGTTCGGCGGCTTGCGCGCCATGGCCACGCCCGAGGGCGTGCCGGTGATGATGACGTCGCCCGGCTCGAGGGTCATGACTTTGCTCAACTCGTGGATCAGGGTCGGCACGTCGAAGATCAGGTCGTCGGTGCTGCTGTCCTGCATGGTGACGCCGTTGACACGGGTCATGATGCGCAGCGGCGCGCCGCCCTTGGGCAGTTCGTCGGGCGTCACGATGTCGGGGCCGAAGCCGCCAGTGGCGTCGAAGTTCTTGCCGAGCGTGAACTGGCCGCCCGACTTGCGCTGCCAATCGCGGATCGAGCCGTCGTTGAAGCAGGCATAGCCGCCGATCACGGAGAGGGCCTTCGACTTCGCCACATTGCGGCACTTCTTGGCGATGACGACGGCGAGCTCGGCCTCCCAGTCGTACTGGTCGGAATGGCTCGTCGACAGCATCTTGCCGTTGTGCGGCACCAGCGTGTTGTTGAAGCGCGTGAACACCACCGGATAGGTCGGGATCGGGCTGCCGGTCTCCTCGGCATGTTTGCGGTAGTTGAGACCGATGCAGAGAATCTTGCCGGGGCTGGGAATCGGCGTCAGGTACTTGGCCGACTTCTCCGACACCGTGGCGCCGGCCTTGGGCTTGGCGCAGGCCTTGGCGACGGCCGCCTGGACCGCCTTGCCGCCGGCCAGGATTTCGACCACCGACTTCGGTCCGCGCGGCATCTGCTTGCTGAGATCGACGATCTTGCCGTCGCCCATCTTGACGCCGACGACGGCCTTGCCGCCGCTCATGATTGTGCAAAGACGCATGTGCTTCCCCCTTCGAATTTCGCCCAAAATGTGGCCGGGGCTTAAACTCCTCCCTCCGACACGAGTGGTCAAGCGTTGGCGGTCAAGTGCTGCCGCGTTTGCTAGGATGCGGCATGCGCTTCTCATTTTTCGCCCCGCTTCTCCTGGTTTCGACCTTCCTCGCGATGCCCGCGTCGGCCCAGCTGCTGGTCCCCCTCATCACGCCTGATGGCCGCGTCGCCTGCACCCAGGGCATGACCGGAATCGGCCGCCCGGCCTCCTGGCAAGCCATCGCCGATCCCGAGGGGCCGAGCGGCTGGGTATTGGCCGAGACCGCGGCCGACCCTACCGACTCGCGCTTCCCGCTCTGCATCAACGAGCAGGCGGTGGCGCGCGACCTCGACGCCACGCTGCGCTTCAAGCCCGTGTCGGGCGTCCGCGAGCGCGTCGGCGGCTTCATCTTCCGCGCCCAGAGCGCCAACGACTATTACGTCATCCGGGTGAGCGCGCTCGACAACTCGGTCCGGCTCTACCGCATGGAAAAAGGCAAGCGGCGCCAGGTTGGCGGCAAGGAGGTCCCGGTCGAGAGCGGCAAGTGGCATTCGCTGAGAGTGATCGCGATCGCGGACCGCTTCGAGGTGATGCTGGACGGCACATCCCTGTTCAGCGCCACCGACCGGACATTGCCCCAGGCCGGCCCCATGGGCGTCTGGAGCCAGGCCGACAGCGTGACCTACTACGGCTCGCTGCTGGTCAGCCCGACACAGCGCTAGCGCCGTGCGTCCAGGAGGGCGCGGGCGAGCTCGACGAAGCCGGCGCCCGAGCGCGCCGCCGTCACCCAACGCGGCTGGTGTTCCAGGCGGCCGGTGAAGTCGCCCACGTTGGCCATGCCGACGGCGTTGGGGAAATAGCCGAACATCGGCGCATCGTTGGGCGAGTCGCCGGTGAACACGTAGCGCTCGCGCTCGGCATCGAGGTCGATGCCGAACAGCTCGCGCATCATAAGCCGGCTGGTGGTGAGCTTGTCGTAATCGCCGAACCAGCCGTTGACGTGGATCGAACTCACCTTGGCATGCGCGCCCTGACGCTCGAAGATGGCGACGATGCGCTGGATGTCGGCCGGCGCCAGCGGCGGCACGTCCTCGCGGAAATCGACGGCCAGATCGGCTACGCGATAGGGCTGGTCCGAAGCGATGCCCACGCCGGGCACCTCGCGCAGCACCTGGGCACGGATCAACTCCAGCCGGCGGCGGCCGTCCGCCCGCTCGGTCTCGGACTGGATGAAGCGCGTCCGGAGCTTTCCCTCGGCCCCGGTGTCACCCTTGGCATCGTGCCACATCCAGAAGGCGCCATTCTCGCCCACCACGGCGTCGACCGGCCAGAAGCGGGCGATATGGTCGCACCAGCCGGCCGGCCGGCCGGTGACCGGAACGACCAGCAGTCCCGCCTTCTTCAACGCCTCCAGCGCACCATAGGCATCGGCGGTGAGGCGGCCCTCGGTGGACACGGTCTCGTCGATATCGGTCAGCACGCCTTTGACGGCCGACAGGGTGGCGCGGGGACAGGCCGCGAGCGGGATCATCATGGTGGGACACTTCTTAACATGGTGTCGGCCACGCTTTGGGGCTAAAAGCCCGCACATGATTCCCCTCGAATCGCTCACCGCCATAAGTCCCGTCGATGGCCGCTATCGCGCGACCACCGAAGCACTTGCGGCTTATTTCAGCGAATATGCGCTCATAAAAATGCGCCTTGTTGTCGAGTGTGAGTATCTCGCCGCACTTTCCCGGACAACGGGTGTCGGGATGCGCCCGCTTGCAGCCGACGAAACAGCGATGCTTCGGGCGCTGCCAAATATCTCCGTCGAAGAGGCACAGCTCGTCAGAAAGATCGAGCGCGAGGGCCACGGTGATATTCCGGCGACGAATCACGATGTGAAGGCTGTCGAATATTTCATCAAGCTCAAGCTCAAGGACACGAGCCTCGCCGACGTGCTCGAGTGGGCGCACTTCGCCCTCACCTCGGAGGATGTGAACAGCACCGCTCACGCGCTTGCCCTTCGCGGGGCACTCGAAGGGGTCATGCTGCCCGCACTCCATAAGGTGGTGAGCGCGATCACCGATCTCGCCCGGGCGCATGCCGATACCGCCATGCTCGCACGCACCCATGGCCAGAGTGCTACTCCCACGACTTTCGGCAAGGAAATGAACGTCTTCGCGACGCGTCTCGAAAGGCAAATCACGCCCCTCAAGAGCCGTTCCGTCCTCATGAAGTGGGGTGGGCCGTCCGGCAACTACAACGCCCAGATGGTTGCCCTTCCACAAATCGATTGGCTTGCTTTCGCGCACACTTTTGCGGAGGTCCTGAATGCAAATGGCGCGAGCAAGGAACGTCTCGTCCGCCTCGCGTTGAACGAGGTAACGACCCAGATAGAGCCGCATGACACCTATGCGGAGATGTTCGACAATCTCCGCCGCATCAATACAATCCTCCTCGATCTGTCGCAGGACATGTGGCGGTACATCTCGGACGGGTGGGTCACGCAGAAGCCGAAAGAAGGCGAGATCGGCTCGTCGGCCATGCCGCACAAGGTGAATCCGATAGATTTCGAGAATGCCGAAGGAAATTTCGGCGTCGCCAATGCGCTTTTCGAACATCTCTCGAGAAAGATGCCGGTTTCACGCTTGCAGCGCGATCTCTCGGACTCCACCGTGGCCCGCACTTTTGGCACCGCGTTCGGGCATTCGCTGATCGGCTATGGCGCGCTCATGCGCGGCTTCGGCAAGATAAGCGTGAATGAACCGGCACTTCGCGAGGCACTCAAGGAACACCCCGAGGTCCTCGCCGAAGCGATACAGACGGTCCTCCGCGTCGCCAACGTCGAGATGCCGTATGAGAAACTGAAAGCTCTCACGCGCGGCAAGCAGGTCACGCTGGAAGATCTCGCCACCTTCATCGACGGCCTCGATATCAGCCCGGAGATGAAGGCACGGCTCAGGAATCTTCGTCCCGAAACCTACACAGGCCTCGCCGGCACACTCGCCAAGAAATAGCGGAGACGCCTAGTGCGTCTCCGTCATGAGCTGCTTCTTGGCTTCCTCGGCCAGCCGCTCGGACTGCTTGCGGATGGCGTGCTCCCCGGTCGGCTTGCCGGCCGCTGCGAAGTCCTTGACCAGCTTTTCGATGACATCGGAATCGCCCGGCTTCTCGAAATCCGCCAAGACCACTTCCTTGGCATAGGCCTCGGCGTCGGCCCCGCTCTTGCCCATCTCGCCGGCGGCCCACAGGCCGAGAAGCTTGTTGCGCCGCGCAGTGACCTTGAACTGCAGTTCCTGGTCCTTTTCGAACTTCTTTTCGAAGGATTTCTCGCGATCGCTAAAACTCGTCATCGGTCGCTCCGGTTTGGGCTCATCGTGTCGGTATATAGCGACGACAACGCGGTCTTTCCACCCCGCGTTGGCAGTGGCAAAGTCCCACGCCCGCAGAGGAAATCAAGATATGTCGCTGGAAAAACTGAAAGACTGGGTCGGCCGGACCCAGACCATGGAGGATCTGGCGGCTCCTTTCCCGGTGCGGGCGCTGGCCGCCACATTCGACGAGAACGACCCCGACCCGCGAAACGGCGATACCCTGCCACCGCTCTGGCACTGGCTCTATTTCCTCGATACGGCACTGCAATCCAAGATCGGCGGCGACGGCCATGCCGAACGCGGTGATTTCCTGCCCCCGGTGCCGCTGCCCCGGCGCATGTGGGCCGGCAGCCGGTTCAGCTTCGACGGTGAGCCGGTGCGCGTCGGCGAGGCGATCGCGCGCACCTCGACCATCAAGTCGGTCGAGCCCAAGAGCGGGTCGACCGGCAGCATGGTTTTCGTCACCGTGCAGCACACGATCTCGGGCCCGCGCGGCTCCTCGTTCGTCGAGGAGCACGACATCGTCTATCGCGAGGCAGCGAGGCCGGGCGAGAAGCCCAAGGACCCGAGGCCGGCGCCGACCGATGCCACCTGGACCAGGACCATCGTCCCCGACCCGGTCCTGCTGTTCCGTTTTTCGGCGCTCACCTTCAACGGCCATCGCATCCATTACGACCAACCCTACGTCACCGGCGTCGAAGGCTATCCCGGGCTGATCGTGCACGGGCCCCTGCTGGGCATGCTGCAGATCGAGTTGGCGCGCCGGGCCCACCCGGATAGAGTCGTGAGGAGTTTCGAGTTCCGCGCGCTCTCGCCGGTGTTCTCCGGCCCCGCCTTCTCGGTGCAGGCCCGTCGTGAAGTCGACGGCTCGGTGACGACCTGGATCGCCGATCCCAAGGGGGGACTGGCGCAGCAAGGAAAGGCGACGTTTCGATGACCAAGCATCTCCACCATCGCGGCTGCGGCTGTCTTCAGGCACTCTCCCGCCGCGGGGTCTTGGGCCTCGGCCTCGGCGCCGCCGTCGCTTCGACCGCCCCGCCGGCACTGGCCGTCGACGAAGGCTACGAGGCGATGCTGATGAAATGCATCGACCCGCGCTTCACCACCGACACCTGGAAATACATGACCAGCCGCGGCTGGCAGAACAAGTACAGCCAGTTCAACATCGCCGGTGGACCGATCGCGGCGGTGGCACCCGTTTTCCAGGAATGGCGCGCAGCCTGGGAGGCTAACCTCGACATCTCCGTGCAGCTTCACAACGTCAAGCGCCTGATCGGCATGACGCACCGCGATTGCGGCGCCGCCGCCGTCGCCTACGGCGACCGCATCAAGACCGACAAGGCCTACGAGACCGAAATGCTCAGCCAGGCGCTGCGCGCCTTCCGCGACCAGGCGAAGACGCGCCAACCCCAGCTCATCGTCGAGCTCGGAATCATGGACCTGAACGGCGCCCTCGAGCCTGTCACCTGATGCAGAGCTGACGGATCCATCGTTCGTGCCCGACTCGTCCCTCCCCGCCCCGCGGCTTGCCGGCGCAGCGCTGGAGCGCCAGCTTGCCTTACAGCGGTCGCGGCGGCCTGCCAATCCGCTGCTCTCGCTCGTGATCCCGGTCTTCGACGAGGAAGACTCGATCGACCTCTTCATCGACACCGTCGTGCCGATGCTGGAGCGCGACCATCTGCGCTACGAGCTCGTCTTCGTGAACGACGGCTCGCAGGACGACACGCTCTCCCGCCTGATCGCCCGAAGTGCGTCCGACCGCCATATCAGGATCGTCAACCTGTCGCGCAACTTCGGCAAGGAGGCCGCCCTCACCGCCGGCATCGACCACGCCAAGGGCGATGTTCTCATTCCGATGGACATCGACCTGCAGGATCCACCCGACCTGATCGGGCCGTTCATCGCACGCTGGCGCGAGGGCTACGACATCGTCTACGGCGTGCGCACGGCGCGGCTCACCGATACCGCCGCCAAGCGCATGTCGGCCGGATGGTTCTACTGGGCGTTCAATCTGATGTCGCCGGTGAGCATCCCGCACAATGTCGGCGACTTCCGGCTGGTCGACCGGCGCGCCGCCGAGGTGCTGCGCCAGCTTCCCGAACGCAACCGCTTCATGAAGGGGCTGTTCGCCTGGGTCGGCTTCAACTCGATCGGCGTGCCGTATGAACGCCCGGAGCGTGCCGCGGGCATCACCAAGTTCAACTACTGGCGGCTGTGGAACTTCGCGCTGGACGGCGTGGTGAGCTTTTCGACCGCGCCCTTGCGCGCCTGGTTCTATGTCGGCGTGGTGATCGCGGCCATCGCGGTGTTCTATGCCATCTTCATCATCACCCGCGTGCTGATCCTGGGCATCGACACGCCGGGCTATGCCTCGCTGCTGATCGCCGTCCTGTTGATGGGTGCCATCCAGCTCCTGTCTCTCGGCATCATCGGCGAGTACCTTGGGCGGCTGTTCCTCGAGGTCAAGGGTCGCCCGATCTATATCGTCGAAGGGGTCTACGAGGACGGGGCCGACGCGCCGCCCAAGGCCTGACAGCTCGCGATGGATCTCAAGGAAGAGGACATCCTCGGCGCCAACATCGGTCGGCACTGGTACTACCGGTCGAAGGCGGCGGCACTCCGGCGCTACGTTTCAGGACTGCAGCCGAAACGCCTGCTCGACGTCGGCGCAGGCTCGGGATTCTTCTCCCGCCATCTGCTGGCCGAGACTTCGGCCGAAAGCGCGCTCTGCGTCGATACCGGCTACCCGAGTGACCGCGACGACAGCGTCGCTGGCAAGCCGGTGCGCTACCGCCGTGACACCGGCCCGACCGACTGCGACCTCGTGCTGATGATGGACGTGCTGGAACACGTCGACGACGACCGCAGCCTCGCTCGCCATTATGCCGCGAAGGTGCCGTCGGGCGCGCATTTCCTGGTGACGGTGCCGGCCTTCTCCTTCCTGTGGAGCGGCCACGATGTCTTCCTCGAACATGTCAGGCGCTACCAGTTGCCCGAGATCGAGGCTGTGCTTCGTGAGTCAGGGCTCGAGATCGTGCGCGGCGCCTATTTCTTCGGGCTGGTGTTCCCGCTGGCAGCGGCCGTGCGCCTGGCCGATCGCAACACCAGCGAGCCACGCAGCAGCCTCAAGAAGCACGGCGCGCTGCTGAACGGCATCCTGAGCGCGGTCTGCGCCGCGGAGCTGCCGCTGTTTCCGTTCAACCGGCTGGCCGGTCTCTCCGCTTTCGTCCTGGCAAGGAAGCCCTAGGACGCCGCGGCGGCCACGTCCTTGCTGCCGATGCGGCGGCGCTTGGCGTTGATCTCGCGCAGGATCACCAGCATCTCATCGGCGACGATGTCGCCCGGGATGCCATCGCCCTCGGCCTCGAGCTCCTTCATGTCGACCCACACCGCGTAGAGCGGCGCGGTGCGCGAGGTGATGATGCCGGCATGCAGCAGGGTCTTGATCAGCACGCGGAAAATGTTGGTGCTGTCCTTGAGCTGGGCGCGGCGGTCCTCGTCGGTGAAGACCTCCTTCATGGCGTCGCGCACCCATTGCCAGTCGAGCCCGTACTTGGCGTAGATCACCTGCTTCTGCTCGGCGTTGATCAGATTGAACAGCAGCATCTGGAAAAGCTGCGCCGACCAGTCCTCGACCTTCTTGTGCTCGTCCTCGTTCAGGAACCGGATCGTCTTGGCCGCCCAGATGCGGCCGAAGCGATGGTGGAACGCCTCGTCGCTCATGACGAGCTGCACCAGCCGGCGCAGGACGGGATCGTTGGTCTTGGCATTCAGCGTCGCAAACGAGCCCATGGCGATGCCTTCGATCAGCATCTGCATGCCGACGATCTTCTTGTAGACCTCCTCGGTCGTCACCAGATCGGTGAGCACGCTGGAGATCGTCTTGCCGACCGGCAGCGGGTCGCCCCAGCGCTTGGCGATGTAGCGGGTGAAGCCCGTGACATGGCGGGCCTCCTCGCGCGCCTGGTTGGCGGCGTATTCCTGGGCGCCCGGATCGAGGAGGATGTGGCACAGGCTGGCCGAGAGCGAGAGCGCGCCCTGCTCGCCATGCAGCAGATTGGAGGTCGACCAGTGGGTGACGTCGTTGGCCAAGCCGATCTTCTGCTGGTCGTCGAGGCGGTCGGCTACCGCGCTCCGGAGCTCGACGATCGAGTCGAGCGGCATGATCGGAGTCCGGGACATGTCGAAGGGCTGATCGAAGTCGATGTAGTTCTTGTCGAGCGGGTCCCAGAAATGGTCGTGGGTGGACGAAATGATGCCATCGAAGGCATCGGTCCGGCGGCCATACCGTGGTACTTCCAGCATCGCCGGGAAGTCCTCGCGCGCGACGGTGTCATAGGCCTTGTCGTACGTGATCTGCTGGGCCATCGCAGTACCTCCAAAGGAAGCGTCAATATGACGGGTGTGTCACCTTTTTCAATGGATTTTTCCCCAGTACCGGCGCATTGGAC
The DNA here is from genome assembly GCA_029946105.1 of Reyranella sp. GTDB lineage: Bacteria > Pseudomonadota > Alphaproteobacteria > Reyranellales > Reyranellaceae > Reyranella. The sequence continues at coordinate 58,786 of JAQSDW010000240.1, read as the reverse complement.
TTCCGCCATATTCCGGCCGATCAGCGGGCGACCCGCATCGTCCGTGCAGGAGTAATTAATGTCCCGCCGCCGCCGCATCTACGAGGGCAAGGCCAAGACCTTGTTCGAGGGGCCCGAGCCCGGGACGATCGTCCAATACTTCAAGGACGACGCCACCGCGTTCAACAACCAGAAGAAGGGCACGATCACCGGCAAGGGGGTGATCAACAACCGCATCTCCGAGTTCCTGATGACGAAGCTCGGCGAGATCGGCGTGCCGACCCATTTCATCCGCCGCCTCAACATGCGCGAGCAACTCATCCGCCAGGTCGAGATCATCCCGCTCGAGATCGTCGTGCGCAACGTCGCCGCCGGTTCCTTCGCCAAGCGCTTCGGCGTCGAGGAAGGCACCCAGCTGCCGCGCTCGATCATGGAATTCTTCCACAAGAACGACGCGCTGGGCGATCCGATGGTGACCGAGGAGCACATCACGGCGTTCGGCTGGGCGACCCCGCAGGACCTCGACGACATCGTGGCGCTCACGCTGCGCGTCAACGACTTCCTGTTTGGCCTGTTCCTCGGCTGCGGCATCAAGCTGATCGACTTCAAGGTCGAGTTCGGCCGGCTCTACGAGGACGACATGGTGCGCATCGTGCTTGCCGACGAGATCAGTCCCGACTCGTGCCGGCTGTGGGATCTGCGCACCAACGAGAAGATGGACAAGGACCGGTTCCGCCGCGACCTCGGCAAGGTCGAGGAAGCCTACCAGGAGGTGGCGCGGCGGCTCGGCATACTGATCGACCAGGGACCGGGCGACGTGCGCGGCCCCACCACGTTGCAATAAGAGGCGAGACGGAAGCCCCATGAAAGCCAGAGTTCACGTAACCCTCAAGAACGGCGTGCTCGACCCCCAGGGCAAGGCCATCGGACATTCGCTCAATCGCCTGGGCTTCCCCGAAGTGGGCGACGTCCGCCAGGGCAAGTACATCGAACTCGAGCTCGCCGAGACCGACAAGGCCAAGGCCAAAGCCCGCCTCGAGGACATGTGCAAGAAGCTTCTGGCCAATACGGTAATCGAGAACTACTCGATCGAGCTGGTCGGCTGATGAAAGCGGCGGTTCTGGTCTTCCCTGGCTCCAATCGCGAAGGCGACGTGGCGCAGGCGATCGAGCTGGTGACGGGCCGCAGGCCCACGATGGTGTGGCACGGCGACGGCGACTTCGAGAAGGTCGACCTGATCGTGGTACCGGGCGGCTTCTCCTACGGCGACTACCTGCGCTGCGGCGCCATGGCCGCGCAATCGCCGGTGATGGCCGAGGTCAAGAAGCGCGCCGCGCAGGGCGTGCCGGTGCTGGGCATCTGCAACGGCTTCCAGATCATGACCGAGGCGGGCCTGCTGCCGGGTACGCTGATGCGCAATTCGCACCTCAAGTTCGTCTGTGCCGATGTGCACCTCAAGGTCGAGACCAGCCAGAGCCTGTTCACCAACCGCTACCAGGCGGGCCAGGTGATCAAGGTCCCGGTGGCCCATGCCGAGGGCAACTATTTCGCCGACGCCGAGACGATGAAGAAGCTCGAGGACCGCGGCCAGATCGCCTTCCGCTACTGCTCGCCCGAGGGCGCGGTCGACGGCCCCCTGGGTAAAGGGGCCAATCCCAACGGATCGAGCAGCAATATCGCCGGCGTGTTCAACGAGACCAAGACGGTGCTGGGCCTGATGCCGCATCCGGAGAACGCCGTGGAACCGATGTTCGGCGGCACCGACGGCAAGGGATTGTTCGAAGGCATGGTCGAGGCCCTTTCATGAGAGACGCACCCATGAGTGTCGCACCGTGACGGTTGCTCAAGAGAAGAACCCGCCGGTCAAGCTACCCAACGAACCCACGATCACCCCGCAGATCGTGGCCGAGCATGGCCTGGCGCCGGACGAATACGAACGCCTGCTGAAGATCATGGGCCGGACGCCGACGATGGTGGAGCTGGGCATTTTCTCGGCGATGTGGAGCGAGCACTGCTCGTACAAGTCCTCGAAAGTGTGGCTGAAGAAGCTGCCGACCAGCGCGCCGTGGGTCATCCAGGGCCCGGGCGAGAACGCCGGCGTCATCGACATCGGCGACGGCCAGGCCGCCATCTTCAAGATGGAGAGCCACAACCACCCCTCCTACATCGAGCCTTATCAAGGGGCCGCGACCGGCGTGGGCGGCATCCTGCGCGACGTCTTCACCATGGGCGCGCGCCCGGTCGCGAACCTCAACGCATTGCGTTTCGGCGATCCCTCGCATCCCAAGACCCGGCACCTCGTATCGGGCGTGGTGGCGGGCATCGGCGGCTACGGCAACTGCATGGGCATTCCGACGGTCGGCGGCGAGACCAACTTCCACGCTGCCTACAACGGCAACATCCTGGTCAACGCCATGACCGTGGGCATCGCGCCAACCGACAAGATCTTCTATGCGGCGGCGGCCGGAGTCGGCAATCCGATGGTCTATGTCGGCTCCAAGACCGGCCGCGACGGCATCCACGGCGCCACCATGTCCTCGACCGAATTCAACGAGGACAGCGAGAGCAAGCGCCCGACCGTTCAGGTCGGCGATCCGTTCGTCGAGAAGCTGCTGCTGGAAGCCTGCCTCGAGCTGATGGCGACCGACGCCATCATCGCTATCCAGGACATGGGCGCGGCCGGTCTCACCTCGTCGTCGTTCGAGATGGCGGCCAAGGGCGGCCTCGGACTCGAGATGGCGCTCGACAAGGTGCCGATGCGCGAGACCGGCATGAACCCGTACGAGCTCATGCTCTCCGAAAGCCAGGAGCGCATGCTGATCGTGCTCAAGCCCGGACGCGAGGACCAGGCGCGCAAGATCTTCGAGAAGTGGGAACTCGACTTCGCCGTCATCGGCCATCTCACCGACACCGAGCGCATGGTGCTGTCATGGCACGGCGACATCGTGGGCAACATCCCGATCCCGCCGCTGGTCACGGAAGCGCCGATGTACGAGCGGCCGTGGACGCTGACGCCGCTGCCGCCTGTTCTGGACGCGGCCAAGGTGCCCGCGCCCACAGACTACAAGGCCTCGCTGCTGGCGCTGATGGGCTGCCCCGACCTCGCCAGCAAGGCGTGGATCTGGCACCAGTACGATCACCTGATCATGGGCAACACCGCGATCCGGCCGCAGGACGGAGACGCTGCCCTCGTGCGCGTGCCGCAAAGCACCAAGGCATCGAGCCACAAGGGCCTCGCCATGACATCGGACTGCACGCCGCGCTATGTCCAGGCCCATCCCGAGACCGGCGGTCGGCAGGCCGTGGCCGAGGCCTGGCGCAACATCACCGCAACCGGCGCGCGGCCGCTGGCCGTCACCGACAACATGAATTTCGGCAATCCGCAGAAGCCCGAGATCATGGGGCAATTTGCCGGCGCCATCATGGGCATGGCCGAGGCCTGCAAGGCGCTCGACTTCCCCGTCGTGTCGGGCAACGTCTCGCTCTACAACGAGACCGAGGGCCGGCCGATCCTGCCGACGCCGACCATCGGCGCCGTCGGCGTCATCGACGACATCACCAAGGCGGTGGGCTCCCGGCTGCGTTCGGCGGGCCACGCGCTGGTGCTGATCGGCGCGACCGGGGGCTGGCTCGGACAATCGCTCTACCTGCGGGAACTCTGCGGCCGCGAAGAAGGCGCGCCGCCACCGGTCGATCTCACGGTCGAGCGCCGCAACGGCGACTTCGTGCGCGGCGAGATCGTGGGCGGCCGCGTCGCCGCCTGCCACGACCTGTCCGATGGCGGCCTGCTGGTGGGCTTGGCCGAGATGTGCCTGGCCGGCGGAACCGGGGCCACGATGAAACTTCCGGCCGACGCCGGAGCGCCACACGCCTATCTCTACGGCGAGGACCAGGGCCGCTACCTGGTCGCGACCGACGACGGCAATGCCCTAGTGGCGGCAGCTGCGGCGGCCGGCGTGCCGGCGACACTGCTGGGCTACAGCAGCGGCGACAGCCTTGTGGTCGAAGGCCTCCTCGCCCTGCCGCTTGCCGAATTGCGCGCGGTTCACGAGGCCTGGCTGCCGGCCTATATGAACAGCGCCGCCTGACAGGAGAGAGCGCCATGCCGATGCAAGCCGAAGACATTATCCGCCTGATCAAGGATGGCATCCCTGGCGCCGAGGTCGAGATCCAGGACCTGGCCGGCGACGGAGACCACTATGCGGCTACGGTTATTGCCCCGGCTTTCGCCGGCAAATCGAAGATCCAGCAGCATCAGATGGTCTATGGCGCGCTGGGCGGCCGCATGGGCGGCGTGCTGCACGCCCTCAAGTTAACCACCATGGCGCAAAGGCCCTGACCGCCCTATATTTAGGGCAAGCTTGCGCCCGGCTGGGCGCCCCGACAGGATCCCTCAGGAGATCGACATGAGCGAACCCGAAGTTTTCGAGCGCATCCGCGACGAGATCGGCAAGAACGACGTCCTTCTGTTCATGAAGGGAACGCCAGTGTTCCCCCAGTGTGGCTTCTCGGCCGCCACCGTCGACGCGCTGAGCCAGCTCGGCGTCAAGTTCCACGGCATCAACATCCTCGTCGATCCGGAACTGCGCGAAGGCATCAAGGAATTCAGCCAGTGGCCGACGATCCCCCAGCTCTACGTGAAGGGCGAATTCGTCGGCGGCTGCGATATCGTGCGCGAGATGTTCGAGACCGGTGAGCTCGAACAGCTCCTCAAGGAAAAAGGCGTCTCGCTGGCCGACGCGGCTTAACGCTTTCCGACAGGAAAGCGTTAGCGGGCGGCAGCGCCTTCAGAGGCGCGAGAGCCCGCTGTGTGGAGCCTTACAGGTAGTGTTTGATCAGACCGCGGGTTCAACCCCGCGGTCTTTGTATTTGAGTTCTTGTCTATTCTGCACCGAGCGGGCTCTCGCGCTTCAGCGTTTTCGCCGAAAGCGGCGAAAACGCGAGAAAGCGCTGCCGCCCGCCTATGCTTTCGAACAGGCGCGGACGCGCCTACTCGAAAGCATATGAAGCCATCGAAAGATTTCCCAGCGTGAAGCTGCGGTGGAGCGCCCGTCCGCAGGCGCCTTCGCCCGCCGCGCCGAACGCGACATGCAGCGGCAGGAAGTGCTCGTCGGTGGGATGGGCATCGACCGCGTTGGGCGCCTGGGCGCGATAGTCGGCCAGCGCCGCCTCGTCGCCCTTCTCCACGGTATCGGCCAGCCAATCGTCGAATTCCTGGGCCCACGGCTCGGGCTCCGAGGCAGCCCCGCCGCGCACCAGCGCCCGCAGATTGTGCGTAGCGCTACCGCTGCCCATCACCAGGATGTCCTCCTCGCGCAGCTTGCTGAGCTTGCGCCCCAGCGCGATATGATGCGCCGGGCTCTGGTCGGGCTGCACCGAGAGCTGGAAGATCGGAACGTCGGCCTCGGGCCAACCCAGCATCGCCGGCACCCAGGCGCCGTGGTCGAGCCCACGGTGCGGGTCGTGCGCGGCGCCGGTGAGCTTGGCCACACGCTCGGCGACTTCCGGCGCGCCAGGTGCTGCGTAGCGGAGGCGATAGAGCGCTTCGGGGAAGCCGTAGAAATCGTGGATGGTATCGGGACGGTGCGCCAGCGAAACCGCCGGCATGTCGGTGTCCCAATGGGCCGACACCGCGACGATCGCCGTCGGCCGCGGAAGCTGCTGGCCGAGCGAGGCCAGGAAGGTTCGCGCCGGCACGTCGTCCAGGATCAGCGTCGGTGCGCCATGCGAGACAAAGATTGTTGGCATCGACATCGCTTTATTCCTAACGCGGCTCGTGGCAGCCTGTATGCAATTCGGGCTGGGACCCATATCGGGGCCCAAGCCAAGGCAAGAGAAGGACAATAGTATGCTTATGTTGCGGAGATGGGGTCAGATTGCGGCCTGTCTGTGGGCGATCCTGGCGGCCCCGGCCCTGTCGATCCCGGCTGTGGCCCAGACGACGCTGAAGCTTGTGGCGCACTCCGATCTCAAGGTGCTGGACCCGATCTGGACCACCGCCTTCATCACCCGCAACCACGGCTACATGGTCTACGACACGCTGTTCGCCAAGGACGAGAAGCTGCAGATCCAGCCGCAGATGGTCGACAAGTGGACCGTCTCCGACGACAAGCTCACCTGGACCTTCACGCTTCGAGATGGCCTGGAATGGCACGACGGCAAACCGGTACTAGCGGAGGATTGCGTCGCCTCGATCAAGCGCTGGGGCGCGCGCGACGCGCTCGGCCAGCAGCTCATGGCCTCGACCGGCGACTTGAAGGTGATCGACGCCAAGACTTTCCAGCTCGTGCTCAAGGAACCGTTCGGCCTCGTCCTCGAGGCGCTGGGCAAGCCCTCCTCGACCGTGCCGTTCATGATGCCTAAGCGGGTGGCCGAGACCGACCCGTTCAAGCAGATCGACGATTACATCGGCTCCGGCCCGTTCATCTTCAAGAAGGACGAATGGAAGCCCGGCGACAAGATCGTCTACGTCAAGAACACCAAGTACAAGCCGCGCGCCGAGCCGCCCTCGATGCTGGCCGGCGGCAAGGTGGTGAAGGTCGATCGCGTCGAGTGGCTCGCCATCGCCGACCCGCTGACGGCCGTCAACGCGCTGGAGCAGGGCGAAATCGACCTGATCGAGATCCCGGTGCCCGACCTCTTCCCGATGCTCAAGGCCAACAAGAACATCGAGCTGTTCGGCTGGAACGCGCTGGGCAGCCAGATCATCATGCGCTTCAACCACCTCCATCCGCCGTTCAACAACCAGAAGGCGCGCCAGGCGGCAATGTACGCCATCGCCCAAGAGGATTTCCTGCGCGCCCAGGTGGGCGATCCAAGCATCTATCGCGTCTGCAACGCGCCGCTGGTGTGCGGCTCGCCCTACGAGAAGAGCTACGGTGACCTGCTGCTCAAGCCCGACCTCGACAAGGCGCGGCAGCTCCTCAAGGAGAGCGGCTACGACGGCACGCCGATCGTCATGATGCAGGCGACCGACCTCTTGTCCTCCAACCAGCTTCCGCCGGTCGGCAAGCAGGCGCTGGAGAAGATCGGCTTCAAGGTCGATCTGCAGGCGATGGACTGGCAGACCGTGGTGGCGCGGCGCGCCAAGAAGGAGCCGCCGGCGCAAGGCGGCTGGAACATCTTCTACACCACCACCGTCACCGTCGACGCCGACAACCCGGCCGGGAACTCCTTCACCAGCGGCGGCTGCGAGAAAGCCTGGTTCGGTTGGCCGTGCGATCCGGAGATGGAGAAGCTGCGCTCGTCCTATGCCAAGGAGCCCGATCCGGCGAAGCGCAAGGCGATCGCGATGGCCGTCTCGGACCGCGTGATGGACCAGGGCACCTACATCGTGCTCGGCCAATACAAGGCCTTCGGCGCCTACCGCAAGGACCGCCTCTCCGGCTGGCTCGCCGGTCCGGTGCCGGTGTGGTGGAACATCACGAAGAAGAACTGACGCCCTCTCCTTCCGGGAGAGAGCGTCCGTCCTGATCGCCCTGCGCCGCACTACGCGGCTTGAGCGAGAGACTCTGCCTGCCAGCGGCTGGCCGCCTCGGCGACGCGCTGGCCGAGCGCCTCGAAGGTCCTGAAGTCCGAGGCGGCGATGCCTTCCACGCCCTGGTCGCCGTTGGACTGCGCCATTGCGCCGATCGAGGCGCCGAGGCGGTTGAGATCCTCGACCGAGCCCTTGGAGTGGTTGAAGCCCGGCGCCAGGCCGAGGCCGACCCAGACCATGCCGTGCTGCATGGCGAGCGTCATGAGCTGGACCAGCGTGTTCTGCTTGTCGCCGTTCCACGACGCCGAGTTGGTGAAGCCCGAGGCGAGCTTGTTCTGCCACGCCCGCGCCATCCAGCGCTTGGACGTCCATTCCTCGAACCTGGCGAAGTCGGCCGAGACGCTGCCCATGTAGGTCGGGCTGCCGAAGATGATGGCGTCGGCGGCATCCAGTTCGGCCTCGCGGGCCTCCGCTTCGGCCACCGGCACGAGGCTCACCTTGGCGCCGGGGACGGCCCGGGCACCTGATGCGACGGCCTCGGCGAGGGCCTTGGTATGGCCGAAACCCGAATGATAGACGATGGCGACGGTGGTCATGGTCTTTCCAGTCCTTTGAATTTCCTCGAGAAACGATCGATTCGTCTCTTTTGGAGGGTTGATTACTCGAAGTGACTGGAAAGAGTTAGGAAGAGTACTATATATTTGCCAGTAGGTACCAATTCGTAACTTCGGGATTATTTCGATGACCGCCACTGCCGAGCCCCGCAAGGAGAGCGTCTCCTGTCCCATGGACTTCATCCTGCGCATGCTGATGGGGCCGTGGACGACGTACATCCTCTACAACCTGAAGACCCATGGGCCGCAGCGCTTCGGCGAACTGAAGCGACGCGTGTCGGGCGTGTCGGCCAAGATGCTGACCGAGCGGCTGCGCACGCTCGAGGGTGCCGGACTGGTGAAGCGCGACTATGAAGCCACGATCCCGCCCAAGGTCACCTACTCGCTGACCAAGCGCGGCCACGAGCTCGACGGTGTGCTGGGCGGGCTGGCCGAGGTCGGCATGCGCTGGGAAGCCGAGGACGCCGCGCTGCGCTCGCAGCGGGCCATGGAGCTGAAGGCGGCGGAGTAGCCGGCAGCGTCAGCCGCACAGCCAGATATTCACTGCGAAACGGCCGTCGGCGAATTCGCTGTCGGGACAGGACACGGTCTCGACCTCGTGACGCGCTGCTGACGGGAAGACGAGCAGGCTGTCGTGCGTCGGCTCGATCTCGATCGTCTCGGTGCCGCCCAGATCGAACATCCGCAGGCGTCCGCCCGTGAAGCGGCGCGGCTGGCGATGGAGATAGTAGATCATGGTGAGCCGCCGCCTGCCGCCGGGCGTGTATTCGTCGCCGGTGAAGGTGTCGATGTGCGGCCGATAGAAGGCGCCGTCGCCATGCGCCACCATCTCCATCTGCGTGCTGTTGGCCGGCGTGTGCGCCATGTCGAACGCCGTCTCGAGGCCCGACTGCAGGGCCAATGCCTTCCGGCGCAAGGGGGCCGCGAAGGCGCCGAGATCCTTCAGCACGGACGACTGGCGCACCACCGAGTCGAGACGCCCGGTGCCCTGATCCGCGAGCCTGGTCGGTGCAAAACGCGCCTCGGCCGCCAGGGTATAGGCCAGCAACCGGGCTGCCTCGGCCTTGCCCAGCCAGCCGGGCAGAATGCGATGGGGCAGAAACCGCCCAGCCAAAAACGACGGTGCTGACATCTGCCAGCTTTCGGCGTCTTCCCCGAGGCGGGCAAGGCCTTACTTGCTACTTGGGCACGTTCTACTTGGGCACGTTGAAGTGGCCCTGCACGAAGCTGAGGTCGATGAACGACTTGGGATCGGCATCCTTGGCGACCTGGCCGGAGGCCTGCCAGAAGGCCACCTGCTTATAGATGTCGCCGACGTCGAGCCGGCCCTCGGGATCGATGAAAGGCAGCCCCTGGGCGACACGCTCCGGCGGCTGCTTCAGGGCGCCGGCGAGCAGCGCGATCATCTCGTCGTAGTTCGGCCCGGGCACCAGCTTGCCGTTGTCGCGCTTGCCGAAAGCCTGGTTATAGGCCGCGGCGCCGCGCCGGTAGCCGACCAGAAACTTCTCCACCAGCGGCCGGCGCTCGGCGATGGTCTTGGGCGAGGTGAACACGGCGCCGAGCTGCCAGGGCTCCTCGTCGCCGACATAGGCGATGATGTGGCCGCCCGCCTCGGCCTCGACCTGGCGATAGGTGGTGATGGGAAAGCTCGCGGCATCGACCTGGCCGCCCTTGAAGGCCGCCGCCATGTTGGGCAGCGACTGCAACGGCACCATGGTGATGGTCTTGGCGTCGACACCGAACTTGCGCGCCAGCATCTCGATCGAATAGTGCATCGAGGAGCCCGCCGTGGTCATGGCGACGCGCTTGCCGGCGAGGTCCTTGATCGAGCGGATGCCCGCATCCCAGGCCTGCCGAGTGACGGCGATGACGTTGAGCTGGAAGCCCGGCCGCTCCGCGCTTTGCGCCGCGATCACCTTCAGCCCGCCCTTGGCGGCGAGATTGTAGAAGCCGGCGGTGAAGGCGGTGGTACCGAAATCGGCATCGCCCGAGACGATGGCGAGCGGCACCTGGGTCGCGGCGGTGAAGTCCTTGATCGTGAGGTCGACGCCGGCTTCCTTGAACCAGCCCTTCTCCTGGGCGATGAAGACTGGTCCGGACGACGACAGCCGCAACAGCGCGATCGACGCCTTGGTGAGATCCTGCGCTTGCGCGTTGCCCACGAACGGCACCGCCGCCAGTCCGCCGAGTGCGGCGCGGCGCGTCAGACGATGTTCGATCAACCCTTGCCTCCCGAGGTTTCTTGCCCGGGAGCATACACCGCCGCCTGAGGAAAATGGGTCCTACTTCTTGGTCATGCCCCAGAAGACGGTGACCGGCGGCGGCACCGCCATGGTGCCGATATTGGTGCGCACGGCGGCGACACCGAACCATTCGCCGAGCGGCACGTGCGTCACAATCTGCAGCGCGTAGCGCTGCACCTCCTCGGCAACGGCCTTCTTCTCGGCCTCGCTCGTGGCTTTCACGTACTTGTCGCGCAGCTTTTCCATGCCCTCGTCACACGGCCAACCGGCGCGCGCCATGTCGCAGGTCGCGGCCAGGAACGGCGTCATCAGGGGGTCGAGGATGTCGACCTGCGACCAGCTCGTGGAAAAAGCGTTCCAGCCGCCTTCCGACACCGGCCCCTTCTTCTGGAGCCGCACGATCATGCTCTGCCAGTCGAGCGCCTGCAGATCGACCTTGAAACCGGCCTTCTCGAGGGCCGCCTTGGCGACGGGGCCGAGTTGCTTGATGACGCCGAGGTCGGATGGATAGAGCAGCGTGACGGGTGTGCCGTCATAGCCCGACTCGGCCAGCATCTGCTTGGCCTTGACCGAATTGCCCTCGACCAGCCCTTCCATGCCGGCGTCGCTGGCTAGCGGCGTGTCGCAGGTGAACATCGCCTTGCAGGTCCGGTAGAAGCGGCTGTCGCCGATGTTGGCCTGCAGGAAATCGATCTGGTTCAGCGCCATTGCCGCGGCCTGGCGGACCTTCACGTTGTTGAAGGGCGGCAGCAGCCAGTTCATGCGGAACACGTACTGGTTGGAGGTCGCGTTCCGGATGACGCGGATGTCCTTGTTCTTCTCGACCAGCGGCAGGTGATCGGTGCTGACGGCCTCCAGCATGTCGATCTCGCCGTTCAGCAGGGCGTTCACCTGCGTCTCGGCGTCAGGGATCCACAGCCACTCGACACGATCGAGGCTCACGACCTTGCCGCCGGAGAGGCCCGCCATCGGCTCGGCGCGCGGCTTGTACTTGGCGAACTTGGTGAAGACCAGCTTCTCACCCGGCTTCCATTCGTCCTTCCTGAACACGAACGGGCCGGAGCCGATGTATTCGTCGATCTGCTTGAACGGATCGGTCTCGGCGATGCGCTTGGGCATCATGAAGGGCACGACGACCGATGGCTTGCCGATCGCGTTGATAAGCTGGCCGAACTTCTCCTTGAGCACGATCTGGAAGGTCCTCGCATCGACGACCTTGTAGTCCTGGATCGACTTGGCGAGCTTCTGGCCCATCGCGTCGCGCACCGCCCAGCGCTTGAGCGAGGCCACGCAATCCTCGGCCGTGACGGGCTGGCCGTCGTGCCATTCCAAGCCATCGCGCAGCTTGAAGGTCCAGGTGAGGCCATCGTCGCTGGTCGTGAAGCTGTCGACCATCTGCGGCTTCACCTGGTACTTCTCGTCCATGGCGAACAGCGTGTCGTAGACCATGTAGCCGTAATTGCGCGTGATGTAGGCGCCGCTCCAGATCGGATCGAGCACCTTCACGTCGGAATGCATCACGACTTTCAGCGTCTGGGCCGAGGCGATGGATGAAAGAGCAGTCGCAAGGGCGACGGCAGATGCAAAAAGGAAACGGCGCATGAATGGCCTCCCGAAGCAGCTCAGGCGAGTTTGTAGACCCGGCGCGCCGTCCCTGCAAAAAGCGCGCCCTTGTCCGCCGCGGACGCGCCGGAGGCCAGACGCTTAAAGGCGTTCCACAGTACGCCGTAGCCGCTGGTGATCTTGTCGACCGGGAAGTTGCTCTCGAACATGCAGCGGTCGACGCCGAAGAGATCGATACAGGTCTCGACCCAGGGCTTGAAGGCCTCGGCCAAGGCCTGCGAGCCGGGCGGTGTCGGCTGCTGGTAGAAATCGAACCAGCCCATGGCCATGCCGAGGCCACCGACCTTGACGACGATGTTCCGGCGCTTGGCGAGGTCGGCCATCGATTTCTTCCAGGTCGCCCTCACTTCGGCATGGCGGCCAGCATATCCCGCGTACCCCAAAGGCCCGCCGACATGGTCGAGGACGATGGGCGTCCCGGGAAAGGCATCGGCAAGCTCGGCGATCTCGGCCAGCTGCGGATGGTAGAGCCAGGCGTCGAAGGTGAGGCCGCGCTTGGCCAATTCGGCGAAGCCTGTGCGCCAGGACTTATCGCGCGTCAGCTCAGCCGTCGGGTCGGTGCGCGAGTTGCGGATGCCGGGATCGGCATCCCAGCCGGTCTGGTAGCGGATGCCCTTGAAGCGGCCATTGCCCGCAGCGATCTGGGCATCGAGCACGGCGCCTGCCTTGCTGCCGAGGCGCAGGTCGACGTGGCCGACGATGCCGTCGCAGGCGCGCAGATTGCCGTAGAGGCCGCTGGCACTCATGGCGGCGACGCCATTGGCGAACTCGGTCTCGCCGATGCAGCGCAATTCGGCCGGGCCGTCCTTGCGGTACATCGAGTGGCAGTCGACGAATACTGTGCCGACGATGTTGTGGCCGGTCTGCGTGTCGGCCAGCAGGTCGTGGAACAGGTAGTCGTTGCCAGCGCGCTGCCACAGATGATGGTGTGGATCGACGATGGGGAGGTCGGGTTCGAGCGCAGGCTCGCTCACCTTGGCGACCCAGGCGAGATCGGGAACCATCACGTTGCCGAGTTCTGCCGGCGGTGTCTCTTTGGTCATTGTCCCCTCTACAATACGGGCGTTTCGCCGATCATGGAGACATGGGCGGCGATGACTTTCCAGCCCGCATCGGGGAACCGGACCCAGGTCTGCATCTGGCGGCCGGTCATCTCCCTGCCGCGGACCTTGTAGACCAGCGTGACGGTGGCGATGTCGTGTCCCACGGTCACGATATCGAGGCGCAAGCGCTTCTCCTTGGTGCCAGGCCCCGGCACGCGCGCGACGCGATGGGCGTGGATGCGGTCGAAGCCGTAGCCGTGCTCGTGGTTCGCCAGACGAATGGCGTGCGGGCTGTTCCAGAAGGTGGCGTCCAGCACGTCGACGTTCTTGTCGATCAGCGCCTGTTCGTAGCGCTCGAAGAGTGCGCCGACCTCGGCCACGACTTCGGGAATGTTCGGCGTCAGGTCCTTCAAACCTTTCCCTCGAGGGCGCGCGCTACGGCCACCAGGCCGGCGTCGCTGCCCCGAGGACCGATGATGGACAGGCCGACCGGCAGGCCGTCAACCGTCGTGGCTCCCGGCAAGTTGACCTGCGGAAAACCCGCAAGGCCGCCGTGGGCACAGAGGCAAGTGATGCGGTCGCGCAGCGGATCGAGCACGGACAGCGGCTGGCCGCAGAGCGGCGCCGGAAACGGCGTCGTCGGCAGGCAAAGGATTGTGCCGGCCGGTAACAGGTACTTCATGCGCGCACGCACTTCCTGGCGCATCAGGTTGGCCCAGACGCGATCGCTCTCGGCGATCATCGAGCCCATCACCAGCGCCTTGGCGACCGAGAAGGCGAAGCGCGGATTGCCCTTGTCGAGCCAGTCGCGGAACGTGATGTAGGCCTCGGACGGCTGCAGGGTGCGCTGCGCCCGCGCCCACACCGAGAGACCTTGCGGCGCCATGACCTCGTCGCGGCTGGAGCCGACCAGCGCTGCCAGGCGTTTCACCATCGGCTGCAGTGCCTCGGCCACGTTGGCATCGGCAAAGCCGAAGGCGTCCACCGCCACGATGAGCTTGCTGGGCAGCTTACCGGGCAGCGCCACGGGAATCGCCTCGCCCAGCAGGACCGACGACACCCTGGCGAAGGTTTCGGCGTCGCGGGCGAACCAGCCGGTGGTATCGGAGGTCGGCGCCTGCGGCAGCATGCCGGTGACGTCGAGGCGGCCGTGCGTCGGGCGGATGCCATAGAGGCCGCAGAAGCTCGAGGGCACGCGCACCGAGCCACCGGTGTCGGTGCCGAGCGCGGTATCGCAGAGGCCGGCGGCGACTGCGGCGGCGGAGCCGGACGACGAGCCGCCCGGCACCCGCCCAGGAGCGCGGACATTGACCGGCGTGCCGTCGAAGGCGTTCTCGCCCAGGATGCCGAGCGAGACCTCGTCGGTGATGGTCTTGCCGATCAGGGTGGCGCCCGCGTCGAGCAACGTCTGCACCGCCCAAGCGTGCCTGGTCGGCACCGGGCGGCCCGTGGGCCAATCGTGGTTGCCGCCGCCGGTCGGCACGCCGGCAACGTCGAACAGATCCTTGGCGGCGAAGGTCAGGCCCTGGAGGGAGCCACCGGGGCGACCTTCGATACGGACGCGCGGGCCTGGCACGAAGGCGCCGATATCGTCGGTCATGCGATCAACACTCTCGATGATGGGAAGATCTATTCGGCAGGGGCTGCCGGCAGCCGGCCCTTGGTTCGCCAACGCTTGGCCCAGCCGGGGCTGAAGCGCATGCCGGTCAGGCGGTCGAACCAGAGGTAGACCACCGGCGTGATGAACAGCGTGAGAAGCTGCGACACCATCAAGCCGCCTACCACGGTGATGCCCAGCGGCTGGCGCAACTCAGCGCCGGCGCCGGCGCCGATCGCGATCGGCAGGGCGCCGAGCAGCGCGCAGACGGTCGTCATCATGATTGGCCGGAAGCGTAGCCGCGCCGCCTCGAGGATCGCCTGTTCCGCGGTCGCGCCTTGCGAACGGCGCTCGATCGCGAAGTCGACCATCATGATGGCGTTCTTCTTGACGATGCCGATCAGCATGACGACGCCGATCATGGCGATGACGCTGAGGTCCATCTTGAACAGCATCAGGATGGCCAGCGCGCCGATGCCCGCGGACGGCAGGCCCGACAGGATGGTCAGCGGATGGATGAAGCTTTCGTAGAGGATGCCGAGGATGATGTAGATCACCAGCACGGCTGCGAACAGCAACATGCCCTGGTTGGCCACGGCCTGCTGGAACACCTGGGCCGAGCCCTCGAAGCTGATGGCGATGTTCGCCGGCAGGCCGATCTCGGCGGCCGCCGCGGAGATGTCGCGCACCGCTTCGCCCAACGCCACGCCAGGCGCCAGGTTGAACGAAACCATGACCGACGGCAGCTGCCAGATGTGGTTGACGGTGAGCGAGGTCGGCTTGTCGCTGCGCTTGGCCACCGTGTCGAGCGGCACCATGGCCCCGGTCGGCGTGCGGATCATGATCTTGCGCAGCAATTCGCTGGTGTCGGCGTATTTCGGGTCGGCCTCGAGGATCACCTGATAGGTGTCGTCGGAGCCGAAAATGGTCGAGACCTGGCGCGAGCCGAAGGCCGAATAGAGCATCAGCCGGATCTGGTCGACCGAGAGGCCGAGACGCGAGGCGGTGTCGCGATCGACGTCGATCACGGTCGAGCGGGCGCGAACCTGCAGGTCGGAGTTCACGTCAAGAACCGTCGGCAGCTGCCGCATGCGCGCTTCCATGAGAGGCGCGTACTCGCGCAGGGCCGCGAGGTCGCCCGAGCGCATGCCGAACTGGTACTGCGCGCGGCTCGCCGTGGTGCCGATGTTGATCGACTGCACCGGCTGGAAGAAGACATTGATGCCGGGCACCGACCTGGTCGAAACGCGCAGGCGGGCCATGACCTCCGACGCGCTGTCCTTACGCTCCGGCTTGTCGCGCAGCATGATGAACAGGCTGCCGGAGTTCACGGTGTTGGCGCCGAAGCCGCCGCCCACCGTCGAGATCAGGGAGGCGACGTCCGGATCGCGCTTGATCACCTCGGCCAGCACAGTCTGGCGCGCCACCATGGCGTCGAACGATGCGTCGTCCGGTCCGACGGTCGAGCCGCGGAGCTGCCCGATATCCTCGACCGGGAAGAAGCCCTTGGGGATCGCCTGGAACAGGACGGCGGTGAGCACGAAGGTGCCGGCGGTGATGAGCAGCACCAGACGCGGCCAGGCCACCGTGCGCCGCAGCGCCCAGGCATAGCCGTCGCTCACCTTGTTGAAGCTCCACTCGAAGGAGCGCAACAGGGCATTGTGCTTCTCGTGGTGGTCGATTGGCTTGAGCAGACGCGAGCACAGCATCGGCGTCAGCGTCAACGACACGAGACCCGAGATCAGGATGGCGAACGCGATGACGAGACCGAACTCGTTGAACATGCGGCCGACCACGCCGCCCATGAACAGCACGGGGATGAACACCGCGACCAGCGAAAGCGTCATGGAGATGATGGTGAAGCTCACCTCCTTGGCGCCCTTGAACGCGGCGTCCATCGGCTTCTCGCCCGCCTCGATGTGTCGGACGATGTTCTCCAGCATGACGATCGCGTCATCGACCACGAAGCCCACGGCGAGCGTCAGCGCCAGCAGCGAGATGTTATCGATCGAATGGCCAGCCACGAACATCAGCGCGAAGGTGCCGATCACCGAGATCGGCAACGCGACCGCCGGGATGAAGGTAGCGCGCGCGCTGCGCAGGAAGAAATAGATCGCGATGATGACCAGCACCGCGGCCAGCATCAGCGTGAACTCCACATCCTCGATGGCGTGGCGGATCGGGATCGACCGGTCGGCCATCTGGGTGATGGTGACGCCGCTCGGCAGCTCGGACTGGATCGCCGGAATCATTGCCTTGACGCGGTCGACGACCTCGACGGTGTTGGCGTCGGGCTGCTTGTAGACCGCCAGCACGATCGCGCGCGTACCGTCGTGCCAGCTCGCGACCTTGTCGTTCTCCACGCTGTCAATCGACATCGCCACGTCGGATATGCGGACCGGCGCGCCGTTCTGCCAGGTGACGATCACCGGCATGTAGTCGGCCGCCTTCTGGATCGGGCCGGTGGCGTCGAGGATCGAGTTGAGGCGCCGGTCGGCGATCGAGCCGACGGGCTTGCTCGAATTGGCCGCGACGATCGTGTTCTGCAGCTCCTGCAGGGTCAGGCCGCGCACCGCGAGCTGGTCGAGGTTGGCGCGCACGCGCACGGCGTATTTCTGCGAGCCGAAGATCAGCACCTGGGCAACACCGGGCAGCGTCGAGACGCGCGGCAGGATCGAGCGGCTGGCGAAGGCGTCGACGTCCGACAGGCGTGCCTGGTCCGACTTCAATGCCAGGAACATGACGGCGAAGTCGGCCGGGTTGACTTTGCGGAAGCTGGGGGGCGCCGGCAGTTCGGGCGGCAACCGGCGCAGCGCCGAGGAGATCGCCGACTGCACGTCGAGCGCGGCACCGTCGATGTTCCGGTTGAGGTCGAACTGCAGCGTGATAGAGGTTGCGCCGAGATACGACGTCGAGGTCATCGACGTCACGCCGGCGATGGTCGCGAACTGGCGCTCGAGGATCGAAGCGACCGAGGCCGCCATCGTCTCCGGGCTGGCGCCCGGCAGCTGCGCGCTCACCTGGATGGTCGGGAAGTCGACGCGCGGGATGGCGGCGACGGGAAGCTGCTTGTAGCCGAACATGCCGGCGATGACGAAGGACGCCATCACCAGAATGATCATCACCGGGCGGCGGATGCAGAGCGCGGACAACATCGGCAGGGGCTCCGGTGGTTAGCCGCGCGGCGGTGGCTTCGGCGCGGATCGGGGTTGTTCGCCGGGTACGCCGCGCGGCGCCACGGCGGCGCCGTTCACCAGCCGGAGCTGGCCGTCGACAACCACGACCTCGCCGGAGTGAACGCCCTTGCCGATGATCGAATCGCCCTGCTGCGTACGCTTGACCTCGATCTGGCGAAGCTCGGCGACGTTGTCCTTGATGACGAAGACGTAAGGGCCCTGCGGACCGAGCTGGACCGCCGCCGACGGCAGCGACAGCGCGTCGGCCTCGACGCCCAGAATGACCTCGGCGCGGACGAACTGGCCGGGCCACAGGCCTTCGTTGGCGTTGGCGATGCGTGCCTTGGCGGTCACCGTGCCGGTGTTGGGATCGACAGTGTTCTCGATGAACGCCATGGCCCCCGTCTGCTTCAGGTTGTCGTCCACGAAGGCGTTGACCTTGACCGCGCCCTTGGCCATCGCTGCACGCAGTTCGGGCAGCAGCACCTGCGGGATGGCGAACGACACGAAGATTGGATCGATCTGGTTGATGGTGCCGAGAATCGCCGTCGCAGTGTTGTCGCTCTGGCGCACGATGGCGCCGACCTTGAAGTTGATTGAGCCGATGCGGCCGGATACCGGCGCGCGGATTTCGGTGTAGGAGAGCTGCGTCAGAACGTTCTGCTTGCTGGCCTCATCGGCCTCGAGCTGCGCCTCCAACGACTTCAGATTCGTGAAGCTGGTGTCGCGATTCACGACCGTGCCGGCACCCTTGGTCAACAGGCCGTCGGCGCGCTCGGTGTCGCGCTTGGCCTGGACGATCTGCGCCTGGTCCTTGCGGATCTGCGCTTCGATCATGCCGAGCTGCGCCTTGAGGGTCCGGTTGTCTAGTTCGAACAGCAGGTCGCCTTCCTTGACCAGCGCGCCCTCCTCGACATTGACCTTCATGATCTGGCTGTCGAGGCGCGGCTTGATCTGGATCGAGGCGATGGCCTGCACCGTGCCGACGGCTTCGATCACCACCGGCAGCGACTTCGGCGTCACCGTCGTGATGACCACCGGTACCGGCCCGCCCGGGTTGGCCCGGCCGCGCCGGCCCGGGGGTTGAGCCATGGACGCGGGGCTGCCTTGCGCCTGGTCCGCGACTTTGGCAGCGGCGCCGACGCCCAGGCGCTGAGCCACTTCATCGCGATAAACATAGGCAGTTCCGCAGACTGCGACGACCACCGCAGCCAACCCTGCCAGACGGACCATCCCCATCGTCGAAGTCTCCAACCCCAAATCCCCAGCAAATTATAGGCTCAGCTTGCGCCGCCGGACAGTCGGAACCGTGGCCGGATCGTGGAATTCCAATGCAAAAAACCCGCCACAGGGCGGGTTTTCGCGGTTTCCGGAGGCCAAGGCCTCGATTAGCGGCTGTAGTACTCGACGACCAGCGACGGCTCCATCTGGACCGGATAGGGCACGTCGGCGAGCTTGGGCCCGCGGACGTAGGTGCCCTTCATCTCGGCGTGATCGACGGAAACGTACTCCGGCACGTCGCGCTCGGCGGTCTGCGTGGCCTCGATGACCCGTTCCATTTCCTTGGCCTTCGAGGTCAGCTCGATGACGTCGTTGTCCTTCACGAGATACGACGCGATGTTCACTCGGCGGCCGTTCACCTTGACGTGACCATGGCTCACGAGCTGACGCGAAGCGAAGACGGTGATGGCGAACTTCATGCGGTAGATGACCGCGTCCAGCCGGCGCTCGAGCAGCTCGACTAGGTTCTCGCCGGTGTCGCCCTTGCGGCGGACGGCTTCGAGATAATAGCGACGGAGCTGACGCTCGCCGACCGAGCCGTAGTAGCCCTTGAGGCGCTGCTTGGCCATCAACTGGAGGCGGTAGTCGGTCGGCTTGGTGCGACCCTGGCCGTGCTGGCCGGGACCGTATTCGCGCTTGTTGATCGGGCTCTTGGGACGGCCCCACAGGTTGACCCTGAGGCGGCGGTCGATCTTGTACTTCGAATTCGCGCGCTTGCTCACGCAGCACTCCATCGGTTTTGCGCCCCGGATTCATCTGGGGTCGCTGTTGTCCGGATAGGCCTTGGTCCAACACGTCGCGCCTGTTTACAGGCGCTTGGGTTGGGGCGGGACGAGGGCCTGAAACGGCTCCCGGCCACGTTCTCCGGAGAAGGGCGGAACATACTTTCGAACGCCGCTTAGTCAAGCAGGCGTTCTACCATTGAAATCAATGACTTAGATCTCGACCAGCACCACTTCATGGGTGATTGCCGCCGACTTTCGCACCATGGCGGTGGCCGAGCAGTATTTCTCGTCCGACAGGCTGACGGCGCGTTCGATCAGCGCCTTGTTCAGTTTCCGGCCCCGCACCGTGTAGACCAGCTTCACCGAATTGAAGACCTTGGGGTGGTCGTCGGCACGTTCCGCCACCAGCGAGACCTCGACACCCTCGATGTCCTGGCGCTGCTTCTTCAGCATCGAGACGACGTCGATCGCGGTGCAGCCGCCCATGCCCATCAGCACGACCTCCATCGGCCGCGACGCCAGGTTGCGGCCGCCGACGTCGGGCGAGCCATCCATGGTGATCGTGTGGCCGCTGCCCGCTTCGGCCACGAACAGGGCGCCCTCGACCCAGGAGACTTTGGCGGTGGTGGACATGGCTACTCCTCGTGCTTGCTCTTGGAGAGAAACTTGATGACGCCGTGGAAGGTGCGCGCTTCCTGCTCGGTCATCTCGGCGCGCTGCAGCAGCGCCCGCAGGTTGAGCACCATCGAAGGCCGCATGTCCTTGTTGCGCAGGAAGCCCGACTGGTCGAGCGCACGTTCGAGATGGTCGAACAGGTTCTGCAGCTCCTCTTTGGTCGCGGGCCTCGTCGCATGCTCTGCCATGCGCGAGACCGGCGTCGCATCGCCGGCGGCCGCCCATTCGTAAGAGACCAGCAGCACGGCCTGGGCGATGTTGAGCGAGGAGAACTGCGGATTGAGCGGGATCGAGAGCGCGGTGTCGGCATGCACCATGTCGTCGTTCTCGAGCCCGGTGCGCTCCGGTCCGAACAGGATACCGACCCGGTCCCCCTGCCCGATCCAGCCGCGAATCTCCGAGGCCGCGTGGCGCGCCGTCAGAATGCGCTGGCTGAGCTCGCGGTTGCGCGCCGTTGTGGCCACCACCCTCTCGAGGTCGGCCACGGCGGCGGCCACGCTGTCGAACACCTCGGCGTTCTCCAGAACCACATCCGCGCCCGAGGCGGCGCGCTGCGCCCGGTCGTTCGGCCAGCCGTCGCGCGGGGCCACCAGGCGCAGGGTCGCGAGGCCGCAGTTCAGCATCGCCCGCGCGGCCATGCCGATATTCTCGCCGAGTTGCGGGCGCACCAGGATGACCACCGGCGTGGCGGTGGCGGTCGCGCGACCTTTCGAAGCTCGTCCCATGCCGCCCTATATCGCGACTAGCGGGAGGGCAGGAAGGTCTGTTTACGCATCAGGAAGAGCAGCGGCATGACGATCACGGTGCAGATCGTCATGGCGCGGAAATCGTTGAGATAGCCGATCATCGCCGCCTGGCGGTTGATCTCGAGATCCCAGACCGCGAGCATCGTCGAATCGGCCCCCGGCATGACCGCACCGAACGGCCAGCCGCCACTATAGGGCGTGAACTGCCCGACAAGCTCGGAGCGGTTCTCCTGCGTGCTGCGCGCCAGCAGCGACACTAGTACCGCAATGCCGACGCTGGCACCGAGGTTGCGCAGCAGCGCGTTGATCGCCGCGCCCTCGGTGCGAAGTCTCAGCGGCAAGGTGGCGAAGGTGAGGGTGGTGAGCGGCGGGAACACGAGGCCAAGGCCGAAGCCCAGCCAAACGCCGTTCCAGATGATCTGGCTCTCGCTGACCTCGAGGTTGAACAGCGACATCTCCCACAGCGAGAAGGCGCAGAGCACGAGACCGGCGAAGATCAGCCAGCGTGCGTCGAAGCGGCCGATCAGGCGCGACACGATCATCATCGCCACCATCATGCCGGCGCCGCGTGGCGCCAGCACGATGCCGGTGGTGAACACCGGATAGCCCTTGAGCTGCTGAAGGAACGGCGGCATCAGCGTGGCCGAGACGATCAGCACCAGGCCGGCGAGCGCGGTGAAGACCAGGCCCACGGTGAGGTTGCGGTCCCTGAAGAGGTCGCGCGACAGGAACGGCTGGTTGGCGGTCAGTGTGTGGATCAGGAACATGCCGAAGGCTACGCCCGCCACCACCGTCTCGACGATGATCTCGGGCGAATCGAACCAGTCGAGCTGGTGACCGCGGTCGAGCATGAGTTGGAAGGTGCCGATGGAGATCGCCAGCAGGGCAAAGCCCAGCATGTCGAAGGGCCGCGGCCGGTCGTGGATGCTGTCGCGCACCAGCACCAGGATGCCGAAGGCGCAGAGCAGGCCGACCGGCAGGTTGACGTAGAATACCCAGCGCCAGGAGAGTTCGTCGGTCAGCCAGCCACCAAGAGACGGACCGACGATCGGGCCGATCATGGTGCCGACACCCCACATCGCCATCGCCTTGCCCTGCTCCTCGCGCGGATAGGTGTCCATCATGATGGCCTGGGAGACCGGCACGAGCGCCGCGCCAAAACCGCCTTGCAGGGCACGAAACAGCACGAGCTGGTCGAGCGTCTGGGCGGCACCGCACAGCATCGACACGATGGTGAAGCCGATCACGCAGGTCGACAGCGTGCGACGGAGGCCAAAGCGCGTCGCGCAGAAACCCGCAAACGGCGTCATGATGGCCGAGGCCACGATGTAGGACGTCACCACCCAGGAGACCTGCTCCTGCGTCGCCGACAGCGAGCCCTGGATGTTGGGCAGCGCCACGTTGGCAATGGTGCCGTCGAGCGCATGCATGATGGTGGCCGACATGACCACGAGCGTGATCAGCCCGCGCCGGCGCCGCACCGCCGGATCGATCGTCATGGCCTACCTGTCGTAACCTGGCCGGTCATGGTTTCGCGGTGGCCGAGGCGCTCGACAGGCCGAAGGTCTTGCCGAGGCCCGCCAGCAGGCCGCCCATCGAGCGGCTGTGGCCGGTGTCGATCTCGACCGTCGTGCTCATGCCGACCCTGAGCGGCGGATCGCCGTCGCGGCATAGCACGGCGATGCGCACCGGAATGCGCTGGACGACCTTTACCCAGTTGCCCGAGGCGTTCTGCGGTGGCAACACGGCGAACTCCGCCCCCGTCGCCTGCGAGATGCTGGCGACCGAGCCGGTGCAGTCGGCATCGGGATAGGTGTCGACGTGGATGATCGCCTTCTGGCCGGGACGCACGAGCGTGAGTTCGGTCTCCTTGAAGTTGGCCTCGATCCAGAGATCGGTGTCGGCAACCACGATCATGACCGGCGTGCCGGCAGTGGCGTAGCTGCCCGGCACCGGTCGCTTGGCGACGATGCCGTCGAGCGGCGCTTCGATGGTGGTGCGGCGCAGCCGCAACAGTGCCTCCTCGCGGGCGGCGATCATCTGCTTGACCTTGGGATGATCGTCGACACGGATCTTGGGGTCGCCCGCGAGAGCTGCCTCGATGCGGGTGAGGTCCTCCTGCGCCGCGGAGATGCGCTGGCGCGCGACGTCGAGCGCGAGGCGCGCCTCCTCGAGCTTCTGGGCCGAGGCGAACTTGCGTTCGGCGAGGCCCGACTGACGGTCGAAGTCGGTCTGGGCATAGACTTCCTGGCTGAGCGCCGCCTTGATTTCCTCGCGCTTGACGCGCCATTGCGCGCGCAGACCGCGGATCTCGGAGCGTGTCGTCTCGAGTTCAGCCTCGATGCGGGTGAGCGCCAGGCGATAGGCCTGGTCGTCGAGCTTCAGCAGGAGCTGGCCGCGCGACACGGCTTGGTTCTCCTTCACCGGCACCTCGACGATGATGCCGCTCAACTCAGTGGCGATCAGGGCCCGGTCGCCTTTGATATAGGCGTTGTCGGTGCTGACGTAGCGGCCCGCCGTCAGCCAGGCAAAAAGTCCCACGACCAGCGCCAGGACCGGCAGCAACCACATGAAGAGCCGGGCGAGCGCGCGACCGGACACGCGCGATCGCCGTGCTGCGGCAATCGCGAT
The DNA here is from genome assembly GCA_029946105.1 of Reyranella sp. GTDB lineage: Bacteria > Pseudomonadota > Alphaproteobacteria > Reyranellales > Reyranellaceae > Reyranella. The sequence continues at coordinate 34,976 of JAQSDW010000240.1, read as the reverse complement.
CGGTGGCGCCTTGGGCTCCAGATGCTCTCCGTCTCGCACGCTATATATGGTCTGCCTGCCCCCCGGTGAGGTCAACCGGGAGGTGGGCATGGCAGCTACGCCGGCTCCGCCGGTGGATGCTGCTACGCCGGCTCCGCCGGCCGGGCCCCGTCGCGGAACAGCTTGTAGGTGATGGCGTCGTAGAGGGCGTTGTACGAGGCGTCGACGATATTGGGCGACACGCCGATGGTGCTCCAGCGCCGCCCCTTTGCATCCGCGCTCTCGATCATGACGCGGGTGGTCGCGGCGGTGCCGCCGGCCGAATCGAGGATCCTGACCTTGAAGTCGACCAGCCGCATGTCCTCCAGTTCCGGATAGACCGGCAGCAGTGCCTTTCGCAGCGCAGCATCGAGGGCGTTCACGGGGCCGTTGCCCTCTCCCACTTCCATCGCCCGCCGTCCGATCACGTCGAGCTTCACCGTGGCCTCGGACATCGTGATGAGCTGGCCGCGCGCATTGACCCGCCGCTCGGAGAGCACGCGGAAGCTCTGCAGCGCGAAGTAGTCGGGCACGGTGTGCAGCTCGTGCCGTGCCAGGAGCTCGAAGCTGGCATCGGCGCCATCGTAGGCATAGCCCTCGGCCTCGCGCTCCTTGACGATCTCCAGCAGCCGCGCGACGCCCGGGTCCTTGGGATCGACTTCCAGTCCGATCTGGCGGAAGCGCGCCATGATGTTGGAGCGCCCGGCCTGGTCGCTGACCACGATGATGCGCTGGTTGCCGACCGTTTCGGGATCGACGTGCTCGTAGGTCTTGGGATCCTTCTCGACCGCCGAGACGTGCAACCCACCCTTGTGCGCGAAGGCGCGCGTGCCGACGTAGGCGGCGCTGCGATTGGGCACGACGTTCAGCCGGTCGTCGAGCAGGCGCGACAGATGCGTGAGGCGCTGCAGCGCGCCCTCCTTCAAGCCCGTCTCGAAGCCCATCTTGAGCACGAGATTGGGAATGAGCGCGATCATGTTGGCGTTGCCGCAGCGCTCGCCCAGGCCATTGATCGTGCCCTGGACCTGGTGGACGCCGGCGCTCACTGCGGCCAGCGTGTTGGCCACCGCATTCTCGGTGTCGTTGTGGGTGTGGATTCCCAATCGGTCGCCGGGAATCTTCTTCACGACCTCGCCCACGATGCGCTCGATCTCGTGCGGCAGCGTGCCGCCATTGGTGTCGCACAGCACCAGCCAGCGCGAACCGGCCTTCTCTGCGGCGGCAAGGCACGCCATCGCGTAGTCCGGGTTGGCCTTGTAGCCGTCGAAGAAATGTTCGGCGTCGAACATCACCTCTTCCATCTTGGTCTTCGCGTAGGCCAGCGAATCGCCGATCATCTCCAGGTATTCGCCACGGTCGACTTCCAGCGCCACATCGACATGGAAGTCCCAGGTCTTGCCGACCATGCAGACGTTGCGCGCCTTGGTCTGCAGGATGGCGGCCAAACCGGGATCGTTGGCGGCGCTGCGGCCGGCGCGCCGGGTCATGCCGAAGGCGGTGAATTTGGCGTTCGTGAATTCGGGCGGGTCGGCGAAGAAGCGGTCGTCGGTCGGGTTGGCGCCCGGCCAGCCGCCCTCGATATAGTCGATACCCAGCAGATCGAGCTCGCGCGCGATCGCCACCTTGTCGGCCACGGTAAAATCCACCCCCTGGGTCTGGGCGCCGTCTCGCAGGGTGGTGTCGAAGAGATAGATGCGGTTGGACTGGCTCATGCGGCCCGCATCATAGTGTTCGCCCCCCATAATGATAGGCCGGGAAAGAGGCAACGGAAGTGACCGAAAACGAGCGCTACAGTAAAGCCTGGCAGGACCGCCGGTCGCGGATATTTTCGATACTGGCGGTGGTCGTCATCCTCTTGGCGAGCCTGCGGCTCTGGCCCGATCCGCTGGTCGTCGGCGGGTGCCTGGTCGGCATCATGGTCGCCGCCTACCGGTTCTACGACTTCCGCTGCCCGCGCTGCCGGGAGCGCTTCCTGGCCTTCCAGAAGGACGGGCTGGGCTTCCTGTCGCGCCAGCGCTGCCAGCATTGCAGCCTCGAAAAGAATACTGTCCCGAAGGAACCCCAGCGATGACCACGGCCACCACCATTACCGAACTGCGCACGACCCTCCTCCAGGTACCGTGGCGCGGCGGCGCGCCGGCCGCCGGCATCCTCTCGGTGTCCAAGCGCGATATCTTCGTGCTCGAGATCGAAACCCAGGGCGGCCTTATAGGCATGAGCTACCTGATGCCATTGCGCGGCGGGCTGCACACGCTCGATGCCTGCGTGAAGGAGCTGATTGCACCCCATGTGATCGGCCGCGATGCGACCGAGGTCGAGGCGATCTGGCAGACGCTCTACAAGAGCAATTTCTGGCTGGGCCGCATGGGCGTCACCGTGTTCGCCCAGAGTGCCGTCGACATGGCGCTGTGGGACATAGTCGGCAAGCGCGCCTCCCTGCCGCTGTTCCGGCTGTGGGGTGCGGCCCGCACCGAAGTCGCCGCCTACGGCTCGGGCTGTTTCCGCGGCCTCGGCCGCGACGGCATGATCGCCCGCGCCAGGGAATTCACCGCCCAGGGCCTGACGGCCATCAAGATGCAGGTGGCGCACATCCGGCCGTGGCGCGAGGACGTCGAGAACGTGAAGGCGATGCGCGAGGCGATGGGCGGCGGCGTCGAGATCATGATCGACGTCAACATGGGCTGGGACGCCGACACCGCCATCCAGGCCGGCCACCGCATCGACGAGTTCGATCCCTACTGGCTGGAGGAGCCGGTGGTCGCCGAGGACTTCGCCGGCTACCGGCGCATCGCCGCCGCCCTCAAGACCCGCATCGTCGGGGGCGAGAGCCATTTTGGCCGCAACGACCTGCGGCCCTTCTTCGAGCATCCGAGCACGCCGATCCTGCAGCCCGACCCGATGCGCGGTGGTTATAGCGAGCTGCGCAAGATTGCCGCCGCGGCCGAGCCGTGGGGTATCCGCATCGCCCCGCACCTTTTCCATGAAACGATGGTCCATGTAATGGCCTCGATCCCCAACGCCAGCTATCTCGAATACATGGACTGGAACGACGATCTCTGGATCGAGCCGGTGCTGCCGTCGAAGAACGGCACCATGAGCCCGCCCGAGCGGCCGGGCCACGGCCTCGCCTTCCGGCCCGAAATCCTGAAGGACTGCCGGATCGGCGGGCAGCGGCTGAAGGGCTGAGCGGATGCGGGCCCTGCTGCTGGCGTTTACTCTGGTGGCAGGTCTCGCTTGCTTTCATGGCCGCGAGTCCCAGGCCCAGATCCAAGCCCAGACTCAGACCCAAACACCGTCCCTCACCGTCACCGACAGGGGCACGTCCCGGACCATTTCCCGGAGGGAGCTTCTGGCCGATCCTCGGCTGCAGAGCGTCACCGTCTCCTACGATCCGGTCTACCGGCGCGCGATGACCTACCGCGCCATCGCGGTCTCCGAATTCCTGAAAGGGACCAGGATCGGAGACGACGACTATGTGCAGGCCCGTACCGACGACAATTTTTCGGTCAGCATCCCGGCCGATCTGTTGGTGAACGCGGCACGCTCCAGCGCGCAGGCTTTTCTGGCGGTCGAGGATCCGTCCGTGCCCTGGCCCGCGATCCCGGGCACGACAAAGGGAAGCGCCGGGCCCTTCTACATCGTCTGGCGAGGCGGAACGCGCGCTGAGATCAGCAGCGAATACTGGGCCTATCATCTCGCAGCACTCACGATCACCGACAGTCCGTTCAAGCGCTGGCCCGGCCTCGCCGTCGCCGCCGACGTTCCCGCCACCGATCCGATCCGGCGTGGTCTCGACCGCTTCGTGGCCGTCTGCATGGCCTGTCATCGCTTCAACGGCGAGGGCGAAGGCGAACAAGGTCCGGATCTCGCCCGGCCGATGAATCCGGTCGATTATTTCCAGCCGGCGGCGCTCAGGAAATACCTGCGCAATCCATCGTCGGTCCGGGCCTGGCCCGAGCAGAAGATGCCGGCGTTCGACGAAGCCAACCTGAGCGATGCCAACATCGACGCGATCATCGCCTGGCTCGCCTACAAGGCACGGCAGCGCCGCTAACCCGGAGAGTCCGCCACAGTAGCGGAAAAAGAAAAAACCCACTTTGCGCGCCGCATTGGCCCGCCGAATCGCCGCCAAGTCCTTGTGATGTCTCGTCTTTGTGTATCCTATCGGCATCGCCGGATGTCCGCCAGAAGCGGACATTTTGGAAATCGACTTTGACGCCGTGGGGACATGTGTGCGGAGTGTTTGGACTGGAGACAAATAAAGAGTCGGGCCCTATCATCAATCGGATATATAGGACGTATATCCTATCCATGCAAGAGCAAATGATGAGGAACCGCCGGTCAGGCCCGCCCGATCGCCCGCATATGCTTGCGGATGAGGCTGATAAAGGTACGCGCCGAGGGCGGCAGGGTGCGTTCGCGCTTGTAGGCGATGCCCAGCTCCGAGGAAGGAAGCTTGGTCCGCCACGGCAGATGAAGAAGCGCGAGATGTCCCGCTGCTATTCCTTCCTTGATCTGGCTGACGTGGCCGATGCCGATCGCATCGGTCCCGGCGACGATCTCGCGACTGCTGCGAAACGACGCCACGGCGATCGAGGGCAGGACATTGCCCGTTGCCGGATCGACGGTGAGGCCGGTGTCGAGACCGTCGATCAAGCCGGCCTGCAGATGAGGCAGGCTGGTGCTGACGAACGGGTAGCTGCCAAGGTCGGCAGGCCGCAGCGCCGTCTTTTCCAGCAAGGGATGCCCGGTGCGGCAAAAATAGGCGCCCTCGAGCACGCCGAGGCTTTCGACGCGCAGCGCCGGCATACCGCGCAACGAAGTGACGTCGAAGGCAGCGAAATCGATGCGATCCGTCATCAACATCGCCGCGACGGCGGTCCACTCGCGCTCCAGCAACTCGAGGCGAATCGACGGATTGGCCTTAATAAGATCGATCGCGGCCGGCTGGACGGCGATATCGTGGATGTAAGCGCCGGCGGCGACGCGCAGCCGCCCACCGCGGCCATCGCGCACGAGCTGCAGGCGGTTGGAGATCGCTTCGGCACGAACGACGAGCTCGTCGGCCATCTGGAGGACATCGTCACCCGCGGGCGTCGCCACGACGTCGCGATGCGACCGTTCGAAGACACGCATCCCAAGCTGCTTTTCCAGGGCCGCGATGTTGCGGCTGAGGGTCGGCTGGCTGATCCTCAGTGCCGCCGCGGCACGGCCGAAGTGACGGTGCCTGGCCAGGACGACAGCGTATTGCAGCAGTTTTAGATCGATCTCCATACGGGAACTGTATCGTTCCTTCGATTGTTTTGCATCGACCCCGGCGGGAATGTCCACCCGCCATCTCAAACTGGAGGTCACGACCAATGACCAAGGGAAATTTCGGCCGACTGCTGTCGGCGGCTGCGCTGCTCGTCGGCATGTCGGGCGGCTTCGTTTCGGCCGGCGCTCAGACACCCGCCAAGCCCAATATCCTCGTCATCATGGGCGACGATATCGGCTACTGGAACATCAGTGCCTATAACCGCGGCATGATGGGCTACCGGACACCCAGCATCGACCGAATCGCGCGCGAAGGCGCCATCTTCACCGATTATTACGGCCAGCAATCCTGCACCGCCGGCCGCGCCGCCTTCATCACCGGCCAGTCGCCGATTCGCACCGGCCTGCTCAAGGTCGGCCTGCCCGGGGCGCCGGAAGGCCTGTCGCCGAAAGACCCGACCATCGCCGATGCTCTGAAGTCGCAAGGCTATGCGACCGGTCAATTCGGCAAGAACCATCTGGGCGACCGCAACGAGTTCCTGCCCACCGTGCACGGCTTCGACGAATTCTTCGGCAATCTCTATCACCTGAACGCCGAAGAAGAGCCGGAGAACATCGACTATCCCAAGGATCCGACCTTCAAGGCCAACTACGGGCCGCGCGGCGTGCTGAAGTGCGTCGCCCTGCCGACCGAGGCACCGGGCGAGGATCCCCGCTTCGGCAAGTGGGGCAAGCAGAAGTGCGAGGACACCGGCCCGCTGACCAAGAAGCGCATGGAGACGGTGGACGAGGAGTTCCTCGCCGCCTCGCTCGACTTCATCGATCGCGCCAACAGGGACAAGAAGCCGTTCTTCGCCTGGGTGAACTCGACGCGCATGCACATCTGGACGCATCTCAAGCCTTCGTCCGAAGGCAAGACCGGCCTCGGCGTCGTGGCCGACGGCATGGTCGAGCATGACGGCCAGGTTGGCCAACTGCTGAAGAAGCTCGACGACCTCAGGATCGCCGACAACACGATCGTCATCTACACGACCGACAACGGCGCCGAGGTCATGAGCTGGCCCGACGGCGGCACCACGCCGTTCCGCGGCGAGAAGAACACCAATTGGGAGGGCGGCTATCGCGTGCCCGCCATGGTGCGCTGGCCCGCCCTGGTGAAGCCCGGCACCGAGATCAACGACGTATTCTCGGCCGAGGACTGGATGCAGACCCTGCTGGCCGCCGTCGGCGAGACCGACCTCAAGGCCAAGCTGATGCGCGGCATCAGCCTCAACGACAAGCCGTTCAAGGTCCATCTCGACGGCTATGACCAGCGCGAGTTGCTGAAGAACGGCACGGGCGGCGCCCGCAAGGAATTCTTCTATTGGACCGACGACGGCGGTCTGGCCGGCTTGCGCTACGACAAGTGGAAGCTCGCCTTCATGGAGCAGCGCAGTCACGGCTTCGACGTCTGGCAGGACCCGATGGTGACGCTGCGCGTGCCCAAGCTGTTCGACCTCAAGGCCGATCCGTTCGAGCGCGCCGACAAGGAGGGCATGGGTTACGCCCGCTGGCGCATCGACCGCATCTTCCTGCTGGTGCCGGCGCAGACTTTCGTCACCCGCTACCTCCAGACCCTGGCCGAGTTCCCGCCGCGCCAGAAGCCGGGCTCGTTCAACCTGCAGGGCGTGCTCGACAAGCTGATGTCGCCACCACAAGGCGTAAATTAGTGGGTGTGAACTAGAAAATCGCGAACCCTCCCGGGAGAAATGACATGAAAGCCAGGACAATTACGGCGTCGCTGATCGGCCTGCTGGCGGCGATGGTCGCCACCGGAGTCGGCGCCCAGACCGCCCCGATCGAGTTCCGTGTCATCGCGGCCAAGGGCAATCCGGCGGGCTGCGTCAACCTCGACGCCTCTCTGTCGCGCGTGCACACGATCACGCTCATGGGCGACAAAGCCATGCTCAAGTCGTCCGGCGGCATCAACGACACGCTGAAGCAGACGGCACCCAACGTCTACAAGACCAGGCTCGGCTTGGGCGGCGTCAATCTCGATGTCGTTGCCGACGCCTCGAAATCGCCGAAGACCCTTGACGTGACCGAAGCCTCGCGGGGCTGTCACTGGAATGCCGTGGCACCGTAGGCGCCGGACGTCATGCTTGGATTGCGTCTCCGCAATCTTGTAGCAGCACTGGCCGCGACCCTCGTGATCGCGGGCCTTGCCTGGATGGCGCTCGACCATTTCATCCCGGCGCCACCTCGGACGATCACCATCGCCTCCGGTTCCAAGGGAGGTGCATATGAATTCTACGCGCAGAAATATCGGGAGATCCTCGCCCGATACAACGTGACGCTCAACATCCGCTCGACCGAAGGCACGGTCGAAAACCTCAAGCTTCTCCAGGAGCCGAACTCCGGCATCGACGTCGCCTTCGTCCAGGGCGGCGTGTCGAACAGCAACCAGGCGCCCGACGTGGAGTCCCTGGGGCGCATCAACTACCTGGCTTTCTTCGTCTTTTGCCGGGCAACCGACTCTTTTGCCCACCTCACACAGCTCAAGGGCAAGCGGATCGCCGTCGGGCCTGTATCGAGCGGCACCAACATGGTCGTCACCAAGATCCTCAAGACGAACGGCATCACGCCGCAGAACGCGTCATTCCTGCCGCTGGGGGGACGGGCGGCGGTCGAGGCACTGGACGAAGGCAAGGCCGACGTCCTGATTATGGGCAGCGTCCTGGAGGCGCCGCTCATCCAGAACCTGTTGCGCGACCCCGGCGTTCGGCTCATCAGTCTTCCCCGGATCAAGGCGATCACCCGCAAGTTTCCATTCCTCACGCGATTGGAATTGCCGAGCGGCGTGATTGATCTGGAAAGAAACATTCCGGGCGCCGACGTGACACTGATTGGCAGCAGCAGCTCCGTCCTGGTTCGCGACGACGTTCATCCGGAGATCATCGGCCTGCTCGCCAGGGCACTTGTGGAAGTGCACAGCGAGCCCGGTATCTTCCAGCAATACGGCGAGTTTCCCACTCAGTCGGACCCGGAATACCCGATGGCCGAAAGCGCCCGCGACTTCTACAAGAACGGCCCTTCGTTCCTGCAGCGGTACATGCCGTTCTGGGTGACCAGCTACGTGCGAAAGATACTGGCGGTCCTGGTGACCGTACTCGCGATCGCCGTGCCGGTGTTCAGCTATGCGCCCAAGCTCTATTTATGGGTTCTGCGCCGTCACATCCTGAAGCTCTATCGAGAACTCCGGGTCGTCGAAACCGGGCTGGCGCCGGGCCTCTCCGCCGCCCAACTGGCCGACCGTCAGGTCGATCTGGACAAGATCGAGCGGGCCTCGAGCATCCTGCCGATGCGCCACTCGGATCTCTTCTTTTCACTTCGGACCCATATCGACCTGACGCGGGCGCGCCTTCGCTCGATGCTCGGCCATCGCGCCAGCGCCGATGCCGTCAACTAGGACAGTGCAGGCCTGGGCGGTCAGGATCCGCTCGGCGCCGCCACCCTTTGAAGACGCCGCAACGTCGCGTCGGCAAAGCGCTCGGCCGATGGCGGATCGAACTCCATGAAGAGCGCGGGCTCCAGCACCTCGACCTCGATCACGATCAGCCCGCCTGCCCGCACGACGCCGTCGACTCGGGCGTAGAGCGGCATCTCCGGCAAGGCACGGAGGCAGGCAGCGCCTTGCTCCGTCACGTCGCGCGGCGGCGTCTCGGCGTTGCGCGTGGGACCGAAGCGCGAGTTGCTGCGGAACTCGCCGGGCGGCGGGCGCTTGCGGATGGCATGACTGAAGACGCCGTCGAAATAGACCAGCGACAGTTCGCCCTCGGCGATCTCCGGCAGGAACTCCTGCACCACCACGCCCGAGGCGCGCGCCTCGTCGGAGAGGCCGGCGACCTGCCGGGCCAACGTGGTGCGTTTCACCAGTTCGACGGAATAGCCCGACGCACCCGAAGCGGGCTTCACCACCGCTTGATCCCATCCGGTCTCGGCGAACACCCGTTCGATCGCGGTGGTCTCGCAGGTGACGATATGGGATTGCGGCACGCGGACGCCCGCCGCCGCGAGCTTGCCGACATAGTCCTTGCGCAGGTTCCAGCGCACCAGGCTGACGGGATTGAAGAGCCGCGTCACGACCGCCATCGCTTCGGTCCAGTCGCGGAACGCTTGTAACGCGCGGTAGTAACCCCAGGTCGAGCGCAGCACGATGGCGTCGGCGCCAGCAAAGGCTTCCCGCGGCCCATCCCAAGGCGCGCCGACAACGCGACAGCCGTGGCGTTCCAAAGCATCGGCATAGAGCCGGTCCGACGGGGTGATGTCGGGCTCGTCGAGGGCCGTGGCGAGGAAGATGGTGAACGCCACGGCTACTTGCAAACTTCCTGCAGTGCCTTCCAGTCGGCGGTGCTGAAGGCGGGCCGGCCGGTGGGCGGCCGCTTCGTCGCAGCGATGCGCTCCTGGGTCGGCGGATGGCTCGACCAGATGCCCGCGGTCGAGGCGGCATCCTTGGGTTGCTTCTCCATCATCTGCTCGAAGAAGCCGGAGATGCCGTCGGCGCGCAGCCCGAGCTTCTCGAGCAGGGCCACGCCGGTCCCGTCGGCCTCGCGCTCGAAGGCGCGGCCGTTGCGCATCGCCAGCAGGATGTTGCCGCCCGACGTCAGCGTGCCCATGAGATCGGAGTAGCCGCCGCTCACCAGCTTCGTGAGCAGGTCGAGGCCGTAGGCGCGCACGATCCCCTTGGTCGGATGATAGTGCACGATGTGGCCGATCTCGTGGGCCAGCACGCCTGCCACCTGCGAGCTGTTCTTCGCCTGTTCGAACAAGTCGGAATAGAAGACGAGGATGCCGCCCGGCAGCGTGAAGGCGTTGACCGGGCCGCCGTCGATAATGTGTACGGTCACTTCGTGCGGATAACCCGCCGCCCGGGCCAGTTCGTTGGCCAGATCGTTGAGCACCACCAGCCCCTTGCCGTGGCACTCGTCCTTGTCGGCGGCCAGTTCCTCGTAGACGGTCTCGCCCAGCTTGGCCTGCAGGCTGTGCGGCAACCAGGGCACTGCGTATTCCGTGCCGTAGTCGATGACGCCCCAGAAGGCGGCGACCAGAACCGCGAGCGAGGCGCCCAGCGTCACGATCCGCCGGCCGGCCGATGCCGGCACCTCGGCGAGGGCACCAAGGTGCGGCATGAGGGCGGCGAGCTGCCGCCGCTGCTCGGGGTCCTCGATGACCAGGCGGGCCTCCCCACCCAGGCGCACGACGGGCGGCGCACCTTCGTGTGACCCGTCGCCCAGCACGGCGGTTTCATTGATCGGCCAGCGCGCGACGATGCTCGAATCGGTGAGGCGGAAGATGATGAGTTCGCCGGCCGTCGGCCGCACGCCGACTTCCAGGACCCGGGCAGTCTCGCCGTCGTAGTAGCGGGCGGGCGTGGTCATCGTCAGATCCCGCTCACGTCGAACATGTCGAGCAGGCCTTCGCCGAAGGCCGAGCCGCCGTCGGTCCGCTGGCGCACCGACTCACCATCGGGCGCGCCGTAGAGCCAGAGCTCGCCCGCGATAAGGCGCAGCGTGCGATGCATGACCCACGGCCAGCCCAGCCCCAGGGTCAGCAAGATGATGAGATAATTCAGGACCAGGAAGCCCCACATCTGCCGAGTCGTGATCGCGGTCGCGAACAGCACGTTGCCAGCGCGGCTGTGCGACACGAGATAGCGAAACCAGTAGGCCTGCCACCAGCAGCGCAACGGCAGGATCAGCAGGCTGAAGAGCAGATAGACGCCGACGGCAACAGCGGCCGCCACCAGCACGGTGCGGACGCTGGGGGCGGTGAACAGCTTGAGCAGGTCGTCTGACGAGAGTCCGAGCCTGTCGGCCGTGCCGCCGGCGATGGCGAATGCCGCGCCGATGGCCGCAAGCCACGCCACGATGTTCAGGAAGTAGTAGCCGACATAGCGACCGTAGATGTCGCCGGCCGAGCCGGCAAAGACCAGCGGCAGGGTGCCGACACGGGTGTTGGAGATTCGCGGGCGCGCCAGGTTCACGGAGACGACCGGCGTCAGGAGCTGGACGGTGAACATGTTGGCGAAGGTGAGAAAAGTCGCCGCGACCCCGTAGCGCCAGGCCGACCCCGCCAGGCCGCAGCGGATGCCCCGCCAGCGCGTGCGCGAGAGTTTGTAGCGCAGGCCGGCGTAGTGGCCGACGTAGGCGAGCGGAAACCCGATCACCGCCACCGACAGCGAGAAGATGTCGAACATGCCGAAGTCGGCGAACGGCTTTTCGTGGAAGACATGGACCCAGGCGAGCCACATCAGGCCGGCCCAGCCGGCGAGCATCACCACCGCCAGCAGGAAGCCGATCAGGAGCTCGCGCCCGCGGCCACGATACTCGAAGCGATCCCCCAGGATCGAGAGGTGGTTCCAAAGGTAGCGGCGCAACCGGGTACGACCCCAGAAGCGCGACCAGCCCAGCGTGAGGAGCATCAGGACGACGTGGCGAAGATAGATGGCGTAGAGCTCGCCCAGCCGCCCGTCATAGACCGGACGGCTCGGCGTCAAGTCCGGCGCCGTCAAAGCGGACGCAAATTCGCCTCCGGGCGGGCTTCCCTCGGATTGGCCCACTCCCGTTCCAAACCCTGGGGGCGTCGTATCGCTCAAAAAAAGGATCCAGACCGCTTGGCTGCGCTGCAAGATATTCTATGCTGCAATGCAGCATGTATTGGTGTAGGGGAGTGTACGTCAACCCCGCCATTGGCCGCCACCATGACCAAGACGACCCCGAATAGCTCGCCGTCGGCAGCGTCCCACAAGGATCGGCCCTGGCTGATCCGCACTTACTCCGGCCATTCGACGGCCGAGAAGTCGAACGAACTCTACCGCACCAACCTGGCGCGCGGTCAGACCGGCCTTTCCGTCGCTTTCGACCTGCCAACCCAGACAGGCTACGACAGCGACCATCCGCTGGCGCGCGGCGAGGTCGGCAAGGTGGGCGTGCCGATCGGCCATCTCGGCGACATGCGCGCGCTGTTCGACGGCATCCCGCTCGACAAGATGAACACGTCGATGACGATCAACGCGCCGGCGGCGTGGCTGTTGTCGCTCTACATCGCGGCAGGCGAGGCGCAGGGTGTGGCGCGCGACAAACTGCAGGGCACGACGCAGAACGACATCATCAAGGAATATCTTTCCCGCGGCACGTACATCTTCCCGCCCGAACCGTCGCTCCGGCTGACGGCCGACACGATCGGCTTTACCTATCGCGAGGTTCCCAAGTGGAACCCGATGAACGTCTGCAGCTATCACCTGCAGGAAGCCGGCGCGACGCCGGTGCAGGAGCTGGCCTTCTCGCTCGCCAACGCCATCGCCGTGCTCGATGCCGTGAAGGCGCGCGGCCAGGTACCCGACGCCGATTTCCCGCAGGTCGTGGGCCGCATCTCCTTCTTCGTGAATGCCGGCATCCGCTTCGTCACCGAGATGTGCAAGATGCGGGCGTTCGCCGAGATGTGGGAAGACATCACGCTCAATCGCTACCGCGTCGCCGATCCCAAGCAGCGCCTGTTCCGCTACGGCGTGCAGGTGAATTCGCTCGGCCTCACCGAGCAGCAGCCCGAGAACAACGTCTATCGCATCCTGCTCGAGATGCTGGCCGTGGTGATGAGCAAGAACGCCCGCGCCCGCTCGGTGCAGCTGCCGGCATGGAACGAGGCGCTCGGCCTGCCGCGGCCGTGGGACCAGCAATGGTCGCTGCGCCTGCAGCAGATCGTGGCCTTCGAGACCGATCTGCTGGAATACGGCGACATCTTCGACGGCAGCACCGAGATTGCCGCCAAGGTCGCATCCCTCAAGGAAGAAACGCTGGCCGAGATGGCACGCATCGACGACATCGGCGGCGCGGTTGCGGCGATCGAATCGGCCTACATGAAGCAGCGCCTGGTCGAGTCTAACCTCAAGCGGCTTTCCGCCATCGAGGCCGGCGAGCAGACCGTGGTCGGCGTCAATGCCTTCACCGAGGCCGAAGCCTCGCCGCTGTCGACCGGTGGGGGCTCGATCATGACCGTCGACGCCTCGGTCGAGAGCGGCCAGATCGGGCGGCTGAACGCCTGGCGCGCGGCGCGCGATGCCGCGGCCGTGAAAAAGGCGCTGGCCGAACTCGCCGCGGCCGCCAAGGAAGACCGCAACGTCATGCCGGCCTCGATCGCCTGCGCCCAGGCCGGCGTCACCACAGGTGAATGGACCGACACGCTGCGCAGCGTGTTCGGCGAATATCGCGCACCGACGGGCGTCGCGCGCGCGGCCGGCGTGACCGACGGCCGCCTCGAAGCCGTGCGCCGCGAAGTCGACACCGTTTCACGGCGCCTCGGCCGGCGCATAAAAATCCTGGTCGGCAAGCCCGGCCTCGACGGCCATTCCAACGGCGCCGAACAGATCGCCGTGCGCGCCCGCGACTGCGGCATGGAAGTCGTCTACGAGGGCATCCGTCTCACACCCGAGCGCATCGTGAACGCGGCCCTCGAGGAGAGTGTCCATGTCGTCGGGCTCTCGATTCTGTCCGGCGGCCATGTCTCGCTGGTCGGCGACGTGCTGAAGGGCATGCGCGACGCGGGCATTGGCGAGGTACCCGTCGTGGTCGGCGGCATCATCCCGCCGGCCGACGCCGAGGCGCTGATGGCGGCCGGTGTGGCGCGTGTCTACACACCCAAGGATTTCGACCTCACGCAAATCATGCGCGACGTGGTCGGCGTCGTGGACGCAGCCTGCAAGGAAGCAGCCTAGCGCGGCCTGATCGACAGGCTCGCCGTCGCATGCAGCACCGGGTCGACGACCGTGTGGCTGAACAGCCAGGCTTCGGCATGAGCGGTGCGGCGACCCTTGCGAATGACGCGAGACAATGCGACCATCTCGGCCGCCTGCGCCGGCTTCAGGAACGTCACGTTCAGGTTGGAGGTGAGCGCAATCTCTGCGGTCCCGATCGCTGCCTGGACAGCTGCATAAAGAGCCGTATCGGCAAAGGACAGCAGCGCTGGCCCTGAGAAAACGTCGCCCGGTCCGAGGAAACGCGCATCGAAAGGAAACCTTAGTCGCACGTCCTGATCCTGGCATTCCTCGACGAACAGGCCATGCAGGTCGGCGGCCGGCAGGGTCTTCTCGAGGAGCTTCTGCAGTTCGTCTTCGGTCATCGGCCGCACTCTATGCTATCTCCCCGGCGCATGTCCTTCCTCGACCACATCAGGCGTTGCAACAACGCCGACCTCTCCCAGTTCGAGCCGTGGTTCGTCGGCTCCGAACGCGCGGGCTTCATCCATCGCGACTTCGCGCCCGAACTGGCGCGCCGTTCCGACCTGTTCGCGCATCGCGACAAGGCCTGGCATCTCGATCCCGCGCTCGACACGCCCGCGAAGCGAAGTGCCGCGATGCGCGCCTTCCTGCTCCAATTGCGCGACCTGGGTCACTTCAAGGGCCTGTGGCGCGAGGAGGCCTACGCCGTCACCTGGCAATTCGCCCGGCCGGCGCTCCTCGACATGGAGCGCTCGGCGGTGCCGTGGTTCGGCGTGCGCGCCTTCGGGCCGCACATGACGGGCTACGTGCGTCAGGGCAACGGGCGGCTGGGCGACGGGCTGCACATCTGGGTGCCGCGGCGGTCCTACACCAAACCGACCTTTCCCGGGCAACTCGACAACACGGTGGCCGGCGGCCAGCCCGCCGGCATCGGCCTGCACGACAATCTCGTGAAGGAGTGCGGCGAGGAAGCGTCGATCCCGCCCGAACTCGCGCGCGGCGCGAAGGCGGTCGGTTTGGTGTCCTATTGGAACCAGTCGGGCGCGCAGCTCAAGCCCGACATCATGAGCTGCTTCGACCTCAAGTTGCCGGCCGACTTCACGCCCACGGCCAACGACGGCGAGGTCCATTCCTTCGAACTGTGGCCGGCCCGGCGCGTGTTCGAGACCGTGCGCGACACCACCGAGTTCAAATACAACTGCAACCTGGTGCTGATCGATTTCTTCGTCCGCCACGGCATGCTCTCGGCCGACGATCCGGATTTCGTGCCGATCGTCGAGGGACTGCGGGCTCGCGATCCCATTCACCAGATATGAAGTATATTCGGGTCGCCCGGGCGCTAGATCTGGTATAGATTGCGAAGATGGGAATGAAATCGAAAAGCTCTCAGGGAGGCTCGGTTCTGGCTGGTTTACGCGTTTGGGTGGGGCCCTCATGTGTATGCGTGTCGCAACAGCTGCAGTCTTACTTTTCCTGATCGGCGCCGCTGTCGGCGCTCGAGTCATTGCCCAGGATGGTCAGCGTGGCCAGGGCCATACCGAAAATCACGACTGGTACGAAAAACTGAAACAGCCGGGCTCCAATGCCTCGTGCTGCAACGGGACCAAGAACGGCGTCGAGGGCGATTGCCGCCCGACCCGCGCCTACCAGAAGGACGACGGCATGTGGTACGCGCTGCTGAACGGCCGCTGGGTGCCGGTCCCACCGCGCGTCGTGCTCAAGAGCCTGGCGCCGGACGGCAACTCGCACATCTGCGCCGCCCCGAGCGGCGTCATCTTCTGCTTCCTCGGCGGCTCACCCAAGTCGTAGCCGACAAGTCGTAACCGACTCGGGCGACCGCTCACGCCGGCGGCGTGATGTTCGAGTCCTTGATGACCTTGCGCCACTTCTCCGTCTCGGCGGCGATGCGCTTGCCGTAGTCGGCCGCACTTCCGCCGACCATGGTGAAGCCGAGGTCGACCAGTTTCTTGCGCGTGGCGGGATCGGCGATCGCCTCGTTGAAGGCGGTGTTCAGGCGGGCGACGATGGGCTCGGGTGTGCCGCCCGGCACCATTACGCCGAAGAACACCGCGCCCTGCAGGTTGGCCGGCAGGCCCGCCTCCTTCACCGTCGGCACGTCCGGCAGCATGGGCACGCGCTCGGCCGCGGCGACGACCAGGCCGCGCAGACGGCCGTCCTTCACCGCGAGGCCGGTCGGCAGCAGCGTGTCGGAGAAAAGCATGACATGGCCGCCCAGCACGTCCTTCAGCGCATCGGCGCTGCCCTTGTAGCCGATATGCTCGAGCTTGATGCCGACCTCCGCCTTGAACTGCTCGCCCCACAGGTGCGGGATGCTGGCGTTGCCCGGCGAGGCGTAGCTCACCGGCGCGGATTGCTTCTTCGCATAGGCGATCAGCTCGGCCACCGTCTTGAACGGCGCTTCCTTGTTGGCCGCGAGCAGCAGCGGCATGTCGACGAAGCCTACGACCGGCGCGAGATCCTTGGCCGGATCGTAGGGCAGCTTGAGGCCGAACGAGGTGTTGGTGGCGATGGTGCCCGGCGCCAGCAGGATCGTGTAACCGTCGGGCTTGGCCTTGGCCACGATCTCGGTGCCGATGATGGTGCCGCCGCCCGGCTTGTTGTCGACCAGCACCTGCTGGCCGAGCTTGCCCGAGAGAAATTCCGCCGCAAGGCGCGCCGAGGTGTCGGTGGCGCCACCCGGCGCATAGGGCACGACGAAGCGGATCGGACGATCGGGGAATGCCTGGGCCCGCACCACGGCAGGCGCAAGGGCGAGGGCTGCGGCGGAACCCAGCAGATGGCGGCGTTTCATTAATTCCTCCCGGTATTTTGCCCAAGGTCGCATGGCATGCGAAGCTATGCCACGGCAAATGGGGGCAGTTGGTGGGACGCGACGGGCAAGGGTTGGAGCTGAGCAATGCCGACGAGCGCGCGATCGCCGCGCTGGATTTCGTCAGGCAGGAATGGCTGGGCTTCGGCAAGCGCTTCGCCGACTTCATCGCCGCCGCCGACAAGGAAGAAAAGTGCCTGATGCTGCCGCTGGTCGCAGCCAGCCTGATGCTCTCCATGTACTCGCCCGAAGGCCATGCGGCGGCGACGCGCTACGCCGCACGTGCCCGAGCGATGTCAGCCGGCGCCAACGCACGCGAACTGACCTGGCTCGCCGCCATGGAGGCCTGGGCCGCGGGCGATGACGACCGCAGCCTGGAGCATTTCCGCAAGATCGTGGCCGAATGGCCGCGCGATCTGCTGGCCGGCAAGCTCGCCCAGCTCCTGGCCTTCAACCGAGGCGATGCCGAGACGTTGCTCGACATTGGCGAGCGGCTCGCCGAGGCCAATCCCGACAATCGCTTCGTCTGGGCGATGCATGCGTTCGGTCTCGAGGAGTGCAACCGCCTCGATGAAGCCGAGGCCGTGGCGCGCAAGGGACTGGCGCTCGACCGCCGCGATCCCTGGGCACACCACGCCGTCGCCCACTGCCTCGAAGCGCGCGGCAGGATGCTGGAGGGCGTCGCCTTCCTGGAGGAGATGTCCGACACCTGGGAGGACTGCAACTCGTTCATGTACACCCACAACTGGTGGCACCTGGCGCTGTTCCTGATCGACCTCGACCGCACCGACGAGGCGCTGGCGCTCTACGACACGCGCGTATGGGGCGTCTGGAAGGAGTTCTGCGAGGACCAGATCAACGCCGTCTCGTTGCTGGCACGGCTGGAGCTGCGCGGCGTCGATGTCGGCAATCGCTGGACCGACGTGGCGACCTATCTGAAGCCGCGCCTGCACGAGCACTTCTCGCCCTTCCTCGACCTGCAGTATCTCTATGGTCTCGCGCGCGCCGGCGAGCAAAGCGCCGTCACTGAAATGCTGGCGAGCCTGGAAGACCGCGCCGAGCGCGCCAAGCTGTTCGAGCGTGAGGCCTGGGCCGATTGCACAGTGCCGGCCGCGCACGGTCTCGCTGCACACGCCAGGGGCGAGCATGCCGAGGCCGCGCGCCTGCTCGGCCAGGCGGTGCCACATCTGCAGTCGATCGGCGGCAGCATCGCCCAGCGTTCCCTGTTCGGCGCGATCCATCTCGATGCCCTGATCCGCGCCGAATGGAACGATGCGGCGATGGCGCTACTGCAGGCCGACGAGAAGGAACGGCCGACCGTGCCATGGACCAAGCGGGCATTGGCCGGCCTCTATCGCCGGGTCGGCCGCACCGAGCAGGCGCTGGGCGCCGAATACCAGGCCGAACAGCTCACCCGCCGATATCGCGCGCCTCTTCCCCGAACGACCGGAGCCACGCCATGACCGTCGACCTCACGCAAGCGACGGTAGCCCGGCTCAGCCGGCTCTACGCCAAGGGCAAGGCGTCGCCGGTCGAGACCATGAAAGCCGTTCTGTCGCGAGCCGAGAAGCTCGGCCCACGGATCAACGCGCTCTGCCGCATCGATGCCAAGGCCTCGCTCGCCGCCGCCCGCGCCTCGGAGCGGCGCTGGAAAAAGGGCGAGCCGCTGTCGCCACTCGACGGCGTGCCGGTCTCGATCAAGGAGCTGGTGCGCGTAAAGGGCTGGGCACACAGCATGGGCAGCAAGCTCACCGACAAGACGCCGGCCGATGCGGATGCGCCCGCCGTTGCCTGCCTGCGCGAAGCGGGCGCCATCGTCTTCGCCCAGAGCACCAGTTCGGAATACGGCCACAAGGGTGTGACCGATTCACCGCTGCACGGCATCTCGCGCAACCCGTGGAACACCGAGCGCACGCCGGGTGGCTCGTCGGGCGGCGCCGGCGCCGCCGTGGCCGCGGGCCTGGGCCCGATCGCCATCGGCACCGACGGCGGCGGTTCGGTGCGCATCCCGGGAAGCTTCAACGGCCTCGTTGGCCTGAAAGCCACGTTCGGTCGAGTGCCCGCCTGGCCGCCCTCGATGACCGGCGATCTCGCCAACACGGGGCCGATGGCCCGCACCGCACTCGACTGCGCGCTGATGATGAACGCGATCGCCCGGCCCGACGCCCGCGATCCTTTCAGCCTGCCGGCCGACGACACCGACTATGCGAAGAAGCTCGGCGGCAAGATGAAGAAGCTCAAGGTGGGCTTCGTCCTGCGCTTCGGCGATCATCCGCTCGACATCGAGGTCGCCGCGATGGTGACCAAGGCGGCCAAGCAGTTCGAGGCGCTGGGCTGCAAGGTCGAGCAAGTCGAGGCGCCCTTCTCCTATCCCGAGGCCGGCCGCGCTTTCGTCATCCATTGGCTGTCGGCGCTGCAGCGCCTGCTGCAACTCTATCCGGAAAGCCGCCACGACGAGTTCGATCCCAATCTCCTGGCCGGCGCCAAGGCGGGTCTGCGCTATTCGCTGCAGGACGTGGTGAACGCACAGGTGACGCGGCGTGAGCTCGCCATCGCCTGGAACCTGTTCTTCGCCAAATACGACCTGCTGCTCACGCCGACAGTGGCGGTGCAGCCTTTCGCGGCGGGCAAGAACCTGCCCGACGGGCCGGACGGCGAGCCCAACATGCAATGGTCGCCGTACACGCCGCAGTTCAATCTCACGCGCCATCCGGCGGCGACCGTGCCCTGCGGCCTCAGCAGCGAGGGCCTGCCGGTCGGGCTGCAGATCGTGTCGGGCCACTATCGCGACGCGCTCGTCCTGCGCGCTGCCGCCTGCTACGCCGAAGCTCATCCGCTCAAATTTCCTGTTCTTCCGGAGACCAAGTAATGACCGCCGATCTCGCAATGATGCCGGCCCACGAGCTGGTGAAGCTCTACAAGGCGCGCAAGGCCTCGCCGGTCGAGGCGGCCAAGGCGGCGCTGGCCCGGGTCAATGCCTTCAACGGCCAGCTCAATGCTTTCCAGCATCTCGACCCTGACATGGCGCTGCGCGCCGCACGGGCCTCGGAGAAGCGCTGGAGGAAGGGCGGCAAGCGCCTGAGCGACATCGACGGCGTGCCCCTCACCATCAAGGACATGGTGCTGACCAAAGGCATGCCCACGCGCATGGGCAGCCTCGCCACCGATCCCGACGGCCCCTGGACCGTCGATTCGCCGGTAGGCCAGCGTCTGCGCGAAGCGGGCACGGTGCTGCTCGGCAAGACGACCTCGCCGGAATACGGCTGGAAGGGCGTGACCGACTCAGGCCTCTACGGCGCCACCCACAATCCGTGGAAGATCGGCCGCACGCCAGGCGGCTCGTCGGGCGGCGGCGTCGCGGCCGAAGCGGTCGGCATGGGCAACCTCGCGGTCGGCACCGACGGCGCCGGATCGGTCCGTATCCCCTGCTCCTTCACCGGGCTGTTTGGCCTGAAGCCCACGCAGGCACGCGTGCCGCTGTGGCCGCCGTCGGCGCAGGGTACGCTCTCGCACATCGGTCCGATGACCCGCACCGTGCGCGATGCGGCAATGATGATGAACGTCATGGCCCGACCCGACAGTCGCGACCTCTACGGTCGGCCCGACGATATCGAGGATTACCTGAAGGGCTTCGACAAGGGCGTAAAGCACCTGCGAATCGCCTATTCGCCCAACCTGGGCTTCGTCGAGCGCGAAAAGATCGATCGCGATGTCGCCGTGACCGTCGAGCATGCCGCCAAGGTGTTCAAGACGCTGGGCGCCAAAGTGGTCGAAGACTCGCCCGACCTGGCTGGCCTCGATCCGCGCCGCATCCTGAACGCGCACTGGCAGTCGAACGTCGCCATCCTGGTGAAGGGCTTCAGCCCCGAGAAGCGCGCCCTGATGGATCCGGGCCTGCTCAAGGCCGCCGAAGTCGGCGCCAATCTCGGCCAGGAGGCGGTGGTGACCGCCATCCATCAGCGCCAGCAGGTCGGCGTGATCATGAACCAGTTCATGGCCAAGTACGATCTGCTGTTGACGCCGACCATGCCGATGACAGCCTTCGCGGTGAACGAGAACGCGGCGTGGGGCGGCGACGGCGTCGATATCGGCTGGACGCCCTTCACCCTCATCTTCAACCTGACGCGCCAGCCCGCCGCCACCATTCCCTGCGGCCTCGACCGCGAGGGCCTGCCGATCGGCCTGCAGATCGTGGGCGGACACGCCCGAGATGCGCTGGTGCTGCGCGCGGCAGCGGCCTACGAGCGCGTGCGCCCGATCCCGGCACCGCCGATGGCGCACCAGATCTGAGCGCATGCCCAAAAAGATCGCCGGCCCGAGCCGGCCGGCGATCCCATTTTGCTGATCGCAGCGGTTACTGCGTCTTCTTCTCTTCCGCCTTCTGCGGCACGGCGACAGCCGCGACCGAGTCGTAGCGGACGCCGTCTTCGGCCTTCTTCATGGCGGCGTTGGCTTCGTAGTACTTGCCTTCGTCCATGAACTTCGCCGCAATGTCGACGTCGGCCATCGTGCGGTCGAGCGGCGCCAGGGCCATCGTGAACATCACGTTGACGTCGGCCAGCTTCAGCTTCTCGATGGCTTCCTTGCGCTGGCCCTTCTCGAGATGCTTGTTCGCCTCGGCGACAGCCGCGGCCTTGGCAGGCGTCGCCACGAAGTCCTCGCCCAGCGTGAGCTGGCCGTCGATCGGCAGCCAGGCGACGGCCGGACCGGACGCGGCGGTGGGGACATTCATGCCCTTGGGCGCCTTGAGCTCGGCTTCAGCCTTCGTGAAGGCGGTCGAATCGACCTTCGCCTTGGCAAGGGCTGCGCGCGTGTCGGCGAGCATCTTCTTCGCCGCAACCGGATCGGCCTCGAAGATGGCGATGCGTGCCATGTGCAAGTTGCGGAAGGCGACGGCGCCGTCGGTCGACAGCTTCATGAAGTCGCGCGCGGCCTCGGCCTTCTGCTGCACCGTGGGCGCCGGGGCGGCCGGCGTCTGCTGGGCGGAGACGGCGCCCGCGAGCATGGTGGTTCCCAGCAATGCCGCAACGATACCTCTAGATATTTTCATGGCTATTCTCCTCTTCGAGCGTCGGCGTCCCGGCAGGGTCCGCAGGGTTGCGTCGGGCTCGCGCAAAAGAGGTATCAGGGGCGTCTTTCCGCCGGCCTTTCTCCAGGATTGACGATTTTCAATCCTGCGCCGGGCTCCAGGCGCTATTGAGGGGATGCGATGCCACAGGCCCAGCCCATTTCCGGCGACGAGACGGCATGAAACTCAGCCGCCAAACGCTCACCTATCTGGCATGGGCCGCGGCGCAGGTCGCCGTGCTGGGCGGCATTGGTTGGCTGGCCGAACGGCAGATGTCGCTCGGTTTCACCGACCGCGAGGGCTGGCGGCCGTTCACCTGGCCGTTCCCGGCCGACCGTGCGCCGCCCGGACGGGCCTACAGCGGCAACGAACACGACGTCTATGTGTGGATGACACCAGGTCCGAAGGGCGACTGCCCTGACGGCATCGCCAGCGACGAAGAGCTGGAGCGCGCAATCGACATCCACATCCTCGATCCGAGATTCGCGCCGGTCGGGCCAGGCGAGCGCGTCCGCGTGACGGACGCCTTCGGCAGGGCACGCGTCTATGTACACAAGCGGCACAACGGCGCGCTTCGCTACGCCGAAGCAATCGCCATTCCCTACAACTGCGACGTCCTCACCGCGATCGTCGACGGCGACGCACGCGATCCGGCCAAACGCAAGATTGGTCGGGAGTTCCTCGAGTCGAACACCGTGCAGGTGGGCGTGCTCAAGACGCTCGAAGGGCGGTAAGGCTCAGATTTCCGGTAATCCTCGGGATGATCGGCGTCACGTCGCCAACTTGGGATCCATCAATTCGTAGGGATGAGCCCATCCCGACGTGCAGCAGAGACGATCGAGCCACGCGCCGACCGACGGCCAGCGGCCAAGATCGACCTCCGCCTGGTCGGCAAAGAAGAGATAACCGGCGCAGGAGATGTCCGCGACGCCGAGGGTCTCGCCCAGGAGAAAGGGCCGGCGGTCAAACTCCCGCGCCAGCCGATCGAGGTCGGCCTCGGTCCGGCGTCGCAGCATGGCAACCACACCGGGATCTTCATCGTCAAAGCGCAGGGCGAACCGGAGGTTGGCCAGTGAAAAGCCGATGCGGTTGGCCTCCCAGAAAAGCCATTGCGTGGTTCGATCGAGATCGGCACCGCCGCCGAGCAGGCCAGTCCGCCGGGCAAGGTACAGCAATATCGCGTTCGACTGTGCCATCACGCCGTCGTCATCGATGAAGACCGGCACTTCTCCGTAGGGGCTCACAGCGACAAAATCGGCGCGGCGTTCGGCGCGTGGCGGCAAGAGGTCGACGTAGCGGTATTCGTGCGCCAGGCCGAGCAGCACGAGTGTCTGACGCACTTTGTAGGAGTGGCCGGACTCGCAGTTACCGTAGAGGATAGGCAAGGCCGCGCTCAATTCCACACCTCTTTCGCCACTTCGACGCAGCGCGCGAGCTTGGCCCATTGCTCGGTCTCGGCCAGCAGGTTGCCTTCCTCGGTGCTGGCGAAGCCGCACTGGGGGCTGAGGCAGAGCTGGTCGAGCGACGTGAACTTCGCGGCCTCGTCGAGCCGGCGCTTGAGCTGGTCCTTGCTCTCCAGCGCGCCGGTCTTCGACGTCATGATGCCGAGCACGGCATGCTTGTTCTTCGGCAGAAGCCGCAGCGGCTCGAAGCCGCCAGCGCGATCGCTGTCGTACTCCATGAAATAGGCGTCGACGCCCATCTTGTTGAACAGGATTTCGGCCACCGGCTCGTAGCCGCCCTGCGCCATCCAGGTCGAGCGGAAGTTGCCACGGCAGAGATGCATGGAGATGGTCATCCCCGGCGTGCGGCCCGAGACGGCGGCATTCACCAGGTCGGCATAGATATGCAGGAGCTTGTCGGGGTCGTCGCCGCGGCCACGCAGATAATCGCGTTGCGCGGGATCGCAGAGATAGGCCACGAACACCTCGTCGAGCTGCAGATAGGTGCAGCCCGACTCGCCAAACGCCCGCACCGCCTTGGCATAGACCTTCCCCAGATCCTCGAAGAACGGTTCCATCTCGGGATAGACGGATTTCTCGATCGCCTGCCGGCCACCGCGATAGTGCAGCGCCGTAGGCGACGGGATCGTCATCTTGGGCGTGCCTTTCGCCACCGACTTCAGGAACTTGAAGTGGTCGATCATCGGATGGTCGGACGGAAAGTCGATCCTGCCGTGAACGTGCAGGCCCTCGGCCTTGGTCTCGGTGCCCTTGAACTGTAGCCCCTGGGCCACGCTCACCAGCTCGACACCCGTGAGACCGGCCAGGAAATCGTAGTGCCACCACGAGCGGCGAAACTCGCCGTCGGTCACTCCCTGCAGCCCGATCTCCTCCTGCTTGGCCACGAGCTTCCTGATCTCGGCGTCTTCGACGGCCTTGAGCTCAGCCGGCGTGATCTCGCTGGCGAGCCGCTGGGTCCGTGCCTCCTTGACCGGTGCACTGCGCAGGAGGCTGCCGACCTGGTCGGCACGGAAGGGCGGCTTGGTGCGTTGCATGTCGTTGTCTCCGTCAGATTGCGTAGCCACCGTCGACCATCAGCGTCTGGCCGGTGATCCAGCGGGCGCGCGAGGAGGCCAAGAATACCACCCCCTCGGCGACCTCGTCCGCCGTGCCGAGACGCTTCAATGCCATGACCTGGCGCGAGGCGTCGAGGAAGCGCTGGTCGAAGTCGCCGCTCTCCACGAGCGCGTGATAGAGCCCGTCGGTGATGACGCCGACGCCGACGGCATTGGCGCGCACGCCAAAGCGGCCTTCCTCGGCGGCCACGCCCTTCACCAATGCCTCGATCGCGGCCTTGGGCGCGGCACTCAGGATGTCACGGGTGGCGTAGCGCCGGATGGCCGGCGTAACGAGCGCGGTGAAGCTGCCCTTGGCCGTGCGCAGATGCGGCAGCACCGCCTGGATCAGGTTGAAGCAGCCGAAAGTGTCGTGCTCCATGACCTCGCGAAACGCCGAGGCCGCCTGCTGGCTGATGAAACGCATAGGAATGTAGGGACCGGCGGCATAGACCGCGGTATGCACGCCGCCGAAATGCTCGGCCGCCTCGTCGACGAAGCGGCGCCCCTCGGCCTCTTCGCGCAGATCGACCTTGCCGACATGCACCTCCTGGCCGGCGCTGCGCACCAGCGAGGCCGTCTCGTCGGCCCGCGCACGACCCTTGAAGTAGCTGAACGCCACATCGCAACCGCGCTCGGCAAGCTGGACGGCGATGGCGCGGCCGATGCCGCCCGATCCACCGATCACCACCGCGCAGCCGCCCGTCGGGAAGTCGGGCAGCCGCCCGGCTTGCGTCAAGCCGGGACTCCGAGGGCGTTGCGGATCGAGCTGTGGAAGTGGACCAGGGAAGGCTCGTTGCGGCCGTAGATCACTTCCTCGGTGGCACCCGATTCGAAGCCGATCTGCATGCGCTCGCCCAGCGGGAAATCCTCCTCCATCACCGTGCGGATGGCGATGTCGCGGTTCTTCTCCCAGTAGGCATCCGGCTTGTCGGTATCGGCCGGCCGATAGATCGTCATCTCGACCTCGCAGTGGCTGGGATCGTCGCGACCGGGGAAGGCGCGCCAGATCTCGATGTGATCGACCTGCCAGATGACGATGGTGTTGGGGAAGAGCTGGTAGATCGTGATGACGTGCGGCCGGTAGTTGCGCTCGGCTTCGGGCAGGCCGCGCACCGCCTCGATCGAGGTCCGCGCCACGCACATGCGGCCGTGCAGTCCGGCGCTGTCGAAGATGCCGACGTTGCCGATGAAGTACGGCCCGATGGTTTTCCGATGCAGGTGCGGAACGTGATAGACCTCGAGGAAGGTGTCGATGGCGAACTTCCAGTTGATGCGCGGCTTCACGACATCGACCGAGAACATCGGATAGGTCTCGAGCTCGAGCGCCGCGAGGTCGGGCGCGATCGCGCCGAGACTGCCGTCGATGTCGATCTCGGGACTCTCGCCCGGTTGCAAGGGCTTCGGCCGCACGAACAGCATGCCGTGCTTCTCCGCCGCCGCCAGCCGCACCAGACCGTGGGTACCGAGATCGAGGCCGGCGAAGCCCACCTTGTCGGTCGTGCCCAGCAGCTTGCCGGCGAGATCGTAGGTCCAGGCATGATAGGGGCAGGTGAAGGCCCGCGCGTTACCGCAGCCCGTGGCCACCGGCGCGCCGCGATGGCGGCAGATGTTGGCGAAGGCCTTGACGCTGCCGTCGGCGCCTCGGGTCATCAGCACCGGCATGCCGGCCACGTCCTCGGTGATGTAGTCGCCCGGTTTGGCGAGGCGCGCCGAAAGTCCCATGAAAATCGGCTGGTCGCGGAACAGCCGATCGCGCTCGAGACGGGCGCGCTCGCGGCAGGAGTAGGCGATCACGCGATTGCGGAACAGGGAGTCCGCGAGATCGGTGGTGCGGCCGTCGATATGGCCGAGCAGCCGCCTCCCGACAGCCAGTTCTTCGATCCGGTCCATGGCGGAATGTTAGGCCTGCCGGCCCGCCGCCGCCAGTGCGCGCCGGCGCACTTCTGCCGGACCGACGCCACTTTCGCGCAGCGACTGCACGGTGAGATCCTTGTCGCGCTTGGCCAGGCGCCGCCCGGTGGCATCGGTGATCAGTGGATGATGGGCATAGAGCGGCGTCGCATAGCCCAGCAGGCGTTGCAGCAGGACGTGGATGTGGGTCGAGGGCAGGATGTCCTCGCCGCGTGTCACCAGGGTGACGCCCTGCAGATGATCGTCGACAGTGACCGCGAGGTGGTAGCTGGTCGGCGTGTCCTTGCGGGCGATGACGAAGTCGCCCATCAGCAGCGGCTGGCCTTCGATCCGTCCGCGGCGCTCGTCGACGAAGTCGTAGGATCCTGCGGTGGCGGCGGCACGCCCCGAATCGAGGCGCATGCAGAACTCGCGGCCGGCCGCGATCCGCCGCTTGCGCTCGGCGGGCGCCACATGCCGGCAGGTCCCCGGATAGAGCGGACCGTCAGGCCCCAGAAGAGGGCCCCCTGGAAGAGAGCCACCCGGAAGAGAGTCATGGGGAGCGCTGGCCGATGCGGCGATCTCGCGCTCGATCTCCGCACGGCTGCAGAAGCAGGGATAGACCAGGCCACGGTCGCCCAGCCGATCGAGTTCGCGGCCGTAGTCGGAGAAGTGATCCGACTGGCGGCGCACCTCGCCATCCCAGCCGAGGCCGAGCCATTTCAGGTCCCGCAGGATCGCGGTCTCGTATTCACGTCGGCAGCGGCGGATGTCGGTGTCCTCGATGCGCAGCAGGAACCGGCCGCCGGCCTCGCGCGCCCGGGTCCAGGCGACCAGTGCCGAATAGGCGCTGCCGAGATGCAGCAGGCCGGTCGGGCTGGGAGCAAAACGCGTGACGACCGGCTGCATGTCAGGGGACATGAACGGACGTTACAGCGACCTCGCAGAGCGTGCTATGCCGAACAGGTGAGCAAGATCATCCTCGACGATGCAAATCTCAAGAAAGCGATGCGCCATCTCGCGCGTGCCGACGCCGACTTCGCGCGCGTCCTGAAGGACGTGGGACATCCCGTGCGGCGCGAGATGCCGACGGGCTTCGGCGGCCTGATGCGCTCGATCGTGGGCCAGCAGGTCTCGGTGCATGCCGCGCGCAGCATCTGGCTGCGCCTAGAGGCGGCGGTGCCGTCGATGGAACCGGCGGAGTTCCTGGCACAAAGCGACGAGCAGTTGCGCGCCGTCGGCCTCAGCGGCGCCAAGGTGCGCTACGGCCGCAGCCTCGCGTCGGACGTCGTCGAGGGCCGCATCGACTTCTCCGCGTTGGACGACCTCGACGACGCGGCAGCCATCGCAATGCTGACCCAGGCCAAGGGCATCGGCCCGTGGACGGCCGAGATCTACCTGATGTTCGCGCACGGCAGGCCCGACATCATGCCCGGCCTCGACCTCGGCCTGATCGTCGCCGCCCAGCATCTCAAGCGGTTGCGCAAGCGGCCCGACGCAAAGCGGCTTTTAAAAATCGCCGAGGCGTGGCGGCCCTGGCGGAGTGCTGCCGCGCTGCTGCTCTGGCACTATCGCCGCAGCATGCCGGACTGGGGTCCCAAGCCCCTCAAGGAAGACATCAAGGTGGGGAAGACGGCCAAATGACCAAACCCGAGACGACCACGATAAAGGGCAAGTTGGAGGGCGCCAGCTACGGCCCGCAAGGCGAGGGCAAGCCTGGCCATCTCGTGATCCTGCTGCACGGCTACGGCGCCGACGGCAACGACCTGATCGGGCTCGCCCCGGTGCTGGCGCCGCTGATGCCCGACGTGGTGTTTCACGCGCCCAACGCGCCCTACCCCTGCGAAGGCAATCCCTTCGGCTACCAATGGTTTGGCATCTCCCGCCTCGATCCCGCACTGACGCTCGCAGGCGTGCGCAGCGCCGGGCCTCTCGTCGATGCCTTTCTCGACGAGACCATGGCGCAGTACGGGCTCGATGAATCGAAAACCGCCCTGGTCGGCTTCAGCCAGGGCACCATGATGGCGCTGCACGTGGGCTTGCGCCGCGCCAAGCCGCTGGCTGGCATCGTCGGCTTCTCCGGCATGCTGGCAGGTCCCGAAGTGCTGCAGGAAGAGATCAAGTCACGGCCGCCGATACTGCTGGCGCACGGCGACAGCGACGAAATGTTGCCGCACGTGTTGACCGAGCGGGCGGCCGAGACGCTGCAGCAGAACAATGTCGCGGTCGCCGTCCATATCGCCGAGGGTGTGGGCCACGGCATCAACGAAAGCGCTCTCAGCCACGCCGCGCGCTTCCTGCTCGAAGTCTTCAAGCTGCCGGTCCCGAAATGATCGAAGGCACGTGCAAGCCCGGCTTCGAACGCGTCGCCGAGGCTTTCAAGGCGAACTTCGACGCCAACGGCGAGGTCGGCGCCTCGGTCTGCCTGACCGTGGGCGGCGAAACCGTGGTCGATCTCTGGGGCGGCGTCGCCGATCCCAAGAGCGGCACGCCGTGGAAGCGGGACACGGTGAGCATCGTCTTCTCCTGCACCAAGGGAGCGACGGCGCTCTGCGCGCACGTCCTGGCCTCGCGCGGCGAGCTCGATCTCGATGCGCCGGTCACTGAGCTGTGGCCTGAGTTCGGCCAGCACGGCAAGGCGCACGTGACCACGCGCATGATGCTCGACCATTCTGCCGGCGTGCCGGCACTGCGCGCCAAGGTGAAGGACGACGGGCCCTACGACTGGGCCTACATGACCGGGCGGCTGGCCGACGAGGAGCCGTTCTGGGTCCCCGGCACGCGCAACGGCTATCACGGCGTCACCTTCGGCTGGACGGTGGGCGAGATGGTGCGCCGTGCGAGCGGCAAGTCGCTCGGCACGTTCTTCCAGGACGAGGTCGCCAAGCCACTGGGACTCGATTTCTGGATCGGCCTGCCGGAAGAGATCGAGCCGCGCGTCGCACCAGTCCTGCCGCATGTCTACAAGGCCGAGGACATGAAGACGCCGTTTCTGCAGGACCTCGCCACCAACCGGCAATCCACGGCCGCTCTGTTCTTCTTCAACATCGGTGCCTTCATGGGCGGCGGCGCCAACACCCGCGCCGGCCATGCCGCCGAGATCGGCGCCGCCAACGGCATCACCAACGCCCGCGGCCTCGCGGGCATGTATGGGCCGCTGGCCAATGGCGGCGGCAAGCTGGTCGACGCCACGACGCTCGCGCGCATGGGCGAAGTGTCCATGGCCACGCACGACGACGCCACGCTGCGCATCCCGACACGCTTTGCCCTGGGCTTCATGAAGTCGATGGACAACCGCAAGCGCAGCCTGGGCGCCAAATTGTTCGGCGAGGACTGCGACAGCGTCATCCTGGGCAGCCCCGCCTTCGGCCATGTCGGCGCCGGCGGCTCGCTGGGCTTCGCCGATCCGGTGGCCGGCCTCTCCTTCGGCTACACGATGAATCGCATGGGCCCCGGCCTGCTGATGAACGGCCGCGGCCAACCCCTGGTCGACGCGGCCTATCTGTCGCTCGGCTACAAGAACAAGGACGGCGGCGTGTGGGCGCGCTGAGCTGAACAGCTGATGCTGCCCATCTTCCGTCCGCTGAAGGATCCCGCCGTCGCGACCGTATGGTCGGGCCTCGCCGCCTCCACCATCGGCGAGGACCTGTTCCGCGTCGCCGTGGTGTGGATCGCGGCGGAGCAGATCGGCAATGCCGCGGGCTACGTCAACGCCGCGCAGTATGGCGCCATGCTCGTGGTCGGCTTGCTGGGCGCCTCGGTGTTCGATCGCTGGCAGGCCGACCGCGCCATGATCGGCGCGAAGGGCGTGAGCGCGGTGCTGGCCCTGCTGCCGGTGGCCGGCGCCTACGTCTGGGGCGTCTCTATTCCCCTGCTGGTGTTGTCGGTGATGGGGATCGCGGCCATGCGCATGGTGTTCACGCCGGCGCTGCAGTCGGCGGTGCCGGTGCTGGTGCCCAACCGCGACGCCATGCAGGCGATCAACGGCCTGTTCGATGCCACCTGGCGGCTGGCCCGCCTGATCGGGCCGATGCTGGCCGCCGTGCTCAACTCGCTCCTGCCGGTCATCCATTTTCTTTCGGTCACCGCGCTGGGCTTCGTGCTCTCGGGCCTGGCGATCTGGGCGGTGCGCGACCGGCTGGTCGACAGCACCCACCGCCCACAGCGCGGCCGTGCCGGGCTGCACGGCGTCTTGGATGCGCTCCTCGACGGTGCGCGCCTGATGCGGCGCGAGCCCACGATCGGCACGCTGCTGCTGGTGAATGCGCTGGCCAACGGACCATGGAGCGTGGCGCTGCAGCTCTGCATCGCCCTGATGGTGAAGCAGCACGATCCGCGCCTGTTCGACTTCGAGGGGCTGGCCGCCCTCGGCCTGATCATCGGCGTCGGCGGCGCGGGCGACGTCGCCGGCAACCTGATCGCGGGCAGCGTCCGCTTTCGCCGGCCGCTCTCGACCATGTTCCTGGGCTATGTCGCCATGGGCACGGGCTTCGCGCTGCTGGCGGTCGCCGTCTGGGCCCTGCCCAATCCCTGGATGCTGCCGGCCATGATGCTGGCCAGCCTGATCGCAGGCTTCGGTGGGCCGTTCTTCTTCATCCCGATGATCACCCGCCTGCAAACCTCCTATCGCGGCGCCGAGATCGCCCGCGTCTTCCGGCTGCGCCTGGCCGTCATGGCGGCCTCGATGCTGGGCTTCAATCTGGCGGCGACCCCGCTGTTCGACCTGCTGGGCCCCACCCTCACCGAGTTCCTGCTCGGCCTCCTGATCCTGGCATTGGGCATCGGCGGGCACTTTTATTTCCGCCGGATCGAAAGCCGCCCGGCAAAGCTCTCAGCGTGATTCTGGCCTAAACTCGCCCACGGAAATCTGGCCACTATCGTCCCCGAGATTCTCCTTGCGGGGAACATTGTGTATTGATAGCGTGCGTTAGATACACAGCGTTACCGTAACGTCCCAGATGGAGGATCCCGCCATGGCGAAGGCCTTTCCGACCGACAATCCCTTCCTGCACGGCTACTACGGGCCGGTGAACACCGAGGCTGACGCGGCCCACCTGCACATCACCGGCGAGATGCCGCGCGAGCTCTGCGGCACGCTCTACCGCAACGGCCCCAACCCGCAGTTCGCGCCGCGCGGGCCCTACCACTGGTTCGGCGGCGACGGCATGATCCACGCCTTCCATATCGAGAACGGCAACGCCTCCTACAAGAACCGCTGGGTGCGCACGCCCAAGTGGAAGATGGAGAACGAGGAAGGCGAGGGCCTCTCCGGCACCTTCGGCAACCCGCGCTACACCGACCCGCGCGTGATGGCGCTCAACTCCACCATCGCCAACACCAACATCGTCTGGCACGCCGGCCGCCTGCTGGCGCTGGAAGAGGCGCACGCGCCCTATTCGCTCGATCCGGCGAGCCTGATGCCGGTCGGACCCGACGGCGGCTACGAGACCTACGGCAACAAGCTCAACGGCCCGTTCACGGCGCATCCCAAGTTCGATCCCGAAACCGGCGAGATGATCTTCTTCGGCTACTCGGCCACCGGCCGCTTCACCAAGGAAGTGAGCCTGCAGACCGTCGACCGGCACGGCAAGGTGACACGCGCCGAGATCCTGGAGGGCCCGTTCCCGTCGATGATCCACGACTTCGCCGTGACCAAGAACTGGATCGTGCTGCCGATCTTCCCGCTCACCAGCTCGATGGAACGCGCCATGTCGGGCAAGCCACCATTCGCCTGGGAGCCCGACAAGGGCACGCACATCGCCTTTATTCCGCGCAAGGGCACGGTGGCCGACGTTAAGTGGGTGACGGCGCCTCCCTCCTACGTCTTCCATCCGATGAACCATTTCGAGACGGCCGACGGCAAGATCGTGGTCGACGTCATGAAATACGACGTGGCGCCGCTGTTCCCGCTGCCCGACGGCTCGCCCTCGACCAGGGAACTGCCGATGGCCAAGTTGTTCCGCTGGACCTTCGACTTCGATGGCCACGGCAACACCATGAAGGAAGAGCAGCTCGACGACCGCTCGGGCGAGTTCCCGCGCTTCGACGAGCGCTTCTGCATGAGCGACTACCGCCATGGCTGGATCGTGGCCGGCGACATCACCGATCCCAAGACCGGCGATCCGCGCCAGGACGGGCTCGTCCACTACGACCTCAAGAGCGGCAAGAGCACGGGCTGGTCGGCCGGTCCCGACGACCGGTTCGGCGAGCCGATCTTCGTGCCGCGTTCGGACGATGCGGCCGAGGGCGACGGCTGGCTGCTGAGCGTGCTGTATCGCGGCGAGGAGAAGCGCAGCGATCTCGCCGTGTTCGAGGCGACCGACCTCGCCAAGGGCCCGATCGCGCTGGCCCACCTCAGCAGCCGCGTGCCGGCCGGCTTCCACGGCAACTGGCGGCCGGGGACGCTGTAGTCTCTGGTCCGATTTCCTCTCCCCCGCGTAGAGGGGAGAGGAACATGAAGGAATGAAAACCATGATCGTCGTCCATCACCTGAACAACTCGCGCTCGCAGCGCATCCTGTGGATGCTGGAAGAGCTCGGCGTGCCGTACGAGATCAGGCGCTACGAGCGCGAGCCGTCGATGCAGGCGCCGGCCTCGCTGCGCGCCGTGCATCCGCTGGGCAAGTCGCCGGTGATCACCGACGGCGACAAGACGCTGGCCGAATCGGGCGCCATCCTGGAGTACCTGGCGGCCACCTACGGCAGCGGCAAGTTCTCGCCGCCCGTCGGCACGCCGGAGGCGCTGCACTACACCTACTTCATACACTACGCCGAAGGCTCGCTGATGCCGCTGCTGTTCATGAAGCTGGTGTTCGGCAAGCTTCCCGGACGCGTGCCCTTCTTCATGCGGCCGGTCGCGCGCGCGATCGCGAACGGCGCCGACAAGACCCTGCTCGGCCCGCAGATCACCAACCACTTCGCCTTCCTCGAAAGCGAACTCGGCAAGCGCGAATGGTTCGCGGGCAAGGATTTCTCGGCGGCCGATATCCAGATGAGCTTCCCGCTCGAGGCGGCGGCGGCGCGGTCGCCGATCTTCGCCCGGCTGCCCAAGCTCAAGGCCTTCGTCGACCGCATCCAGGCGCGGCCGGCCTACAAGCGCGCGGTCGAAAAAGGTGGCGCCTACGAGGTTCTCAAGTAGGTCGATGACGCTCGAGCCCATCCTCTCGGCGGGCAGCGCGACGCAGATTCACCTCGCGACCATATCGGCCGCTTTCGTTATCGGCTCGTGGATGATGATTCGGCCCAAAGGCACGCGGCCGCACCGGGCGCTCGGTATGACGTACATCGCCCTGATGACGGTCTCCGCCGTCAGCACATTCTGGGTCCGCGGCATCGCCCACGGCGGATTCAGCTTCCTGCACCTGTTGTCGGCCTTCGTACTCGTCGCCCTGCCGTTCGCCTGGATCATGGCGCGTCGAGGCCGGGTGCAGATCCATCGCTTTATCATGATCGGCGTCTACGCTGGCGGTATATGGATCGCCGGATTGCTGACGCTCCTGCCCGGTCGTGTCCTGTCCAAGGCGGTGTTCGGTTTCTGAAGCGGCGGCTTCGTGCTAGGTCCCGTCCAAATCTGAATTGTCATTCCAAGGAGCGAAACGATGGCCCTTCCGGCCCTGCTGCGCGACAACCTGTCGATCCCCGTGGTCGGCGCGCCCCTCTTCATCGTGTCCAACCCGGATCTGGTGATCGAGCAGTGCAAGGCCGGCATCGTCGGCGCCTTCCCGGCGCTGAACGCGCGGCCCAAGGAAATGCTCGAGGAGTGGCTGAAGCGCATCACCTCGGAGCTTGCCGAGTACAAGGCCAAGCATCCCGAGAAGAAGGTGGCGCCGTTCGCGGTCAACCAGATCGTGCACAGCTCGAACGACCGCCTGCAGCACGACATCGACCTCTGTGAAAAATACAAGGTGCCGATCCAGATCACCTCGCTGCGCGCGCCCGACGACGTAGTGAAATCGGCGCACCGCTACGGCTGCCTGGTGTTTCACGACGTGACCAATGTGAAGCACGCCAAGCGCGCTCTACAGGCTGGCGTCGACGGCCTGATCCTGGTGTGTGCAGGCGCCGGCGGCCATGCCGGCGCCCTGTCGCCGTTCGCGCTGGTGCCGGAAGTGCGCCAGTTCTACGACGGCTGCATCCTGCTCTCGGGCTCGATCTCCAACGGCGCTTCGGTGCTGGCCGCGCAGGCGATGGGCGCCGATCTCGCCTATCTCGGCACGCGCTTCACCGCGAGCAAGGAAGGCAACGCCACCGAAGCCAACAAGCAGTGCATCATCGATTCGTCGGGCGAAGAGATCGTCTACACCAACCTCTTCACCGGCGTGCACGGCAACTACCTGAAGCGCAGCGTCGCTGCCTCGGGCCTCGACCCCGATGCGCTGCCGGAAGCCGACAAGAGCAAGATGAACTTCGGCTCGGGCGGCAACTCCAAGGCCAAGGCGTGGCGCGACATCTGGGGCGCGGGCCAGGGCGTCGGCCAGATCTTCGACGCACCGCCGGCGGCCGAGATCGTGGCGCGGCTGAAGGCCGAGTACGAGGCGGCGCGGGCGGCACTTTTAGCCGGCGAGACGGTGCCGACCCGCTTCAAGCAGGCGGCGGAGTAATCA
>JAQSDW010000239.1 GCA_029946105.1 Reyranella sp. | reverse complement strand
ATGCCAGCCGCCGTTCAGGATCGGCGCCTCGACGCCGATGTTGGTGGCGCCGGCCGCGGCCAGGATGTCCTTTGAGCGCGCCACACCGTGATCCATCATCTTCTTCGTGTTCTCGCCCATCGTGTAGTGGATGCGCGGCGCCGGGATGCCGTTGCTGTCCTTCATGTCAGGGTCGAGCGTCACGCGGTTGTGCTCCTCGGGCAAATCCTCGGTGATGGTCGACATGCCGAGGCGGTGGCCCAGAAGCTGGCGATAGACCTTGTGATGCTCCTCGCCCCACGGCAGGCGACCCGCGGCGGTGCTGGTGATCGCCTCGACGATCGAGCCGGTGCCGCGATGGAGTTGCAGCGTATAACCGCGCAGAAAACCGCGGCTCTTGTCCGTCTCGTAGAATTCCTGGCTCCAGAGATTGAGCGGCGGGCCCTTGTTGCCGTCCAGCGGCTCCTCGACATAGCCGTAGGCGAGCGCAAAGGGATGGAACATCAGGTTCTTGCCCAACAGGCCGCTCGAGTTGGCAATGCCGTTGGGGAATTTGCCCGAAACAGAGTTCAGCATCAGGCGCGGCGTGCCGATGCCGTTGCAGGCCACGATCACCATCTCGGCCGGCTGGAAATGTTCCTGGCCGTCGGCGTCGTAGTAGATCGCGCCGGTCGCCATGCCGTTCGCATCGACGGTGATCTCGCGGACGCGGGCACGGGTGCGGAGTTCCACCCCGGCGCGGATGGCGGCCGGCCAATAGGTGATGTCGGTGCTGGCCTTGGCGCCCTGCGCGCAGCCCGGCGTGCAGTGGCCGAGATTGATGCAGGCGGCGCGGCCGTCGTACTCGGTCGTGGCGATGGCCGAGTCGGAGGGCCACCAGTGCCAGCCGAGCTTGTTCAGCGCGCGGCCGAACGCCTCGCCCGATTTGCCTAGGGGAAGCGGCGGCATGGGCGGATGGTGCAGCGGATAGGCGGGGTCGCCCGCCAAGCCCGAGACACCCATCATGCGGTCGTTCTCGGCAAAGAACGGTTCGAGCGTTTGGTAATCGACCGGCCAGTCGTCGGCCACGCCATCCAGCGTCTTTACGCGGAAGTCGCTGGGGTGCAGGCGCGGATAGTGCGCCGTGTACATGATGGTGCTGCCGCCGACGCCGTTGAAGTTCACGACCTGGACCGGCGAAGTGCCGTTGTTGATCGGATAGTCGGTCTCGCGATTGCGGCGGTTGGGGTTGATGGCGAAGTCGCCAAACAGCCGCGCCTCCCAGTCCCGGCCGTTGGTCGGATAGTCGGTGGGCTTCACCCAGTCGCCCTGCTCGAGGCAGAGGATCCGCATCTTGGTGTCCGCCAGGCTCCACGCCACCGCGGCCCCCGAAGCGCCGGACCCGATGATCAGGACGTCGACCTTGTCGTGCATGTACGCGTCTCCCTCGGGCGGGAGCTTAGCGGGAATGTGGCCGCAGCAAGAGCCGGTCGCTCACATTTCTTTGAACACACGGCCCGCGTAAATCGCGTAAGCCATCGTTCCCCCCAACAAGCGGACACCCCCAAGTGGACACCCCATGTCATCCCTGACCCTTGACGGTGCAGATGCGCGCCTCGGCGTGCGGCTGCGCGAAGAAGAGCAGAGCGGATCGATCTTCGCCTTTCGCGGCCGCCTCGTTGCCCTCGGCCTCGTGGCGCTGTGGTTGATGTTCGCGGCCGGGCCGATGCGCGTCGGCGTCGGCGTCGGCGCGTGCGTCGCCATGATGGCGTCGGCCTGGCTGGTCTATGCCACCCGCGTCTCGCGCTTTGCGCAGCCGATCCAGATCGCCTTCACGCTGCTCGACGTGACGGTGATCGCCATCGCCACGCTGGTGCCGATCCCTGGTGCGCCCGATGGCGCGCTGTGGCTCGAACAGGTGTTCGGCCGCCGCTCGCTCTTCCTCTATCTCGTGATCTATCTCACCGCGAGCGCGCTCAGCTACTCGGCGCGCACCGTGGTCGTGACGGGTGCTGCCTCGCTGGTGGCCCTGGTGGGAAGCTTCGTCTGGACCGCGCTCGACCAGGCGCGCACGTCGGGCGTCGATCTCCTGGGGGCGGCCGAGCTGTGGCCTGCGGCGCGGGCGCTGTTCGCACGGCTGATCGGTCCGGGCTTCGTCACGCCCGAGGCCTTCCTCGTGCAGCAGCTCGTCTTCATGACGATCTGCACCGGCTTCATCGCCGTCGCGGTGTGGCGCGCCCGCGCCCATCTCGGCCGCACGCTGCTGGCCGAAGGCGAGCGCAACAACCTCGCGCGTTATTTCTCGCCAAACCTGGTCGATCGCCTGGCCGGCGCCGAGCGCGACTTCGAGGTCGGCCGCGAGAGCCGCGCCACCGTGCTGTTCGTCGACATCGTGGGTTTCACGCGCCTGATGGAGGGCGTGCCGCCGCAGCTCACCATCGATTTCCTGCGCGTCTTCCACGAGCACATGGCCGACTGCATCTTCCGCCAGGGCGGCACGCTCGACAAATTCATCGGCGACGGCGTGATGGCGACCTTCGGCACGCCCGATGCGCAGCCCGACGACGAGAGCCGGGCACTCCGCTGCGCGCTCGACATGGCCCGCACGGTCGAGGACTGGAACCGCGGCCGTCGGCTGCGCGGCCTGCCGCCGGTCAGGATCTCCGTCGGCGTCCATGTCGGGCCGGTGCTGATGGGCGCCATCGGCAGCCGCAACCGGCTGGAATACAGCGCCGTGGGCGACACGGTGAACGTGGCGAGCCGGCTGGAACAGCTCTCGCGGTCGCACGGTGCGGTGATCGTGACCAGCGCCGAGACGCTCGACGCGGCGCGGACCGCGGCCGGCTTCGACCCGGCCGACGCCGCGTGCTTCCGCGCGATAGGTCCGGTCTCCGTGCCGGGCCGCGCCCAGCCGATCGAGGTCTGCATCGTGCCGGCGCAGTCGACGTAGCTGATCCAACCACCTTGTGGGCTGCGTAAGACACCGCGACAGTCGACGGCAAGTGCGTCACCCCCTCACCCAACCTCTCCCCCTAGCGGGGAGAGGAGTCCGAAGGCTGGTCTTTCTTTCATGCTCCTCTCCCCCCCCTCGGGGGAGAGGTTGGGTGAGGGGGCGGCCACAGGAGGAACGAAACCCATGACCGACCTTGCGACCGACCCATCCCAGCCCGTCCGCCGCTATCCCGAGATGCGCGGCAAGGTGGCGCTCGTGACCGGCGGCACCAGCGGCATTGGTCTCGCGACCGCGCAGGGCTTTGCGCGCGAGGGCGCCACCGTCGTCGTCACCAGCCGCAACGAGGCGCGCGCCACCGAAGCGCTGAAGAGCTTTGCCAGCGATGAGACGGTGTCGTGGATCGGCTGTGACACGTCGGACGGCAAGTCGGTCGAGCGGCTGGTGGCGGCCATCGCCGAGCGCCACGGCCGGCTCGACTACGCCGTCAACAACGGCGGCGCGATCGGCGGCGAAGATCTCGCGCTGATCGGCGACATGAGCGAGGAGAGCTGGCGGCGGACGATCGACGGCTATCTCACCTCGGTGTTCCTGTGCATGCGCCATCAGCTCCCGGTGATGCTGGCGGCGAAGCGCGGCGTCATCGTCAACATGTCCTCGATCTACGGCCAGCGCGGCCATTCGATCCCGGGCGGCGGCGCCTATGCCGCGGCCAAGCACGGCGTACTCGGCCTCACCAACAGTGCTGCCCGGCAATATGCCGCGAGCGGCGTGCGCATCACCGCGGTCTGTCCCGGCTGGGTCGAGACGCCGCCGATCGCCGAGTTCACGCAGGCCGATCCCAGGTTTGGCGCAGCCATCACCGCCATGACGCCGCGCGGAAAAATCGCGCAGCCCGACGAGGTCGCCAACGCCGTGCTGTTCCTCTGCTCCGACGCGGCCTCGGCCATGATCGGCAGCCCGCTGGTGGTCGATGGCGGCTTTCTCGCCTGAAGGCTCGGGCGGGGCCTCCTGACCAGGACCGGAGAGCGCTGAACGGGACAACCGTCGTCTCGACTCGCGCGGAGCAACTCCGCGCTGGAGCGAAGCGGAGTGGAGAGACCCTTTCTCCCCGACAAGCCGCTTTTCGTCGAGAGAAGGTCTCTCCGCTTTGCGCCTTCGGCGCTCCGGTCGAGACGACGGGTGGCCGATGGCGTCCTCGCAGCCCGGACGCTATCTTCCGCCTCCAATCACGCCCAGGAGGAAATCGCATGAAAACGGTCCAGACGATGTTGGCGGAAGCCGAAGCCGCGGTGCCGCGCATCAGCCCCGACGAGGCCAAGGCCCTGGTCGGCCGCGCCGACGTGCTGTTCCTCGACGTGCGCGAGCCGGCCGAAGTCGCGGCCTCGGGCAAGGTGCCGGGTGCCGTCGCCGTGCCGCGCGGCCTGGTCGAGTTCCGGGCCGACCCTGACTCGCCCATGCATGTACCGGACTTCGACCGTTCCAAGACGGTCGTGGCCTACTGCGCCTCCGGGGGTCGCTCGGCGCTCGTCGGCAAGGTTCTGAAGGACATGGGCTATGCCAATGTCCGCAACCTCGGCGGCTTCAAGGGCTGGGTCGAGGCGGGCGGCGCGGTCGAGAAGGGCTAAGCCTTCGCCCGCACCACGAGGACCGGACAGGCGGCGTGGCGCATCACGCCCTCGGCGACGCTGCCCAGCAGGGCGCGCTTTATGCCGCCCCGTCCATGGCTGCCGATCACGATCAGGTCGGCGGGCCAGTCCCTGGCCGCGTTGACGATCTCGGTCTCCGGGCTGCCGATCTGGACGAAGTCCAGCGCGACCGTCTGGGGCGGCAGGCGCTTGCGAAAGTCGTCGATCAGCCTTCGCGCGGTTTCCTTGGCCGTGGCGACGAAGACGTCCGGCTGAATGCCGGTGTCGGCGGCGTTCACCAGCGCGGGCTCGATGACATGAATGAACGCCATCTCGGCCCCGGCGAGGCGCGCCAGGTCGGCGCCGATATCGGCGGCATGTGCCGCGATCGGATCGCTGTCGATTGAAATGAGAATCCTGCGAAAGGTCACCGCGACCTCCTGATTTGAAGAGGCGCCATCCTACGCCTTTCGCTAGGGTGCGTCCCGACGCGCGGGAAGCGCCGGCCATGGGGGGATGCTGCAAGCTTTGACGACGATATTTCGCGCCCGACGCATCCTGACGATGAATCCGGGCCGGCCTGAAGCCACGCACGTCGCGGTGCGCGATGGCCGCATCCTGGGCGTGGGGCCGCTCGATG
The DNA here is from genome assembly GCA_029946105.1 of Reyranella sp. Lineage (GTDB taxonomy): Bacteria > Pseudomonadota > Alphaproteobacteria > Reyranellales > Reyranellaceae > Reyranella. Next base: position 5,085 of record JAQSDW010000239.1, on the reverse strand, counting down.
AACTCGCGGGCTGGGGCAGCTACACGCTCGACGACCGGTTCGCCGACAAGGTCCTGATGCCGGGCCTGGTCGAGGGCCACAGCCATGTGAGCGAAGGCACCTTCTGGCGCTATCTCTATCTCGGCCGCTTCGACCGCATGGATCCCGACGGCAAGCTCTGGCCGGGCGCCGCCTCGATCGAGGAGGTCGTGGCGCGGCTGAAGGTGGCCGACGTGAAGCTCGGCAGATCCGACCAGCCGCTGTCGGGCTGGGGCCTCGATCCGATCTACTACGGCGAGGGCCGCGTCACGCGCCAGGATCTCGACCGGGTTTCCGGGACGCGAGCCGTGGGCGTCATGCATGCCAGCGGTCACATTTTCAATCTCAACAGCCGCGCGCTCAGGCTGGCGGGACTGCTGCGCGAGGGCGTCAACCATCCCGGCGTGCCGATCGGTGCCGACGGCCTGCCGACCGGCGAGCTGAAGGGCCCCGACGCCATGACGCTGGCCGGCAGCCATATCGGCTTTGACCGGGAAGTACTGGCCAACGACGAGCCCGGCCTGCGCAGCTTCGCGCGCCTCTGCGTGCGCCAGGGAGTGACGACCGCGACCGATCTCGCCAACCTGCTGCCGCTCGAGGCGGTGGCGATGATGCGGCGCGTCACCGACGAGCCGGCGTTTCCGGTCCGCATCATGTCGTTCCGCCGCTTCCAGGGCGTGACGCCACAGCAGGCGGTCGACCATGTCGTCGATCTGCGCGACCACTCGACCGAGATGCTGCGCCTGGGCGCGATAAAACTGTTCGTCGACGGCTCGATCCAGGGCTTCTCGGCGCGGCTGCGCTGGCCGGGCTATTACAACGGCGCGCCCAACGGCCTGTGGTACACGATGCCGCGGCAGATCCGCGAACTCTATCACCTGGCGCTCGAGCAGGGCGTGCTGGTGCACAGCCACACCAACGGCGACCAGGCGACCGAGATGGCGCTCGATTGCATGGACCAGGCGTTGCGCGACGAGCCCGCCCGCGACCATCGCTTCACCTTGCAGCACTGCCAGCTCGCCGACGCGGCGCAGTTCCGCCGCATGAAGGCGCTGGGCATGTGCGTGAACCTGTTCCCCAACCATCATTTCTACTGGGGCGACCAGCATTACCAAACGACAGTTGGACCCGAACGCGCGCTGCGCATGAATGCCTGTGCCACGGCACTGGCCACGGGCGTGCCGATGGCGATCCATTCCGATGCGCCGGTGACGCCGCTCGGCCCGCTGTTCACCGCCTGGTGCGCGATCACCCGGCGGACCGCGTCGGGCCGCACGCTGGGCGCCAGCGAATGCATCGGCGTCGCCGACGCGCTGCGCACCATTACCCTGGGCGCCGCCTATACGCTCAGGCTCGACGGCGAGATCGGCTCGATCGAAGTGGGCAAGCGCGCCGACTTCGCGGTGCTGGACGACGACCCGCTGGCGATCGCGCCCGAGCGCCTCAAGGACGTGCGCATCTGGGGCACGGTCCAGGGCGGCCGCGTCTTCCCCGCCGCCGAGGCGTGACTAGAGCCTTTCTGATTGAGATGGAATCGCGCTTTCATATTCCTCTCCCCCGATAGGGGGAGAGGAGCATGAGTGAAACCAGTGAACACGTCTTCGCCAGAAAGACTCCCGTGACGATCCCGGTAACCGTCATCGGCGGCTTTCTTGGCGCCGGCAAGACGAGCCTGGTCAATCATCTGCTGCGCCATGCCGATGGCCTGCGCATCGCCGTCCTCGTGAACGATTTCGGCGCGCTGCCGATCGACCGCGACCTCATCGTCGGCGGCGACGGCGACGAGGGCGGCGACACGCTGGAGATTTCCGGCGGCTGCGTCTGCTGCAGCTACGGCAGCGACCTGATGGACGCGCTGCTCGATCTGCCGCGGCGCCGGCCGGGCCTCGACCGCGTGCTGATCGAGACCAGCGGCGTGGCGCTGCCGGGCATGGTGGCGAGCTCGGTCGGCCTGCTCGAAGCCTATGCGCCGGGCGGCATCGTGGTGCTGGCCGATGCCGAGGCGGTGCGCCGCCAGGCCGCCGACGCCTATCTCGGCGACACGATCGCGCGCCAGCTCGCCGCCGCCGACCTGGTGATCCTCAATCGCTGCGACCTCATCGCCGCCGGGGCGCGCGACGAGACCCTGCGATGGCTGGAGGAGCAGGCGCCCCATGGCCGCGCCGTCCCGGCCGAGCGCTCTGTCGTGCCGGTCGAACTGGTGCTGGGCCTGCGCAGCGGCGATCGCGCGTCCAACGAATCGTCCAACGAATTGCGCACACCGGGCGGGATCGCGGCGTCGGTGCTCTACGAGTCCATCGCCCTCACGCTCGACCGCCCCGTCGACGTCGATCGGCTGGCACAGGCGCTCACGACACCCGATGCGGGCGTGCTGCGCGCCAAAGGCTGCCTCCACGACACCAACGGCCGCCTGGTGACCCTGCAGATCGTCGGCCGCCGTCCTGAAATCGCCGACGCCCCCGCCGGCGCATCGCCGGGCACGCTGGTGGTGATCGGTCTGCGCGGCCGGCTCGATCGCGCCGCCATCGATCAGGCGATCTCGGGACGTGGTCGCGCGATGTAGGATCTCGCGACAGACCATGCTAACGGAGCCTTGCATGTGCCTCCTGCGGGCAACCGCTTGGCGGGTTGGAAAGAAAGGCTCTGCTGCCGCCCTATGAAATCGGCCCCATGAAATCAGCCCCATGAAATCGACTGATGAGGCTTTGAAAGAACTCGGCTGGAATGATTTTTTCCGCGAGCAGGTCTCGGTCGAGGAAGCGCTGCACTGCCATCCCGTCCGGGTCATGGCCGTTCATCGTGGCAAGCTCGCCGTCGCCGGCGCGGGGGCACAGCACTCGATTGTCTCCAGTATTCCCGGCGCCCGGCCCTCGGACGATCATCCGACGGTCGGCGACTGGCTGTTGATCGACAAGGTCACGCTGCAGCCGATCCGCGTGCTTCACCGGCTGAACCTGTTCAAGCGGCGGGCACCGTCCGATCCGCGCAAGGAGCAGATGATCGCCGCCAACGTCGATACGCTTTTCATCGTGGCCTCCTGCAACCAGGATTTCAGCGTCGCGCGGCTGGAACGCTATCTGGTGCTGGCGCGCGAGGTGGGGGTGAACCCGGTCGTGGTTCTCACCAAGACCGACCTCGCGGACACGCCGGAGGATTTCGCGGCGCGGGTACGGGCGATCGAGCCCGGATTGCGCGTCGAAACCGTCAACGGCCGCGATCCCGCCAGCGTGGCTTGCCTCGCGGTATGGTGCGGCAAGGGCAAAACCGTGGCGCTTCTCGGCTCCTCGGGCGTCGGCAAATCGACGCTCGTCAACACATTGCGCGGGTCGGACAGCATCGCCACCCAGGCGATCCGCGCCGGCGACGACACGGGGCGCCACACGACCACCGTGCGCCAGATGCATCGGCTCGAGGGCGGCGGCTGGCTGCTCGACACGCCCGGCATGCGCGAACTGCAACTGTCCGACGCGGCCGCCGGGATATCGGAGGTTTTCGACGACTTTGTCCTGGTGGCGCAGGGCTGTCGCTTCTCGGACTGCGCGCACGGCGCCGAACCCGGCTGCGCCGTTCGGGCAGCGATCTCCGAGGGCACGCTGACATTGGAGCGTTTCGACCGCTGGCGCCAGCTTGCGGCCGAGGACGGCGGCAACGCCGCGCACCCTGCGAAGCGCCGCCGATAACGGGATCGAACAGGGCACACGGCCAGGAGCATCCTGGTGCCGGCGCACTCAAGACAGAGCAACTCTTCAACAGACCCCCCCCTTCCGGCGCTTCGCGCCACCTTCCCCCGCAAGCGGGGCAAAGCCATGAAACCTCTTCTCCTCCCCCGTAGTCGGGGGAGGTGCCTCGCAGGGGCGGAGGGGGTCGAGCCTCAGCAGGTAGCTTCCGGGTAAGCCCTGCTAAAGCACCTGGGGCGGCAAACCCGCTTTCGTCGTCATCCCCATCGCGGAGTGGCGGCGCCTCGAGGCCTCATTGTCGGGACACACGAGCGGCTTCGGCCAACAGTCTGTACTGCACGCGCATCATCGAAAGGCGACGATAGAAATTCAGCAGGTCCCGGGTCGGGTTGGTCATACGTTCGTACCCCGACATGAAAGCCACGATGATGCCGATCTCCGTCCGACCTTGAATGGCGAGCCATCCGCCCACCAGGAGAATGCTCAGGAGGCCCAGACCGGTGATCAATTGATTGAGCGATTTCGTTGCGTTCTTGATGTTGGCAAAGCGTATGCGCAGGCCATAGATGCGCTCGACGAGATTGTCGGATTCCGCACCCTGTCCGGTATCGCTGCGGCCGTCGCCGAGAACCGACTCGCCGAGCGCACGAACGACGGTGATCTTCGATCGGGACAGTCGATTTAGGATGGGCTGAGCGAATCCGACGATGACGATCGAAGGCACAAGAAATGCGATCGCGACGGCAGCGATCAGCGGCTCTACGACAAGCATGTAGGTGGCGATGCTGAGTACAGTGCCCACTTGCAGTAAGGGCAGCGAAATGCTCTCCGCGACAAAGCCTCCGACTTTCTCCGACTCGGACGAGATGATGGCCTGCTTCGTGCCGTCGTCGATGCCGGCATCAGGGGGTCCGAGATGGATGAACTTCTTGCGAAGCAGGCGCGTGACGCCTTCGGCGATCCTGTACATGTATATGTCGCGCACGAACTTCAGGCCGGCCTGCACCAGCAGGACAACGAGATACATTCCGCCGTATGCCAGAAGCAGTTCCACGGCATCGCCGACCACGGCATGGTTGACGATCTTTCGCTGGAGCTCCAGCGGCACCGACGCCAGAGGAGAGACGACCAGGGTGAGCAGACCGAGCCGAACCTGCTGCTTGCCGCTCACCTTGAGGACGTACCCGTAAAGCGACGGCGACATCGGTCCGCCGGGCCAATCGTGCACAGAGGGAAACACCCACCTGTAGAACCGGGATAGAAGTGAAGCCACGATCGTCAACCCTTTTTGCCGACATCCGCCAGATGACCGGCTTTCCAAATCACTATTGATGCTCCGGGTAGAGAACGTCGAGGCCGCGTTTCACTGCCGCGTAAGGCTAATCAACTA
>JAQSDW010000238.1 GCA_029946105.1 Reyranella sp. | reverse complement strand
TCGACGCCGGCGCTCATCGCCTGGGCCCAGCGCAGCTTCGGCATCGACGGCAGCAGGCCCGCCGGCACGCCGCCCGCCATCAGCGCCTCGGTCCGAGCAAGCTGGTCGGCCGAGGGCTTGTCCTTGCGCGGCAGGGTGTCGAGGACCACCCGGTCGGCGAGGCCGGCGGCCTTCACGGCGTCGAGATAGGCCGTGGGCTGGTCGGTCCAGAGAAGAACCTGGGTTCGATTGGTGGAGCGGTCGGTCACGGGCAAAGCTCCTGAAAGGGCGGGCGGATATGGCCGCACCCTATAGCGAACGGAAGGGCTGGCATAATTCCGACCGAATTGCATAGAATATGAGCCAATAAGGAAACCAGGGAAGGCAACGTTCAAAATGACCAGGATTATTCTGCCGCGTCGTCGTGCTCTTGTTCTCGCCGGCGGCGCCCTCGCTGCGCCCATGATCGCCTCGGGCGTGGCCCGCGCGGCCGACGACTGGCCCAACAAGCCGGTGAAATACATCTGCGTGTTCCCGGCCGGCGGCCCGACCGACACGCTGTCGCGCATCGTCTGCCACGAGCTCGAGAAGCTCACCAACCAGCAGTTCATCATCGAGAACAAGAGCGGCTCGGGCGGTGTGGTGGGCGCCGACGCCATCGCCAAGTCGGCGCCGGACGGCTACACGATCGGCCTCTACACCATCGCCGCGCACGCCATCGCGCCCACGCTCTACGCCAAGCTGCCGTTCGACGCGGGCAAAGATTTCACCGGCATCTCCATCCTGTGGGAGGTGCCCAACATGCTGATGACGCGGATCGACTTCCCGGCCAACACCGTGCCCGAGCTGATCGCGCTCCTGAAGGCCAACCCCGGCAAATACTCCTTCGCCTCGTCGGGCCCCGGCACCAGCCCGCAGATCAGCGGCGAGCTGTTCAAGAGCATGGCGGGCGTCAACATCCTGCACGTGCCCTACCGCGGCAGCGCACCCGCGCATCAGGACATCCTGGCCGGCCAGGTCGACATGATGTTCGACAACATCCCGGGCCCGCTCGGGCTGATGAAAGGCGGCAAGGTGAAGGGCTTTGCCGTGACCTCGGCCAAGCGCCATCCCGCCGCGCCCGACATCCCGGCGATGGCCGAGTTCCTGCCTGGCTTCCAGATCACTTCGTGGGGCGGCTTCTGCGGCCCGGCCGGCCTGCCGCCGGCGATGCTCGACAAATGCTCGGCCCTGCTCAAGACGGCGCTGCAGAGCCCCGCGCTGAAGGTGGCCTACGAGAAGCAGGGCGCGACGGCGGTCTGGCTCAGCCCCGCCGACACCGCCAAGTATCGCGCCGACAACGAGGCGCGGCTGGCGCCGGTGATCAAGGCGTCGGGCGCGAAGGTGGAGTGAGGGTACCCCGGAGGGCACACCAGACGGCACTCCAGAGGGTGCCCTCTGAGGTACCTGTGGCGGAACGATCCTGGTGCGGTAGCGTTAAATCCCCAGTCCATCCAGGACGCGAAGGGATTCGACGATGGCCGAGCACGATCAGCAGCCTACAAGCGTCAATGTCAGCGCCACACCGGCCAGCGGAGGCGTCTCTGGCCTCGCTTTCATCGTTGGCGGCCTGGTGGTGGCGGTCCTTGCAGTGGGCTACTTCCTGATGGGGATGCCGGGCATTGGCCGCCATGACGCGGCCCGTGCGCCCGAGAAAAACATCAACGTGACGATCGAACAGCCCAAGGCCGCTCCCGCGGCTCCAGCGGCGCCCGCGACACCGGCCGCGCCCCGTCAGTAAAGCAGTGCTCGCATGCCGCGATCGGCATCGGCGACAAGAAGCGGGGCGAAACGAAGCGGGCAGCTCGCCCATTAACGCCTGCGTGATATGCCGCAAAGTCATTGCGATTCGGCTATAATCCAGTGGCAAGGGCATTCACGCAGGAGGCCACCATCGCCACAATGACCCAGTGTGACGTCCTTATCGTCGAGGACAGCACCGCCCAATGCCTTGAGATGGCGGAGTTCCTCCGCCGCGCGAATCTTTCCGTCGAGACGGCCTTCGATGCCGCGGCCGCCCTTTCGGCCGCGGCCAAATTCGAACCCCGGGTGATGCTGCTCGACTTCAACTTGCCCGACATGAACGGTGTCCAGCTCGCCGAGGCCCTGCGCGCGCTGCTGCCATCGGCCGCCATCCTCATCATGTCGGGACGCATCGACGGGCTCTCCGAGGAGACCCTGCAGGCACTCGGCATCACCATGTTCGTGAACAAGCCGGTGCCGCTGGGGCCGCTGCGCCAGGCGGTGGTGAAACTGGTCGAGGCCAGCTCGAGGGGCGGGCCTGCCCCGAAGCCCAAAGGCTGGCTGTCGACCGGCACAGGCGGCACCCGCCGCTAGCTCACCCGCTGGCCTACCCTTTTGGTGGCCGCCGTCGACCGCCCCATTGGCGAGACAGCCATGTGCTGAGATAAAGGGCGGCACCAAGGAACGGGCTGCAAACACCGGGGGCTGATCATGGCATTGGGCGGGGCATCGACCCGGGCATCGAGTAGGCTCGCGCAGCCGGGAGCGCCGAACTTCGTCGACCTGCTGCGATCCTTTCCGGGCCAGGCGCGCCTGGCCCTGGGAAAGCGCGGCGTGCTGTGGGCGAGCTTCGCCGGTATCGTCGGCTTGATCTGCTGCGTCGTGGCGTTCGCCGCCATCGCGTTGTCGCTCCATCGTTCGGATGTCGATCCGGAGCGGCGCAAGGCGCGCGACGTGCTGACACTCGACAATGCGAGCCGCCTGCTGATGCGCAGCATCCTGGCGAGCTCCGCGGTCGGCCAGGACCCTGGCGCTGCGCCCGTCGCCGGCGAGCCGTGGCGCCATTTCACCGAATCGCTTCAGACCCTGTGCCGTGACTTCGACGTAGCGCCCCAGACAGAGCTGGCCCGCACCTGCGCCGCGCAGCAGGAATTCATCGATCTGATGGGCCGGGAAATCCGCTTCCTGGACACCGACCGCAAGACCATCGACGTCGCAGCGTTGCGCCACCTGCTCCGACTCAGGGACGAGATCACCGATCTCAGCCTGTCGACAACCCGCGCCACCGACGAGTTGATCGGCGAGCTGGTCGACGACTATGCCATGGCGCTGCTGGTGCTGACGCTCAGCACCACGGGCTTCGTCTGCGCCGGGCTGGTCCTGATCCTGCTGGTCGGGCGCACGGCCATGGACTACCACGCGCAATGGCGCCTCGCCGCCGACGCGGCACAACAGGCCGGCGCCTCGCGCGACACGCTGAGCGAAGTCGTCGAGGCGCTGCCGGCCGGCATCGTCGTCTACGACGCCACCGAGCACCTGATCCTGTGCAATTCGGTCGCCAGGACGCTGACGCCGGCGCTGCGGCGGCCCGATGCGATCGGCCGGACCTATTCGGCGCTGGCGTACGACACCGCGCGGGCGCTTGAAGCGGCCGGCATGGGGCCGCAGCCGGTCGAGGAATGGATCGAGCGCTTTCGCGCCAAGGCCTCCGAGCGGTCGCGCCAGGCCGACGACGGGCGCTGGTTCGACTGGTCCGAGAAGGGCACGCCGAGCGGTCTCACGGTGGGGCTTCGTGTCGACGTCACCGACATCAAGCGGCACGAATTCGCCCTGGAGAAGGCGCGTGCCGAGCAGGAGCAGGCGCGCGCGCGCTACCAATCTCTGGTCGATTCGATGGTCGACGTGGCCTACACGCTCGACGTCGAGACCGGGCAGTTCACCTTCGTCAATGCCGCCGTCACCGAGCTGTTCGGCATCCCGCCGGAGAAGTTCGTCGGCACCCACTTCCTGGAGCTCATCGCCCCCGACTCGCGGGATCGGGTGCGGCGCCAGACCACGCGGGAATACGATCCGGCAGACCCCGGTACCTTCGCGCGCTTCTCCATGGTCGCAGCGGGCGGCGCCGTGCGCCACGTCGAGGTGCGGGCGCGCCGCTGGCGCGACGTAGAGGGACGGGTGGTCAGCACCGGCGTGATCCGCGACGTCGAGGAGCGGGTCCAGCTCGAACAGCGGCTCGAATCTGAAATGATCCGCCTGCGCGCGATCGTCGAATCGAGTGGCGCCCTGATCGTGCTGGTCGACCGGGCGCTGGCTGTGGCCATGGTCAACAGCGGCTTCACCGCCCTCACCGGCATTGCCGCCGCGGATGCGGTCGGCCGTCCGTTGCAGGAGATCCTGCCCTGCCCCCTCAACCCCGAACGCACCAAACGTTCCAGGTTTGCCGTCAGGCGGCGCGATCCTTCGGGCCGCGAGCGCCTGATCGCGATCACGGCGACGCCGGCCACCGACGCCGACGGCGCGGTGAGTAGCATCATGTTGCTGGGCGTCGACGACACCGAGCGCCGCGAAGCCGAGCAGGCGCTCTACAACGCCGAACGCTTCGCCACCGTGGGCGAGATGGCCGGCACCATGGCGCACGAGATCAGCCAGCCGCTACAGGTCATCAACATCGCCTGCGCCTCGGCGCTCGACGAGTTCGCCGAGGCGGCGGAGCACGGCAGCCAGCCGGATCCGGCCTTCGTGCAGGGCAAGCTCGACCGCATCGCCGATCAGGTCGGCCAGGCCAGCCGCATCATCGGCGACCTGCGCGCCTTCGTGCGCGGCACGTCGTCGGACACGCCCGAGCCGTTCGATCCGAACGAGGCCGTCCGCCGCGCCATCGACCTCACCAACCATGGCGTGGGCGAGGCCGGCATGACCTTGAAAGAGCAGCTGGAGCCGCAGTTGCCCGCGGTGCTGGGCGATGCCGGGCACCTGGCGCAGGTCCTCGTCAACCTGATCAACAACGCCCGCGACGCCGGCGGCGGCACCATCTCGATCGCCACCGGCACGGTGCAGGAGAACGGCCGCGCCTTCGTGCGGATCGCCGTGGAGGACACGGGACCGGGCATTTCCGGCGAGATCCTGCCCAGGCTCTTCACATCCTTCGTCACCACCAAGCCGAGCGGCAAGGGCACCGGCCTCGGCCTGCGCATCTGCCGCCGACTCCTGGAAGAGATGGGCGGCCGGATTTCCGCCGGCAATCGCGCCGAGGGCGGTGCCCGCTTCGAGATCATCCTGCCGAGCCGGTAGAAAACGATTCACTTGAAACGCGGCATGACCTCTTCACAGAGCAGCCTGAGCGCTTCCATCACCCGCTGGTGCGGGATCAGGCTGCCGGGGTTGAGTTCGGCCAGAATGCCGTCGAGGCCGAGTTGGCCGCGCAGTTCCTCCAGCCGCGCGACCACGCTGGCCGTGGTGCCGACGATCATCCGCTCGCGCAGCACCTCCTCGTAGTCGATCGACTGCATCTTCTGGCCGCGCTCTGCCCGGTTCTCGATCTCCCGTGCCCCCGACGCAGAAGCCGATGCCTCGAGGCGCGCGCCGATGGTGTGCAGCAGATGCAGGATGCTTTCGCGCGGCTCCTCGCGCGCGGCCTCCTCTGTGGCGGCGACATAGACCGGCACGCGGAGATAGACTTCGCCGCGGCCGGCATGGCCCGCCGCTGCCCAGGCGGCGCGATAGGTCTTCTCCAGCGGCGCCAGCTCGGAAATGTTGCCGGTGCGGGCGGCGACGAAGATCGCATGGCCCATGGTGCCCATCTCTTCGTAGGTGTCGGGGCTGGCCGCGGCGACGCGGATTTCGGGCCACGGCCTCTGCACCGGCTTGGGCGACAGCCGGACGTTGTCGTAGGCGAAATACTTGCCCTTGTGCGAGAAGCGCTCCTCGCTGAAGGCGCGCTTCACGATCTCCAGGGTCTCGCCGAACCGCTCGCGGCTCTCGGCATAGTCGACGCCGTAGGTCTTGTAGGTGTGGGCGAAACCCGAGCGGCCGACACCGAAGATGAGGCGGCCGCCGCTCAACTGGTCGACGGTGGCGACCTCCTCGGCCAGCCGGAGCGGATGGCAGAGTGGCAGCACCTGCACGGCGGTGCCGATCTTCATGCGCCTGGTGCGCTGCGCGATGGCCGCTGCCAGGATCAACGGCGAGGCCAGCACCGAGCGCTCGGGCGCGAAGTGCAGTTCGGCCAGCCACATGGCGTCCAGCCCCATGCGTTCGGCGGCGTCGACCTGCTCGAGCGACTGCGCGAAGGCCTCGGCCTCGCTCGCGCCGGGCAGACACTGAAACTCGTGGAACATGCCGAATTCCATCGGACCTCCTCGCATCATGTCGTCCTGAGCGAAGCGAAGGACCTCACTTGGCAAACACATGCAATTTGCCGAGTGCGAGATCCTTCGCTCCGCTCAGGATGACAACAAGCTCTACGCCGCCACCTCTTCCGCCGCCGGAACGCGCCTCACTTCGTGCGCCTGCAACGCCGGCAGCACCTCGGAGGCGAAGCGGCGAATCTGCTCAATGAACATATCGTGGGGCATGGCGCCGCGATTGAAGCCGATTTGCACCATGTTGGCGCCGGCCCTGTCGGCCTGGGCGATGATGCGCTCGGTCACTTCCTGTGGCGTGCCCCAGGGCTGCTGCTCAGCCTGCCGCGCCACATCCTCGAAGGTGAGGTTGCGGAAATCCTCGCGCAGCAGGGCGGCCGCGCGCTGGTTCTCGGGCCGCACATAGTCGGTCGACGACGGGCTCACGTAGCCCGCCTCGCGCTGCTTTGCCGTTTCGGTGAAGCTGCCGTGGCTGAACAAGGTGCGGTTGAAATAGAGGTGATAGGGCGCCAGTTCCTTCACCGCCCGCGCCTTCGAATCGGCGACATAGGCGTTCATGCTGAGCGAGAGATGATCCGGCGTGATGCGGTGGCCCGCCGCGGCCAGGCTTTTGGCATAGAAGCGGATGATGTCGTCGCGCAGCCCGCCGCCGGCGAGACCGGGCGTGATCGGAATGTCGTGCCGCCCAGCGAACTCGATCGATTCCTGACTGCCGACGATCGGGATCATGATGGGCGGATGGGGCCGCTGCACCGGTCGCGGCCAGATCGCAACGTCCTTGTAGGACCAGAATTTGCCCTCGTAGGAGAACACGTCCTCGGTCCAGGCGCGCGTGACGATCTCGTAGGCCTCCTCGAAGCGGGCGCGCGAATCGGCAAGCGGCACATTGTGCACCTGGTACTCGCGCGGGATGCCGCGCGCGAAGCCGGAGATCACGCGGCCATTCGAGAGACAATCGAGCATAGCCAGCTCCTCGGCCAATCGAAGCGGCTCGTGCAGCGGCAGAAGGTTGCCGTAGATCAACAGTTTCAGCCTTTTGGTGCGCTGCGCCGCGGCCGCCGCCATCAGGTTGGGCGAGTTCATCAGCCCATAGGGCGAGCAGTGATGCTCGTTGAAGCCGACGCCGTCATAGCCCAGGCGATCCAGCTCCTCCCAGGCGTCGAGGTGCTCGGCGTAGGTGCGTACCGCGACTTCCGACTTGAAATGCCGCTTGCCGAGCGGATAGGGCAGCTCCGTCCCCGTCTTCAGATGGTCGAGATTCTCGCCGTAGGCGAGGAGATCGAAGACGAAGACTTTCATGCGGCTTTCCGGACAGGAGACCGCGAAGGCTAGCGCCACCGGCCCGGGCCGGCTAGGGCCGGTCTTCGCCTTTGACCGCAGGAGAAGTTGACGCGACACTGGTGAAAATCTCGGGGAGGCAAGACGGTGGCTTACAAGATCATGATCATGGGCGCGTCCTACGGGTCGCTGCTCGCTTCGAAGATCCTTTTTGGCGGCCATTCGCTGCATCTGATCTGCCTGCCGGCCGAGGCCGACCTGATCAATGCCGAGGGCTTTCGCGTTCGCATCCCGGTCCGCGGCCGCAAGGACCCGATCGAGATCGATTCGCGCAAGCTGCCGGGCAAGGTGACCGCCGGCGGTACAGCGGGTGTGAATCCCGCCGACTACGACATGGTGGGCCTTGCCATGCAGGAGCCGCAGTACCGTTCGCCGGGTGTGCGCGAACTGCTGGACGCCGTCGGCAAATCCAAGGTGCCGTGCATGTCGATCATGAACATGCCGCCGCTGCCCTACATGCGCCGCATCCCCGGCCTCGACCACGATCTGCTGAAGCCCGCCTATACCGATGCCAGCGTTTGGGACAGCTTCGATCCCGAGCGGCTTACCCTGAACAGCCCCGATCCTCAGGCGATCCGTCCGCCGGAAGAGAAGGTGAACGTGCTGCAGGTCACGCTGCCGACCAACTTCAAGGTCGCCCGCTTCAAGGACGACAAGGCCACCGCCATCCTGCGCCAGCTCGAGAAGGACATCGAGGCGATCCGCTTCGACGCCCCGGAAGGCAAGATCGAACTGCCGGTGAAACTTCGGGTCTACGACTCGATCTTCGTGCCGCTCGCCAAATGGGCGATGCTGCTCGCCGGCAACTATCGCTGCGTGACCAAGGACGGCATGCGGACCGCCCAGGAGGCGGTGCACAGTGACATCGAGACGTCTCGTTCGGTCTACAATTTCGTCAACGATCTATGCGTCAGGATCGGCGCCGATCCGAAGGACCTCGTGCCGTTCGAGAAGTACGCCGCCGCCGCCCAGAGCCTGGTGCGCCCGGCCTCGGCCGCCCGCGCGCTCAGCAATGGCGTGCCCAACATCGAGCGTGCCGACAAGCTGGTGCAGCTCATCGCCAAGCAGAAGGGCCTCAGCCACCCCGTCATCGACGCCGGCGTGGCCCTGGTCGATGCCAGGCTGGAGGCCAACCGCAAGAAGGCGGCGACCTGAAACCGCTCTGAAGGCGGCAAGATCACGTCCGGCGCCACGCAACGCCGGAACCCTTCTGCAGGTGGCGCGTTGATTGTCCGCCGCATCTGCGAAAGGAACCCGCCCTCATGCAAACCAAGATCCTGGCCACGATTTCCCTCGGCCTGCTGGCCGCCGCCTGTTCGTCCACCGAACATCGCACGGTCAGCCCGGCCTATGGCTCCGGTGGCTCCGGCATCTACCAGTCCTCCACCCAGGCCTGTCTCGACTATGGCTTCGTCACCGGCACGGTCGCCTACAGCCGCTGCGTGACGACCGAGCAGGCCGCCCGCGCCAACTACCGGCCGAGCCCGGGCTATGCCCCGTCGCTGGTCGCCAGCGACGCGCAAAACGCCTGCTATTCCTATGGCATCACGCCGAACACGCCGTCCTACAATCGCTGCGTCGCGCGTGAGATCGACGTCCGGACCTATCGCGACACTGCAGCCGCGCCGGGCTATCGCGTCGACGCAGAGGGCTACCGGGTCGACCAGCAAGGCTATCGCGTCGACGCCAACGGCTATCGCCTGACGCAGCCCACGCCCTATTACACGCCTGCGCCGGAGCCCCAGCCCACCTATCAGCCGGGACAGACCGTCTATCGCGACGAATTCGGCAACCGCTATGACGGGCAAGGCAACCGGGTGAACGCCTCCGGCCAGATCATCCCGATGCGTCCCAGCGTAAACTGATCCGGGCGTCAACTAATCCCGCGGAACCGGACAACCGGTTCCCGCCTCTCCAGGCTTTGATAAGGTGAGCGGCATGTCAGCCGCTCACCTTTCCATGTCCAAAAAGTTCCTCCCCAAAAAGATCCCCCAAAAAAAAATCCTCGTCGCCGGAGCGACCGGCCTGGTCGGTTACGCGGCGATGAAGCATTTCGCAAACGAAGCGGGTGCCGAGGTCATCGCCGTCTCGCGCCGACGGCCGGACCAGACTTTTGGCGCCCGCTGGCTTCAGCTCGATCTCATGGACGCCGCCGCGTGCGCAGCACGCGCACCTGAATTCGAAGGCGTCACCCATCTGGTTTATGCAGCGCTCCACGAACAGCCGGGATTGGTCGCGGGCTGGCAGGAAGAAGCGCAGATCCGCACCAACGACCTGATGCTGAAAAACCTGTTCGGGCCGCTCGAGCAAGCGGCCAAAGGCCTGCGCCATGTGGCGCTGCTGCAGGGCACCAAGGCCTATGGCGTGCATGTCCGTCCGCTCAGCGTGCCGGCGCGCGAGAACCGATCGGAGATGCACGAGCAACCCAATTTCTACTGGAACCAGGAGCGCTACCTGCGCGAACGCCAGCCGGGCACGGCGTGGCGCTGGTCGATCCTGCGGCCGGTGCTGATCGTGGGCGATTCCGTCGGCAGCGCGATGAACGTGATCCCGGCGCTCGGTGTCTATGCCGCCATGATGCGCCACAAGCATGGCCACAAGAATGGTAAGGGAGCGGGACGGACGAAGCTCGACTACCCCGGCGGCGTCGGCCGCGTGGCACAGGCGGTCGATGCCGACCTTCTGGCGCGTTGCATCGCCTGGTCCGGCGAGGCTGATGCCGCCGGCAACGAGATCTTCAACGTCACCAACGGCGACGTGTTCGTCTGGCCGAATGTATGGCCCGCCATCGCCGACGCCCTGGGCTTCGAGGCGGGCGAACACGTTCCGCTTT
>JAQSDW010000237.1 GCA_029946105.1 Reyranella sp. | reverse complement strand
CTGGAAGGCTACCGACCATCTCGTACTCCGCCTTGATCCTTCGCGGATGAGGCTGGCTTGCCCCCAGCGGTACCAGTTCTTAACCCATTTGCGCCACATCGCGCCGTGACCCTGCGCGCTTCCAGAAGCGCAACGGGGAATTTCGCACCATGGCCAGGTACCTTAGTCTTTACCGCCGTCTTCTCGGCCTCGCCGCTTGTGGCTACACCTGGGGTCAACGCGCCGTGACCGGCGGCGCAGTCGGCACCGGCGTGGGGCGGCGACCGTGCCCAAGAGATAAGCCCTCAGCCCATACGGACCTTGCCGTGCTCGCCGATGTCAGTCGGCGGCGCGCCAGTAACGGCGGCCCGGGCGATCTTGAAGAGCTGGACCGCTTTGTTGGCCTTCATGTCCCAGTAGTCGGCGTGGGTGATGGTGACGGCGACCAGCGCAAGGTCCGGATCGTCCGGGCCGCCGGCGAACCAGGCCTGCGCCATCGCGCTCCATAATTCCTTCTTCTTGGCGATGTCCTCAACGACACGAGCGCTGCCCGACACCGACACATAGGCGTCGTGACTGGGATCAGCATAGGCGACGTTCACTTCAGGCGAGGCCACAAGGTCAGCCACCGAATGGCTCTTGCGCGACATGAAGAACCACAGCATCGCGCCGCGGTCATGCTTGCCGTTCTGCGTCGTCATCGGCCGGGAATGAAGGTGTCCATTGCCGTGGCGGGCGGTGAACATGCCGAACTTGATGTCCTTGATCATGTCCCATAGCTTGGTCGTGTCGATGGTATCGACGTTGGTCATTTGGCACCTCTTTGGGGGGTCCTTTCTCCAACGACCTGACCCGCTTCGGGGTTCCCGGCCTTTATCGAAGCCGTTGTCGGCGGCGTGCCGGTGCTGGCCTCGCGCATGGACGGCAACGTCGGACTGCTCGGCGCCGACTATCCCGGCTACTTTCCTGTCGGCGACACTGAAGCGCTCGCGCACCTACTACAGAACCTGGAAGGCAATCCCGGCTTTGTTGCGCGCTTGCGCCAGGCGCTCGTGCAACGGGCGCCGCTGTTCCGGCCAGCGCGCGAGACCGCCGCGTGGCGCCGCCTGCTCGCCGAGTTAGGCTCCTAGAACGAGAGGCTGGCACCCACGGTATCGACCCTCAGGCCCGCCGCTTTCCCCGCGTGCACCACCATTGCGCTGGCGGACGGCACTGCCGCCGTGGCCAAGCCAATGCATACGGTTCTAACCGAGCGAATCAACAAGCTGCCTGTGACGCCACCAGCGGTGCCAATTCGTTGACTGTTGCGCCCGTTGTCCCTGCTGAAAACTCAATCTGCTCGGGTGTGAGCGTCGAGATCGCGTATGGTCGAAGAACTGAATCAACCGACGCATCATCACGCCGCCTCTCGATGATAATAGCGCAGGAGACCGCCCAATCGCTCGCGGCACCGCCCTGGGCCTTCGCGATGGCGGTCCGAAAGCTCCGTACGCGCGTTTCTGCACCGCAGAGAAGCGGCCTTGTCGGCCAACTCATATGCTGAAGGTCAAAGATCAAACTCTTGCCGCCTCGACATCACAGACGCGTGCGGCTGTTCGACGAACAATGGCCAACGCGTCGAGTGTTCCGTTGGCGTCGCCCTTCTCAAAGTCGCCGTCAATCTGCCCCATCTGGTTGGTGACGTGCGCAAAGCAGACAACCGACTTCCCGCGGGCTTGTGCGTAAGCATAGAGCGCAGCCGCTTCCATCTCGACCGCGAGCAGGCCGCGCCGGCGCATCGCCTCGATCGCCTGTGCCGTCTCGCGAAAGGGGGCGTCGGTCGTCCAGGTGGCACCTCGCCGGACAGGCGCGTTCAGGCCATCGAATGCGCCGTCGAGTGCTTTCAGCAACGCCTCGGGTGCGTCGCTGTACTGCGCGGGCGGCAGGTAGTGATAGCTCGTGCCTTCGTCGCGCAACGCCCGCTCGATCAGGATGAAATACGGCGGCGGCTGTACGGGCGCGATCTGTCCCGAAGACGTGACGCTGATCAGCAGCTTGCATCCGGAGGCAAACAACTCCTCGGCTACCAACACGGCGAAAGACGCGCCGACGGCGCAGCCGACGATACCAACAGTGAGGCCATCTTCCTCGAATATGTAGAGATCGGTGTGGTAGCAGACCCATCCGTCATGACGCCGGCCACGGCCCTCTGCCTTGATCTGGCGGACGATGTCGCCGTCAGGATCGAGGAGGCACACCTCCGGCACAGGTTCTTCTGCGGCTTTTTTCTGGCGTCGCGCTTCCCGTAGCAGGCTCTCGGGTGTGAAGGCCGAGGGCGAGCCATAGTGCTTTTCTGCCAGGATGGGGGGCAACTCGTCGTCGCTTTTCAATACGTTCTCCAACAAGCGTTGTCGTTATCTGGGCGGTTTGGTAGCGGCGAGTGCCACGAAGGCTGCGCCAACGGTCGTCCAGCGGCTGAGCCTGGAATCGACCGGGCCGAGCAGTCGCGCAGCGAGACCACAGGGCGGATAGTAGATGGCGCCTCGTGGCGACCCGACGGCAAGTCCCGCCCCTTTTGCAAGATGCTGGAGCTCATGGGCCGTCCGGAAGCGCGCCCGGCGCCAGACCCGGTTGCCAAGCCAGCCGCGAAGGCGCCGCTCGGCCGCCCACGTACTCCATTTCCCCAGTTCGCCGACAACGAGCCGCCCACCGGGGCGAAGGACCCGCGCCATCTCGCGGAGAGCTTGAGCCGCATCGTCAACAAAGCAGAGGACAGTCACCGCAACAACGCGATCGAACGTGTTGTCCGGGAACGGAAGTGCCTGCGCCGTCCCGACGTCAAATGTGATGTCGGCGCCGTGCGTGCGTGCGCGTGCGTGAGCAGCCTCGATCATTTGCGGCGACGCATCGACCCCGTTCACCACCTTAGCGCCACGCTTCCACGACTCGACCGCGAACGCGCCGTCGCCGCAGCCGACATCGAGAATAGTCCGGCCGGCGACATCCCCCGTCAGGTCGAGGATCAGCTTCCCTTCGATCTCATCGGTGATCCGGCCAAGCGTGCTGCTTCGCCATCTCTCGTACGCGGATGGAAGCTCCTTGAGGTTGCCATCGCGTCCGGGGCGTTCATCCACGCTGGCTCTCTCCTGTACCGCGTCGCTTGCCGTCCCTCACTTGCGGTCCGACATCAGGTTCGACCCCGTCGATCATCCGCTTGAGCGGTCCGGCAGCCTTCTGCGTCACCCAGTCGCTGGCGACATATCGGGCCGCCAGGAAGGCGACGCTTGCGCCGAGCGTCGCACCCAGAAGATTGAGGATCGCGCCCAATACAGGGCCGAACAACGCGCCGCCGACTAGCGCGAACAGCGAACCCGGCAGGAACACGATCGTGCCCACGGTATAAATCGCCAGGTAGGCGGCGGGCGCCCAAGGGCCGAGCCTCGAAAGCCAATCGTCCAATGTCGACAGATCGAGTTGGTCTCGATGAAAGCCGAGCCACAAAACGGCAACGGTGATGCTGATAACGATGAGGAGACGAGGGACGAGCCGGCGCAGGTTCATGATGCGCCGGCTTCCCGATTGATGGCATAGCCGCTCGCCGGGCCGAGCAGGGGCTGGATCAGCATCCGGTCGAGCCGGAGATCGCGGCGCGTGCGGAACTGCTCGATGCCGATGATCATGTGCTCGTGGCCATCCCTCGGCTGGGCCCGGTAGGTTCCGAGCAGGCGGTCCCACCACGGCAGGTTGAAGCCGAAATTGCTGTTGGTCTCGCTGGGGTGGATCGAATGATGGACACGGTGCATGTCGGGCGTCACGACGATCCAGCGCAGAATGCGGTCGACGCCCTGCGGGAGCCGGACGTTGCTGTGGTTGAACAGGGAGGTGGCGTTCAACAGCACCTCAAAAACCAGCACCGCCAGGGCCGGAGGCCCGAGCGCCGCGATCACGAGGAGCTTGATCCCCATCGACAGCACGATCTCGACGGGATGGAAGCGCAATCCCGTCGTCACGTCGAATTCAAGGTCGGCGTGATGCATGCGGTGCAGACGCCACAGGGCCGGCACGGCATGGAACAGAACATGCTGTAGATAGATCGCCAGATCGAGCGCCAGCAGCGACGCGGCAAAAGCGAGCCAGCCGGGTATCGCCAGGACGTTGAACAGGCCCCAGCTCCGCTCTTCGGCAAGGACCGCGAGGCCGACCGCAACGACCGGGAAGGCCAAGCGAACGAGCGCCGTGTTGATCACCACCAAGCCGAGATTGCCCGTCCATCGCAACAGGCGGGGAATGTCGCGAGGCTGCCGCGGCGCTGCTGCCTCCCAAACCGCCATCGCGACCAGGATGGCCACGGCGAAGGCAGCCCGCACAACGGGCTCATGGATGTATGAGAGTTCGGACACAGACAATTCGTCCTTGCTGTTCGCGAGCCGGATACTATAATCAATTATTCGCTTGAATGATATTATGATAGGTTCTGCAATGTCAATCGGACCGAAGCAGGCTCTTTTTGCGGAATTCGCCAAGGTGGCCCGCGCGCTCGGCCATGCGCATCGACTGGAGCTTCTGGAGTTTCTGGCACAGGGCGAGCGAAGCGTTGAGGCTCTGTCCCAGCGCATTGGTCTATCAGTCGCCAATGCCTCGCAACACTTGCAGCAACTCCGGCGGGCAGGCCTCGTTGGCTCTCGACGGGATGGCAAGTTCGTCCTCTACCGTTTGCAGGACGAGGCGGTTGTCGGGCTGCTGACGACGCTACGCATCGTGGCGGAGCGCAACATTGCAGAGGTCGACCGGATCGTTCGCGGATACTTCGCAGATCGGGACTGCATGGAGCCGGTTTCGCGCGAGGAATTGCTTCGGCGGACACGCGCCGGGGCGGTCACCGTGCTCGATGTCCGCCCGCCCGACGAGTACGCGCTGGGACATTTGCCAGGTGCGATCAATATCCCGCTGCGTCAGCTGGAGGCGCGGCTTGCTGAACTCGACCCTGACCAGGAGATTGTCGCCTACTGCCGCGGCCCATATTGCGTGCTGTCGTTCGAAGCGGTCGCCACGCTACGCGGTCATGGCTTCAAGATCCGCCGGCTGGAGGAGGGCCTGCCCGAATGGCGGGCCGCGGGCCTGCCGGTCGAGTAGGTTTTCCGATGGCTGCTTCTGCTATGTTCCCACCGCCCGCACGGTCGCAGGCGTAGACCAACAACCGCAGCGTAAGGTCGTGGGGTGGTGCGGTGGCTTTGAGCGCCGGCATCGGGCGGTGCACCAGATGATGGTCAGCGCACGCCGGGTTCAGCCGCGCGAACTGGCCGTGACACAACTGCGCCGCTCTATTGTGCGGGCGCCCATGGCGCGTCCCTGGTGGCCAGGTCGCGGCCGCGCCCGAGGGTCTATTCGCCTGACAAAGAATTGCGGGTTGCCATCCCCGGTCGCCCGATACCCAAGCCGAGCAGCTTTTTGAGTAAGGACAAGACCGAATCGCAGAGCTTTGAGCGAGGCTGAGCGCAAGATCACTGATCTCACGGCTCTGGGTGGAGGATTGCGGGAGCTGATCGACCAACGCCGGCCTGGCACTGTCGCGGAGTTCAGATCAAACACGCCAGCCCCGGCCAGTCCGCCGTGCAGGATCGGCTGCAACGTCACTGCCAACTTGATTGCCGTCGCAATTGGTCCTAGCGCAGCAGTACCTTAGGCTCCGCTTCCACATTGAGGCAGGCGCAGACTACTACGCCGATCCAGAGCGCCAGTGACATTCCACCAGCGATGCGAGCTCGCATCGGCATGTTTGCGTCCACGGACAATGCCAGGGCGTAGCCGCCACGATGAAACACAGCGGCGTTGGCCAGGCCCATCGTCGTCAGGATTAGCTTGAGGGTGAAATAGGCGTGGCTGCCGACCTTGACCGGGTCATAGAAAAACAGTGCCGCCCCGGTCACGATGGTGACTGCGAACAATCCATAGAGCAGCGGCAGCATATTCCGAGACAAGGTGCGCAGTGACAGGGTGGCGGACCAGCCCATCAGGCGCAGGTCGAGTAGAGCGATGCCTCCGAAGAAGGCGGCCATCGACAGTATGTGCGTCAACCGCACAAGGTGATGATACGGCTGCAGGGCGAAGTGAAATGGCCGGGAGTCGAGCGCAACCAGGATATTGGAGGAGATGCGCAGGAAATCGAGAGAATGCGGGGTGGCCATGGTTCGCGGATGAGCCTTGCGGTCAAGATCGGCGGGCACGGCATGTTCGCCGATGAGGTCTTGTTATTGCGAGCAGTTCTTATTATCAAGAAATTAGTCATCATCAACGATTGGGTAACAAAATTGCGCACTCGCCTTTCTGGGCCCCTTTTCATGGTCGGGATGCTGGTGGCCGCCCAGGCACTGGCGGCGGAGCCCGTAAAATTAACCCTGAAGAACAACCGGTTTGTGTCGCCGGCGGTGACGGCGCCGGCGGGCGAACGCTTGCGGATCGAGGTCGAAAACCAGGATCCGACGCCTGCGGAATTCGAGAGCAGCGACCTCAGGGTCGAGAAGTTCATCGCCCCGGGGGGCCGGATCATCGTCATGGTCGGACCGCTGAAGCCCGGCTCGTACAAATTCTTCGATGAGTATCACCCCGATACGGCGGTTGGCATTTTGACAGCCGTCGCCAAGCCGGAGTGATCGGATGTTGGCGGCGCTACTGATCGTTTTTCGCGAGGTGCTCGAAGCCGGCTTGATCGTCGGTATCGTTCTGGCGGCCACCCGCGGCATCGCCGCTCGGGGCGCTTGGATTGCCGGCGGGATCGGTGTGGGTGTGTTGGGGGCCGCCGTGCTTACCCTATTCGCGGGCACCCTGTCGGACGCGTTCTCCGGTGCCGGTCAGGAAGTATTCAACGCCGTCGTTCTGTCGATCGCGGTGATCATGCTCGGCTGGCACAACATCTGGATGGCTCGCCACGGCCGCGAAATAGCGGAGCAGATGAAGGTCGTTGGAGCGGCTGTCTCGGTCGGTGCCCGTTCGCTACATGCGCTGGCAACCGTTGTGGCCTTGGCGGTTCTGCGCGAAGGCGCTGAGGTTGTGCTATTCCTCTATGGCATCGCAGTGTCGGGCAAACAGGGATGGGCGACGCTTCTGCTGGGCGGCGGCCTAGGCATTCTCGGCGGCGCACTGGTATCTTTTCTGCTCTACCGCGGCCTCGTGGCCATCCCGATCGGGCGATTGTTTCGCGTCACCGGCTGGCTGATCGCCTTGATGGCCGCCGGGATGGCGAGCCAGGCGGTCGCATTTCTGGTCAAAGCCGATTTGCTCCCGAGTTGGGGCGACGAAATCTGGGACACGTCGTGGCTGTTGTCCGAAGGCAGCATCGCCGGCCGCACTCTGAAGGCTTTGGTCGGCTACACGGATCGGCCTATGGGCGTGCAGCTCGTCGTATACCTCATTGTGGTGGCGGCATTGGTGATCGGCGCCCGACTCGTCCATTCTGCGCCATCGACGACGCGCCCTCGGGCGTCAATACACGCCTCGCAGCCCTGAGGCATCCTGGAGATGAGCATGAAGCAGGCCGGTTCGACGATCGCGGTGATCGCCTTCCTCTTGTGTGCGCATACGGCCTCTGCCCGGGAATATTTCGTTGGCGGTCCGGTGCTTGAATACGACATGGAAATCGTCGCCAACTATCTAGTCGGCATCGAGATGGCGCCGATGATGTCCGGCATGGTCCACGGGCCCGACGTGATTCATCTCGAAGCCGACGTACACGCCACCGCCGACAACGCCCACGGCTACCCCGACGGCGGCTGGATCGCCTATCTCACGATCGAGTACAGCCTCAAGAAGCAGGGTTCGCCGTGGAAGGCGTCGGGCGCGCTGAAGCCGATGATCGCCAAGGACGGGCCGCATTATGCCGACAACGTCAAAATGGACGGCCCCGGTACATACACGGTGACCTATCGCTTCACACCGCCCGAGGCCAACGGCTTTTTCCGCCACACTGACAAGGAGACCGGCGTGCCACCGTGGTGGGTGCCGTTCTCGCAGAGCTTCACCTTCGCATACTCACAGAAGTGACCTATTGCGGGCGTAAGATGGCTGCCGCCGGCTGTCCCTTCTCTCGAACTTCACGCGAACGTTGGACGCCATTCACCCGATGATCCACTTGGGCCGGATGGCCGGCGGCGAGCATGCCGCCACCAACAAGACCGAGAGGATTGTCAGGAACCTCAGCATCCCGTCAGGAAAACCTTCTCAATCCGCAGTGGACCATCTTCAATGAAACCGTATTCTACGACCGACGTATTCAGCGTGACCAGCGTGCCGGATTCGGTTTTAAGGGTCGCCGCGAGCAATCAGGCGCCAGCGAGCCTGGCAATTGCTACGCCCGGCTATCTGCCTCTTCTCGTAAAGAGAGGATTCAGAGGTTCGATTTTCTGTACGGCAGCGACGAAAGACCTTTGCCGAATTTTGTTGATGGACAGTGGCCACCTGTAGGAACGCGACGCCGAGTTCGCCAACCAACATGGCTAACTCCTGGAGAATGCCAAGACCTCTGTGCAACCGCCCGCTATGCTCGGAGCGTCGAAGAGTCCAAGGCGCTCGATCGGGCTACCATGCCGATGATCATCATATCCGCGAGTGGTATGGCGACCGGAGGGCGCGTCCTCCATCATTTGAAAGCCATGGCGCCTGATCCACGCAACACGATCCTGTTCGCTGGCTTCCAGGCTGCCGGAACCCGCGGCGCTCGTATGGTAAACGGCGCAAGCGAGATCAACGTCCATGGACAGCAAGTGCCGGTGCGTGCCTCGGTCGAGAACCTGCATACCCTTTCCGCCCACGCTGATGTAGATGAGATCATGGGCTGGTTGCGGGGCTTTGCATCCCCACCTCTTCGTACATTTATCACACACGGCGAACCGGACGCCGCCGAGGCCCTGCGGGAGCGGATTTCAGACGAGCTGGATTGGCGGTGCGAGGTCCCTGTATTCAATGAGACTGCAAACCTGGTTGGATTCGAGTGATGGCTTACCGGAGCCGGCGCAGGATCAGTATCCGTGGCGGCCAAGCCTCATTGCTGCACGTGCTCGCGAATACATCCAAGCTTTACAGCTACAGCATCAATTACGGATAGCAGATAATGTCTTCGAGAAGCGAAAGGTTTGTTGTTACCGTCGCGCTTGCATTGGCAGCCCAATGCCTCTTTTCCACGATCGCACGTGCGCAACCCCGAGTCGCCTCGATCGAAGAATCCTTCGTTGCATTCTTCAACTAAACATGTTTGCAGAACATACCGCGGCTCGACCAGGTTCGGGCTGCTGCCCGGCAACTTGCCTGGAAGCCAATTGCCAGAGACGAGGCCGGCATGCTGGCTCCGCCGGACCCGCGCACTCCGTTTGAAGGTTGGGCGGTCTCTCACGAAGGTCTAGTCATAGTCATTGCCCTAAGCGAGGGCATTCTTAGAGCGAGAAAGGTCGTCATTTGCGCGGCGATGGAACCCAATCTGGACCAAGATACTCTTGTTAAAATTATCGAAGCCAGTACTCAAAGCCGCGCCGCCCACGAAGAAGTTCACAACCTTCAACGCCATCGAGGCTGGTTTGGCGCCAAGAACGGCGAACCGATTGCGATACAGCTTACGACCGGCGCGACAGATAGCATTTCTTCTGCGATACTCTCTGTTGTTGCTCGCGCACCGGAGTAGTCTTTGACGTCGGACGTTCAGCGTATTGCCGGCATCGCTACTATCTTCACAATTTAGCGGCGATCACTGTGCCTTTCGTGCCCAAGCGAATGCTGCAACCGGAACGAACAGCCATTGCAACAGGGGCGATAAGCCAACTTCAAGCCAGGGAAGCATGGGCATTAGATCGCTATAGCTCCAGTTGCGAAGCACAATCACGTTCGTGCGCTCGCTGTAGATCGTATAGGCGATGCCGAATACCAGGGCGCAGCCGGCAACTGCACGAAACCGACGGCGGGGCCACGTCTCGTCTCCTGCGAGAACAAGCGCAACGACAAGTGCGCTTGCCGAGATGGCGACATCTCCCGCCGTGCAATGAAGCACGGCCAGGGTGAGGTCGCGGGCGGTTCCACCGGTCCTCCAGATCGCGTACAGCGGAAGTTGAGCCACTTCCCAGACGAGATTGCCGACAAGAACTACGCCGAAATAGCGTCTCAGGGTGTGCAGCCACATGGCAGAGACGCTCTATCCGCCTGGTCGTCGCAGGCCGGCCGTTAGGTCTGCCCTTTCCCCTCAAGTGCGGTTGGGCGGCGGATGCATGTCGCCATGAGGGCCAATCCGACAGTTCGTCCCGGTCGTTGTCGCATCGTCGATGATGCTATTGCGATCGACCGTAAAGTTGATCATGCAGTTGGTTGCGCGAAAGAGAACCTGCGACTTGGGACCCGTCACCGCCTGGTTGACGAACATGTAGCCGATCGCCCTGCCGCCGCTTGCTGT
>JAQSDW010000236.1 GCA_029946105.1 Reyranella sp. | reverse complement strand
CGCTTCTTGCGAAGCACTACAAGCTAACCGCTTTTCCTAAGACGAGGACGACGGAAAGGGGGCCAAACGTCTTACCGCCCGGCGTTGCCGGTCGCGGGCTGGACCGAAAGCTCACTGCCGCGCTTGGCGATCGTCTTGGCGATGGCGTCGCGGCTCAGCTTGGTGCGGTCGTCGCCTTCGATCAGCCACGCCACGCCGCCGGCCTGGCCCACCTGGTTGGCCCGGCGCAGCGCATCGTCCAGCGCCTCATAGGTCGCCGGCAGCAGGCGGTGCTTGGCGGCCAGGAACTCCTTTTCGGAGGTGCAAACGTAGCCGACGGTCCACCAGAGCCTGTAGGTCATGCAAAGTCCTCGCTTGTGCGACCCACTGTGGACCGGGCCCCACCCTACCTCTTTTGACGCGCCGTCGATATGCGGCTGCGGGGCCGGGGCGGCGGCTGCGGGGATGTGACTCGAATTTGCAGGTTCAGCCGATTCCAGGTCTATTTTTTGCCAGGATGGGTGTTCTGCATCCATCCTTACAGACGCCCGCGGATCGCTCCGCCGGGCGTTTTTCATGTCCATTGGACCGCGGGCCTCCCGGCCCGCTCTTGATCATGAGCGGGCCTGGAGGCCCGCGGTCTGGAGAAGACTCTTACGCCGCGCCGCCCTCGACGCTGCGGCCTTCGGCGCGCCAGCGCAGCATGCCGCCGGGCAGGTTGGCGAAGTCGGCGACGCCCGCCTTCTGCAGGATCGCGGTGGCGTGGGCCGAGCGGCTCCCGGCGCGGCAGACGGCGACGATGGGCTTGTCCCGCGGCAGTTCCTGGGCCCTTGCTGCAAGCTCGCCCAACGGGATCAGGGTGGCGCCGCGGATGTGGCCGAGTGGTCCGGTGAATTCCGCCGGCTCGCGCACGTCGAGCACGCGCACGCGGGCGAGATTCTCCTCCAGCCAATACGGCTCGATCTCCCAGACACCGGAAAAGGTGAAGCGCAGCGGCGCCCAGCTCGGATCCGGCGGCGCCTCGGCCTCGTTGCCCGGCCGGCCGCAGCGCAGGTTGGCGGGCACCGCCTCGTCGATCTTCTTGGGGTGCGGCAGATCGAGGTTCTTCATGTAGCCGGCATAGTCGGCTTCGGCAATTTCACCGCCGAGGCGCGGATTGAACTTCTTCTCTTCGGTCACGCTGGTCACGGTGAGGCCGCGATAGTCATGCGCCGGGTAGAGCAGGCATGAGTCGGGCAGCGAGAAGATGCGCGCCCGCACCGAGCGATAGAGCGCGCGCGCATCGCCCTGCTGGAAGTCGGTGCGGCCTGAGCCGCGGATCAGCACGCAGTCGCCGGTGAAGGCCATCGACTCGTCGTCGAGCACATAGGTGACGCAGCCGTTGGTATGGCCGGGCGTGGCACGCACTTCGAGGCTCTTCTTGCCGAAGATGACGCGGTCGCCGTCGGCCAGCAGCCGGTCGGCACCCTCAGCGCCACTTTGGCCAGAAATGGCGATGCCGGCCCCGAGCCTTGTCTTCAGCAGCCAGGCGCCGGTCACGTGATCGGCGTGGACATGAGTGTCCAGCGTCCACAACAGCTTGAGACCCAGCTCGCTGATCAGCGCCGCGTCGCGGCGGACCTGCTCGAATACCGGATCGATCAGCACCGCCTCGCCCGAGACGCTACACCCTAAAAGATAGGTGTAGGTCGACGAGGTCGGATCGAAGAGCTGGCGAAAGGCGAGCATGCGCGGCTCTCGCATCAGGCTGGTGCGCTTGCCTTGTCGAGGGCAGCGACCGACTCTGCATCGAGCTTGATGCCGGGCGAGGCGATCAGGTCCTCGAGCTGCGCCAGACTGGTGGCGCTCACGATCGGCGCGGTGATCGACTTCCTCTGCATCAGCCAGGCCAGCGCCACCTGCGTCGGGTTGGAGCCGGTCTTCTTGGCCGCTTCGTCCAGCGCCTTCAGCACCGCCATACCCTTGGGATTGATGTATTTCTTGACGCCGCCACCGCGCTTGGCGGCGCCGACATCGGCCTCGGAGCGGTACTTGCCGCTCAGGAACCCGCTGGCCAGGGAGTAGTAAGGGATGACGCCAATCCCCTCCTTCAGGCACTCGTTCTCGAGCTCGCCCTCGAACAAGCCGCGCTCCATGAGATTATAGTGCGGCTGCAGGCTCTCGTAGCGCGGCAAGCCCTTGGCCTTGGAGATGGCCGCGGCCTCGGCGAGACGCTTGGCGTCGAAGTTGGAGGCGCCGATCGCGCCGATCTTGCCCGCCTTCACGAGCTCGCCGTAGGTCGAGAGCGTCTCCTCCTGTGGCGTCGCCGCGTCGTCCTTGTGCGACTGGAAGAGGTCGATGCGGTCGGTATTGAGGCGCTTCAGGGAAGCATCGACCGACTTCAGAATATGGGCTCGTGACAAGCCCTGGCCTTCGGACGGCATCTCCATGCCGCACTTGGTGGCGATCTGGACCTTGCGGCGCTTGGCCGGATCTTTCTTCAGCCAGTTGCCGATGATCGCCTCGGACTCGCCACCCTTGTGGCCCGGTACCCAGCGCGAATAGACGTCGGCGGTGTCGACGAAGGTGAAGCCGGCATCGACGAAGGCGTCGAGCAGCTTGTGCGAAGTCGCCTCATCGGCGGTCCAGCCGAAGACGTTGCCGCCGAAGGCGATGGGGGCGAATTCGATGCCCGAATTGCCGAGCTTGCGCTTTTCCATGTCATCTCACTCCACTGGTCGTACGTGAACGGTTACTCCGCGGCCTTGGCGGCCGGCGCGGCTGTTGATGCGGGCGCGGGTGCCGGCGCGAAACCACCCATCGGCATCTGGAACGTGGTGGTGCCCTGGGCGAACTGGATCCCGAGCGCCGGGAACTTGTCGTACATGCGACGGACGGCGATGCGCTGGACGACACCCGGATTGTTCGGCTTCGCCATGTACTTGAAGCGCAGGATGACGGTGCTGTCCTTGATGTCGACGACACCCTGCATCTTGAGCGGCTGCAGCAGGACGGATTTGAACTGAGCCTCCTCCATCATGTCGAGGCCCATCTTCTTCACGGTCTTGCGCACGAGTTCGATGTCGGTTCCGTGCGCGAAGGCCAGGCTGAACTTCACCGCGGTCCAGTCACGGCTGAAATTGGTGATGTGGCCGACCTGGCCGAACGGCACGATGTGGAGCTGGCCGTTCTGGTGACGCAGCCGGAGCGAGCGAACGCTGAAGCCCTCGACCGTGCCCTTGACCCTGCCGCAGTCGAGGTACTCGCCGATGCGGAACGAATCCTCTGCCAGGAAGAACACGCCCGACACGACGTCGCGCACCAGCGACTGGCTGCCGAACGACACCGCCAGTCCCAGCACCGAGGCGCCGGCGATCAGCGGCGTGATGTTGATGCCCAGTTCCGACAACACCAGCAGCGTGCCGACCACGGCGATGGTGACGCCCGCCACGACACGCAGCAGCGGCATCAGGGTGCGCAGCCGGGAAGCCGATACCTTGACGTCGTCTTCCGCATCACCGCCGGCGTCGGCCGACGGCAGCGGGTTGGCGGCAACGTAGGAATCCATGCGGTAGCGGATGAAGCGCCACAGCGCATAGATCAGCACCGCGCTAATCGCGGCAATCTTGGCGCCGCGGTCATGCGGCGCCCACTCGGCCGGCGTTGCCGCCGCCACCACCTGCACCATGAAGGCATTGACGATCAGGATCGCGGCGTAGAGGCGGACAGCCAGCCGCAGACAGTCGGCCGCAACGTCACCCGCCATCGGCAGTTCGGACACGACGTGATGTGTCACCCGGTACATCAGCGTCTCGAACAGCAGAAGCCCGATCAGCAGCGATTCGATCACGTCCATGCCGGCGGGCGCCGCCTCGTTGCCCATCAGCTCGCCGTAGAGCTCGGCCACCCCTGTAAAGCCATAGAAGGCGAGGCCAACCATCCACCAGTTGCGGGCCATGTCGAGCTTGAGCTGGCGGGCGAGCGCGTTCTCTCCGACCATGGCGGCAAGCCAGGCCGCCATCTCGCGCCGCCAATGCCAGACGACGGCAAGCAGGCCGAGCGAAACAACGACGGTGAAGAAGAGATTCGAGACCTCGATCGCATGGGGGCCGGCGCCGGTCACTTTGAGAACGCGCTCCTGATAATCGTCAGCCAGCGGCAGGACGATCAGGAGGTTGAGCGCCACCATCAGTCGGCGCGCGGTGGTGTCGTCGACCGGCGCGATTCGTCCGACCGGCGCATCGGGGCGCAACCAGGCACGGAACACCAGATTGAAGCCCCGCCAGTAGACCAGCACCATCAGAAGCTGCTGGCCGAGGCGGCCGCCGATGCTCTGAGAGTCACCCATCTGGCCGACGACCAGCCGGCCCGCGATCCAGAGCGCCGCCAGGGCGACGGCATCGAACAGAAAGGCACGCACGAACCCCTGCACCGGGGACGCATTGCTCAAGGCGCGCACCCGCACACCGCGGAGCACCAGTCGTACGATGTATTCGGCCGCGAGGCCGGCGATGACGATGGCAGCCAGCAGAAGCGCCGTCCGCGCGCCGGAAATGATCTCGGGCAGGCGCAGCAAATGCGCGATCAGGGCGGGAAAATGCGAGATCGCCACTTCCAGCTTGGCGGTGATGACATCGAGGAACGATGAGCCGCCGGACTTGGCCTCGGCGACTTGGGCGACGACCGGCAGCGCCCACGCGGCGATCAAACCGCCCGCGACCGCCACAAGCCCTTTTCTTGATTGCATTGAGCCGTTCTCCCCAAGGATCGTTGTTCGAGCCTAGGGCAAATCGCCAATCCAGACCAGACGACCGCGCCAGTCGATCAGGCCAGTCGACGATGCAGCCGGCCGGCCTAGTGTGCCGAGAGGGCCGCCCAGAGAAAGAGCGCGGTGGCGATAACGCCCAGCATCGTTCGCCGCGCATGCAGACCGCCCCAGCGCACGATCAGGGCCCGGCTTTCGGGGCCGGCCTGATCCATCCCGATCGCGTTCAGCTGCTTGTTGAGCGGCAGGATGAAGATCAGCGTGTAGGGCCAATTGGCGACCAGTACGACGGCGCCGGCGAGCCACAGCACCTCGCCGGTCGTCCACCAGGCCGCGACGCCGAGCAGGAAACCGGCGACCGCCAGCGTGGCCTGCATGAGGTAGCCCCGCGCATAGGCCGGCTTCCACTGGGCGAGCAGCGCGTGGTCGTCGAGCCCGAGCCGCGCCGGCTGTTCGGCGACATTGATATAGAGGGCGGCGCCCGCGAACACCGCCGCCACGATCAGCGCCAGAAGACCGAACACCATCTCTCGCGTCACTCCATCCTGACGCCGGCAGCCTTCACGATCGGCGCCCAACGCTCGATTTCGCCACGTACGAAAACGACTGTCGATTCGGGCGTCGAGTCCGTCACCGGCACGATGCCCTGCTCGGCAAGCGCCTTCAGCAACGCGGGATCGTTCATGGTCTCGCGTGTCGCCGCGGCGAGCCGTGCCACGACTTCGGGTGGCAGGCCGGCCGGGCCGGCGAGGCAATGCCACAGCACGGCCTCGAACGGCACGCCGCCCAGCGTCTCCGACACCGTCGGCACCGTGGGCGCCAGCGCCGTGCGCTGGGCCGTGGCGACGGCGAGCAGCCGCGCCTTGCCCGATGTCTGGAACGGCAGCGCGCTGCCCAGCGTCGTCGCCATCATGGCGATCTGGCCGGCCAGCAGGTCGGTCATGGCCGGCCCGCTGCCGCGATAGGGCACGTGCGTGATATCTACACCTGCCGCCGCCTTCAGCCGCTCGGTCGTGAGATGCAGCAGCGTGCCGGTCCCGGGCGAGCCGTAGCTGAGCGCTCCGGGCCTGGCGCGCGCCGCATCGAGCATCCCCTTCAGCGAATCGGGCTGGGAGAGGTTGCCCACGAAGGCGGCCGGCCCGCCGCCGACATGCGCCACATAGGTGAAGTCCTTCAGGATGTCGTATTCGGGCTTGTCGGTCATCGAAGCATAGAGCGCCTGCGTCGAGCCGGTGCCGAACAGCAGCGTGTAGCCATCGGCCTTGGCCCGCGCGACGCCGGCGCTGCCGATGATGCCGGCGGCGCCCGCCTTGTTTTCGATCACCACCGGCTGGCCGAGCGCGCGGCTGAGGCGCTCGCCGAACAGCCGCCCATAAACGTCGGTCGGCCCGCCCGGCGGGAAGGCCACGACCAGGCGTATCGGTTGCGCCGGCCAGGTCTGGGCGCGGACGATCGCGGGGCTCGCCAGGGCGGCACCGGCGGCGGCGAGGATGGTGCGACGGCGCATGAATTCTCCTACGTGCTTCAAAGGCCAGCGGCCCGCCAGTTCTCGGCGGGTTCGTCGGGGTGAGAGATGAGGCCTGCGGCACGCACCCCCATGATGGCGGCATATTCGTCGCGGTCCGACGCATCGCCACTGATGCCGATCGCGCCCACGACGGTGCGCTCGCCTTCGACGGCCAGCACGCCGCCCGGCACCGGAACGAAGCGGCCGCCTGAGGCCGCCGCGAGCGCGGCCTGGAAGGCTGGTCGGTTGCCGAGGCGGTCGCGGATGGTGCGGCTGGAAATCCCCATGCCGAGAGCGCCCCAGGCCTTGCCGAAAGCGATGTCGAAGCGCAGCACGCCGCAGCCGTCCTCGCGCTTGAAGGCCACGAGATGACCGCCGGAATCGAGCACCGCCAAGGTAAGCGGCAACAGCTCGGCGGCACGCGCCGCGGCCAGGGCGCCGTCGATCATGCGCTCGGCCCGGTCGAGCGTCAGGCTCGACTGGATATGCATGACGTAGTGGTCACTCATGTCGTGAAAGGCTCCCCCCGGTGCGCATCGCCTGCTGGACCATGCGGCTTGCGCGGCAGTATCGTTCATCCCGACGCCGATTGCGAAGAAAACAGGGAGCGCGCCGTGGCGACCGAAACCATCCCCATCATCGATCTCGGCCCCTATCTCGCCGGCGAGCCCGGGGCGATGGACCGCACTGCGAAGGAGCTGCGCTTCGCGCTCACCGAGATCGGCTTTTACTTCATCGTCAACCACGGCATCGCCCGCGAGAAGATCGCGGCGATGTTCGGCGAAGTAAAACGTTTCCACGATCAGCCGGTCGAGAAGAAGCTCGAGTTCAAGCTCGACCAGCACAATACCGGCTACCTGCCCATGCGCGGCAACACGCTCCGTACCTCGACGGTGCAGGCCGGCACCAAGGCCAATCTCAACGAGGCCTTCTTCGTGAAGCGCGAGATGGCGCCCGATCATCCCGACGTGCTCTCGGGCCGCCGGTTCCGCGGGCTCAACCGCTGGCCGGACCTGCCCGGCTTTCGCGATGTCGTCGTCGACTACTGCAACGAGATGGAGCGTCTGGTGCAGAAGATGGTACGGCTCTACGCCCGCGCGCTGGACCTGCCGGCCAACTATTTCGACACCGCGTTCTCCGAGCCGATGTTTTCCATGCGCATGACGCACTATCCGCCGCAAGAAGGACCTGTCGACGACGAGTTCGGCCTCGCCCCGCACACCGACACCAGCTTCCTCACCTTGCTCGCCCCCAACCAGGTGCAGGGCCTCTCGATCCGCAGCCAGAGCGGTGCCTGGATCGACATGCCGGCGATCGACAATGCCTACGTGGTGAATGGCGGCCAGATGCTGCAGCGCTATACCAACGACCTGTTCCTGGCGACGCCGCATCGCGCCATCAACAAGAGCGGCGGCGAACGCTATGCGCTGCCCTTCTTCTGCGACAGCGGCATCGACTGGCCGGTCGCCGCCGTGCCGACCACCGTCGGACCCGACAAGCCGCCGAAGTATCCGACGACCTGGTACAGCGACTACATGGTCTGGTACCTGAAGCGAAACTACGACGTGCTGAACACGGAGGCGCAGCAGGCCGCGGAATGAAGTCACGCGCCGATACCATTCCCGTCATCGATCTCGGCCCCTATCTCGCGGATGCGCCGGGCGCGATCGACCGCACGGCCGCCGAGCTGCGGCGGGCGCTGACGGAAATCGGCTTCTACTTCATCGTCAATCACGGCGTCGCCCAGGCGCAGATCCGCGAGATCTTCCATCAGGCCGCACGGTTTCACGCCCAGCCGCTCGACAAGAAGATGGAAGTCAGGATCGACAAGCACAATGTCGGCTACCTGCCGATGCGCGGCGACACGCTGCGCACCTCCATGGTGCAGACCGTCACCAAACCCAACCTCAACGAGGCGATGTTCGTGGCCCGCGACCTCGCTCCCGATCATCCCGATGTCGTGGCCGACCGG
Organism: Reyranella sp.; assembly: GCA_029946105.1. GTDB lineage: Bacteria > Pseudomonadota > Alphaproteobacteria > Reyranellales > Reyranellaceae > Reyranella. The sequence continues at coordinate 2,368 of JAQSDW010000236.1, read as the reverse complement.
CGCTTTCGCAGCGCCAACCGCTGGCCCTCGGACCTGCCGGACTTCCGTACATCGGTCGTCGCCTATTGCGAGACGATGGAGCGGCTGGCGCAACGGCTGGTGCGGCTCTACGCCCGCGCGCTCGACCTGCCGCTGGAATATTTCGACTCCCCGTTCGGCGAGCCCCAATACAAGCTGCGCATGACGCATTATCCCCATCAGGCGGCAGCCACCGACGACGAGTTCGGCATCGCCCCGCATACCGACACCAGCTTCCTGACGCTGCTTGCGCCGAACGACGTGCCCGGCCTGTCGATCCGCACGCAGGACGGACAATGGATCGACGCACCGGTCCTGTCGGACGCCTACCTGGTAAACGGCGGGCAGATGCTGCAGCGCTGGACCAACGATGTTTGCCTGGCCACGCCGCACCGCGCGGTCAACCGCAGCGGCGGCGAGCGTTACGCGCTGGCTTTCTTCTGCGACAGCACCATCGACTGGCCGATCGCCGCAGTGCCGACCACGGTCGGCCCCGACCGGCCGCCGAAATATCCGACGACCTGGTACACCGACTACATGACGCTCTATCAAAAGCGGACCTACGATTTGCTGGCCGACGACGTCGAGGCAGCGGATTGAGCAGATCGGCCGAGGTCGTCGTCGAGGCCATCGTCGAGGATGGGCGTGTCCTCCTGATCCACGACGGTGAGATCGACGTGCCGTGGTGGAGCTTCACCAAGACCGTGATCGCCGCCGCCGCCCAGGTGCTCGTGCGCGACGGGCTCCTGGCGCTCGATGTCCCACTCGACGGAGAGAACTACACGCTGCGCCAGCTCCTGCAGCATCGCGCCGGCCTCACCGACTGTGGCGGGCTCGCGACCTATCACGATGCGGTCGCTTGCGGCGCCGATCCCTGGCCGGTGAGCGAGCTCCTCGCCCGCACCGACGCCGACCAACCGATCTATCGGCCGGGCGATGGCTGGGCCTATTCCAACATCGGTTACCTGATGGTTCGGCGGTTGATCGAGGCGACGACGGCCGAGGATCTGGCCAGCACGATGGCGCGTCTCGTCCTGCAGCCGCTTGGCATCGAGGGCGTTCGCCTCGCCGAGCGCCGCGAACATCTCTCGACCGTAGCGATGGGAGACGTCCAAGATTACGACCCGCGCTGGGTCTATCACGGGCTGCTCGTCGGTCCGCTGCGGAGCGCAGCTCTCCTGCTGGATCGGCTGATAACGGGCGACCATCTGCCACCCGACCTGCTCTCCACGATGCACCAGGCTCATTCCGTCGGCGGCTCTCTTGCCGGCCGGCCGTGGCAATCACCGGCCTATGGTCTCGGCCTGATGATCGGCGGCGTCAATGTCGGTATCGACGGCGGCATGACGATCGCGGGTCATACCGGCGGCGGGCCCGGCTCGGTGATCGCCGTCTATCATCGCACCGATGGCCGGCCGCGCACCGCGGCCAGCTTTTCGCCGGGCGACGACCAGGGTGGGGTCGAGCGGCGCTGCGTCTTGTCGCTGGACGCCCCGCCTGCCAAGGAAGAAGCATGACGACTGCCACCCTCGCCCGCGTCGAAGCCCACGTCTTCCGCACGCCGATCAAGGAACCGGTCCGGACTTCGTTCGGCACCATGACCGAGCGCGTCGCCGTGTTCGTGTGCGTCGAGGATTCCGACGGTGCGCGCGGCTGGGGCGAGGTCTGGTGCAATTTTCCGACCGCCAGCGCCGAGCACCGCGCGCTGATCTTCGCCGACATCGTGGCGCCGCGCGCGCTCGGCCGTTCGCTCGAGGATCCCGTGGCGCTGTGGGGCGAGATCGACCGCGCGCTGCATGTGCTGTGCGTCCAGAGCGGCGATGCCGGCGCCCTGTCGGCCGCCGCCGCCGGCCTCGACCTTGCGATCCACGATCTCCACGCGCGCAAGCGCGGCCTGCCGCTGTGGCGGGCGCTTGGAGGAAGCGACGACGGACCGGTGCCGGTCTACGGCTCGGGCCTCAACCCCGGACCGGGCGCCTTCGATACCGTCGAGCGCCTGCGGGCCGCGGGCTATCGTGCCTTCAAGATAAAGGTCGGCTTCGGCGCGGCGACCGACCTCGGCACGCTGCGGCCGGTGGCCCGGGCGCTGGGCGAGGGCGAACGGCTGATGGTCGACGTCAACCAGGGCTGGGATCTCCGCACCGCCTGCACCATGGCGCCCAAGCTCGCCGAGTTCGGCCTGCACTGGATCGAGGAGCCGCTTGCGGCCGACCGGCCAATGGCCGAGTGGACGCAGGTCGCCGCCGCGGCTCCGACGCAGATCGCAGCCGGCGAGAACCTGCGCGGTGCCGGTTCTTTCCAGGAGATGATCGATTCAGGCCTGTTCGGCATCATCCAGCCCGACGCCGCC
>JAQSDW010000235.1:68347-99175 GCA_029946105.1 Reyranella sp. | reverse complement strand
TGGTGGAGCCAAACGGGATCGAACCGTTGACCTCTACAATGCCATCGTAGCGCTCTCCCAGCTGAGCTATGGCCCCGAATTCCTGGGTCGCGGCGCGAGGTATAATTCCTGCCCCCTCAACTGGCAACAGGGGACTGGCAATAGCCCTAGCGGTCGCCTTCGCCCTTGTCGTCCTCTACCTCTACCTCGACCTCGATATCATCCGTCTCGTCGGCGAGATCATCCGCCTCGAGCGCGTCGTCGCCCTCGACATCGGGCAATTCGTCGCCGGCCAGCGCCGCATCATCGGCCTTCTTCTTGGCTGCCGCCTTGAGCAGAGCCGCCGCAGCAGTTGCCGCCGCCGCCGTGGCCGCCGCCGCCGCCGCCGCGCCGCGGCCCCGGCGCACCTTCACGAAGTCCTCGCGATCGTGCTCCCGCCCGCACTTGGGACATTTGATCGGGCTTTTGTTCAGATCGTAGAAGCGCGCTGCACAGCTCTGGCAGGTGCGCTTGGTACCCCAGGTCGCCTTGACCACGCTGAATCTCCCGGAATTCCGCTAAATTCGGCCGAATCGGCCGTGAGGGAGCGCGTATGTCATGCGTCTTTCACCCTGTCAAAACCAAATTCCGGCATGCTAGGAGGGCGCCGCGCCGCATTTGCGTTATCCTTCGTGGAGAGTGCTCTGTCCGGGACAGCCAAAACGGCCAAACTGATCGCCCGTTCCGTCGCCCGGCTGAGCGGTCGGGTCCGCGCGCCCGGCGACAAGTCGATTTCGCATCGCGCCCTCATGTTCGGGGCCCTGGCGCTGGGTGAAACCAACGTCAGCGGTCTCCTCGAGGGCGACGATGTGCTGGCAACGGCTGTCGCCCTGCGGGCACTCGGCGCGCAGGTCGAGCATGTCGGCGTGGGCCTGTGGCGGATCCGCGGCTTCGGCGTCGGCGGTGGTCGCGAGCCGGACAATGTGCTCGACCTCGGCAACTCGGGGACATCGGCAAGATTGCTGTCGGGCATTCTCGCCAGCCACCCCTTCACCAGCTTCATGACTGGCGACGCTTCTCTCCGCTCCCGGCCGATGCAGAGGATCATCGATCCGCTGTCACGCATGGGCGCGCGCTTTCACGGACGCGAAGGCGGCCGCATGCCGCTCGCCGTAATCGGGACCGATGAGATGGTGCCGATCGAATACCGCCTGCCTGTCGCCTCGGCGCAGGTGAAAAGCGCCATCCTCCTGGCCGGCCTCAACACCGCCGGCGAGACCACGGTGATCGAGCCCGAGGCAACGCGCGATCATACCGAACGGATGTTGCGCCATTTCGGCGCCGAGGTGCGGGTCGACCCGGCTGAGGGTGGAGGCAAACGCATTACCGTCGTTGGCTGGCCCGAACTCCGGGCCCGCGACATCCTGGTGCCGGGCGATCCGTCGTCGGCGGCCTTTGCCGTGGTCGCGGCGGCGATCCGGCCGGGCAGCGACGTGACGGTCGAGAATGTCGGGGTAAATTCCCTGCGGGCGGGGCTCTACGAGACCCTGCGCGAAATGGGCGCCGATATCGCCTACGAGAATCTCCGTGAAGTCGGCGGCGAGCCGGTAGCCGATCTGCATGTCAAAGGTGGAGCGCTAAAGGGAATCGAGGTGCCGGCCAGTCGCGCACCGACGATGATCGACGAATACCCAATCCTTGCAGTGGCCGCTTCCTGTGCCGTGGGCACGACGCGCATGCTGGGGCTGGCTGAACTGCGCGCGAAGGAAAGCGATCGCCTGTCGAGCGTTGCGGCCGGTCTGGCGGCGAATGGAATCCGGCACGAAATGGGTGCCGACAATCTCGTCGTGCATGGCACAGGGGCACCTCCCGATGGCGGTGGCCTGGTCAAGACGCACCTCGACCATCGCATCGCCATGTCCTTCCTTGTGCTGGGCCTCGCCACGCGCGAGCCCGTGGCCGTCGATGACGGCTCACCGATCGACACCAGCTTCCCCGGCTTCGCGGGCCTCATGAACGGCCTCGGCGCCAAGATCGAGCTCGCGTGACGCGGTGGGTATGATCGGCCGGTTGGTCATCGCCATCGACGGGCCTTCGGCCGCGGGCAAGGGCACGCTCGCCCGGCGGCTGGCCGCCCATTTCGGCCTCCCTCATCTCGATACCGGCCTGCTTTATCGGGCCGTCGGGCTGAAATCTCATCGGACCGGCCAGGCACCGGCCGAAATCGCGGCAGGCCTGCAGGCCTTGGACCTGGTCGATCCGGAGCTGCGGACCGATAGCGCCGGCCAACAGGCCTCCAAGGTCGCGGCGATCCCTGAGGTGCGGTCTAACTTGTTGAATTTTCAAAAGAAATTCGCATATCAAGCTTCTGGTGCGGTGCTCGACGGGCGCGATGTCGGCACGGTCATCTGCCCCGACGCGCCTGTCAAACTGTTCGTGACGGCCAGCCCGGAAGCCCGCGCCGAGCGCCGGTACCAGGAGTTGCGCGAACGGGGGCCCGACACTATAAAACCGCGCGTTCTTGCCGAGATGGCGGAGCGGGACCGTCGCGACAGCGAACGGGCGGCTGCACCTCTTAAAGCCGCACCCGATGCTTTCCTTCTCGATACCAGCGACATGGATGCCGATGCAGCGTTTGCTGCCGCGTTGGCGTTCATCGAGCGCAAGGGCTTTCGATCCTCCGCGCCGTAAGTCGCCGCCGGCGGATTGAAGACAACAAGCGGCGATTGCGAACGGGCGTGTCGTCCGGACGTCGGTGTTTCAAAGGCAGTGGATCCGCCGGACTTAACCGGTTGGCCGACGGGCGGCAGTGCCGTCCGGGATCGATGAAGGAGAGTATTTCATGGCCAAGGGCAGCGCCCTGCGTAAACCCGCGAACGACACGTCCAGCGACGAGTTCGCAGCACTCCTCGACGAATCGCTTGGCGGTTCGACGAGCTTCGAAGGCTCGGTCGTCAAGGGCCGCGTCATTCGCATTGCCAACGATTTCGTCACCATCGATGTCGGCCTCAAGTCCGAAGGCCGCGTCGCTCTGCGCGAGTTCGCCAACGGGACGGGCGCGCCGGAGATCAAGGAAGGTGACCTGATCGACATCTTCGTCGATCGCATGGAGAACAAGGAGGGCGAGGCCGTCCTGTCGCGCGACAAGGCGCGTCGTGAGGAAGCCTGGACCGTCCTCGAGAAGGCCTTCACCGACCAGGAACGCGTGATGGGCACGATCTTCGGCCGCGTGAAGGGCGGCTTCACCGTCGACCTCAGCGGCGCCGTGGCATTCCTGCCAGGCAGCCAGGTCGATGTCCGTCCGGTGCGCGATGTCGGCCCGCTGATGGGCCAGGCGCAACAGTTCCAGATCCTCAAGATGGACCGTCGCCGCGGCAATATCGTCGTGTCGCGCCGTGCCGTCATGGAAGAGACCCGCGCCGAGGACCGTACGCGCCTGATGGGCGCGCTGTCGGAGGGCCAGGTGCTCGACGGCGTGGTCAAGAACATCACCGACTACGGCGCATTCGTTGATCTGGGCGGCGTCGATGGCCTGCTGCATGTCACCGACATTGCCTGGAAGCGCATCAACCATCCGTCGGAAGCCCTCACCATCGGCCAGCAGGTCAAGGTGCAGGTCATCCGCTTCAACGCCGAGACCCAGCGTATCTCGCTCGGCATGAAGCAGCTGATGAGCGATCCGTGGGATGGCGCCGGTGCCAAGTACCCGGTGGCCTTCAAGCTCAAGGGCCGCGTCACCAACATCACCGACTACGGCGCGTTCGTCGAACTGGAGCCCGGCGTCGAAGGCCTGGTCCATGTCAGCGAAATGAGCTGGACCAAGAAGAACGTGCATCCGGGCAAGATCGTTTCGACCTCGCAGGAAGTCGAAGTGATGGTGCTGGACGTCGACATGTCCAAGCGTCGCATCTCGCTTGGCCTCAAGCAGTGCATGGCCAATCCGTGGGAGAGCTTCGCCGAGAAGTTCCCGGCCGGCACCGAGCTCGAGGGCGAAGTCCGCAACATCACCGAGTTCGGCCTGTTCGTCGGCCTGCCCGGCGACATCGACGGCATGGTCCACCTCTCCGACCTGTCGTGGGACAAGGCCGGCGACGAGGCGATCCGCGACTTCAAGAAGGGCGACCAGGTCAAGGTCAAGGTTCTCGACGTCGACATCGACAAGGAGCGCATTTCGCTCGGCATCAAGCAGCTCGCCAACGATCCGTTCGAGAAAGTGGGTGTCGTCGCCAAGAAGGGCGATGTGGTCACCGTCATCGTGGCTGGCATCCAGGACAATGGCATCGACGTCACGGTGCAGGACGGCATCCCGGGCTTCATCCGGAAGTCGGAACTGAGCCGCGACCGTTCGGAACAGCGTCCCGACCGCTATGCCATCGGCGACAAGCTCGACGCCAAGATCACCAACATCGACAAGGCGTCGCGCCGGGTCGTGCTGTCGGTCAAGGCACGCGAGATGGACGAAGAGAAGAAGGCCATGGCCGATTTCGGCTCGTCCGACTCGGGCGCCAGCCTGGGCGACATCCTGGGAGCGGCCCTCAGCCGGGCCCAGAAGAAGGGCGAGGACGACGAGAAATAGGTCATTCCGACCGATCAATCGAAAGGCCGACCCGCAAGGGTCGGCCTTTTCTTTTGCTTTCAAGGGGTTAGGCTTGACGACACCGTTATTTGGTTTAATATCAAAGACTTAAATCCTTGATCTCGGGGCCTACGGCCTCACCATGGAACCGCGATGACCAAGTCCGAGCTGATTGCCCGCCTGGCGGCCCGGAATCCGCATCTCTACCAAAGGGATGTCGAGAGGATCGTCGCGACGGTTTTCGACGAAATCTCCAAAGCATTGGCCTCGGGCCATCGGGTCGAGTTGCGGGGTTTCGGCGCCTTCTCGGTGAAGAAGCGCGATCCACGCACCGGCCGCAATCCGCGGACTGGCGAGCAGGTCGCCGTGGCCTCCAAGCGCGTGCCTTATTTTAAGACCGGCAAGGACCTGCGCGACCGCTTGAACAAGGAAGCAGCCCGGGCGGCCGGCCTGCTGCCGTCCGAGACCGCGACCGACAAGAAATAGCAGCGCCGGCGCGCGTCATCGCGCCGCTTCCCCGCGTCTGTCCGCTCGCATCGACGGGGCCCGCTGTGTCATGCTGGGCACCGCATGAAAATTCTCTCTCGCGCTCTGTTCCTGCTTTTCGTCCTGGTTGGTGTCCTGATCGCCGTCAGCAACACCCAGCCCGTTCAGCTCGCCCTGTGGCCGCTGCCGCACATCATCGTGCTCCCGCTCTATCTGCTGGTTGTAGGTCTGCTCCTGATGGGCGTGCTGGCGGGCTTGGGGATCGGCTGGTGGGTGGCGCGCCATCACCGTCGGCGCGGGCGCGAAGCGAGCAGCCAGGCAGCACGGCTGGAGCGCGAGGTCGCGCGCCTGCGTGACGTTGCGGGTCAACAGCCTGTGACGACGCCCGCCGGCGTCGCATCGCTTGGCCAGAAGGCGATCGAGCGCCAAAGGGCGTTGGTCGCGCCGGACCTGGCCGCGCCTGCCGGCCGCGGTCCACTTTCGTAGACAGGCTGGGCCGTAGACAGGCTGGGCCGTAGACAGGCTGGGCCGTAGACGGGCTGGCGCCCGACTGTCAGTCGGGCTCGATCAGGGCGCCTGCTGTCTTCAAGGCGTCGATGTCGGCTTCGCCGACCCCGGCTTCCGCCAGGATGGCCCGCGAATCGGCTCCCTGGAGCGGCGCCATCGAGCGGATCGCAGGGGGCGTCCGGCTCATTCTCATCGGCGGCTCGACCATCATGATCTCGCCTTCGCTGGGGTGAGGGTATTTTCGGAAGAGCTGCCGCCACACCAGATGCGGGTCCTCGAACAGGTCGGCCGGGCGCGACACCGGCGCGTTGGGGATCTGGCCCTCGTCGAGCAACCTCACCCATTCGGCGGTCGTGCGGGTGGGGGCGAGCGCCTCGACCATCGAGTACATGTCCGAGATATGCATCGACCGGGCATTCAGGGTCGAATAGCGCGGGTCCTCGAGCACCTCGGGCCGGCCGACGATCTCGAAGAAGTTGCGCCAGTGCTTGTCGTTGTAGGGCAGGATCGCCATCCAGCCATCCAGGGTCCGGAAGGGCTTGCGGGTGCGGGCCAGCAGCCGCGAGTAGCCGACCTCGCCCTCGTCGCTGAAGGTGCGCTCCCACAGATGCTCGACCATCAGCCAGGCGGCCATGGTCTCGAACATCGGCACCTCGACGAACTGGCCCTCGCCGGTGCGCTGACGGTGCATCAGCGCCGACAACGTCGAAAAGGCGAAGGTGAGGCCCACGGTCTTGTCGGCAAGGATGGTCGGCGGGTAGCGCGGCACGTCGTCGCCGGCGGCGCGGCCCATCAGGTCGGCGATGCCGAACCGGGCCTGAATCGCGTCATCGTAGGCCGGCAGTTTTCCGTAAGGACCGTCGGCTGAATAGCCATAGGCGCCGACATAGACGATGTCGGGCCTTACTTTGCGGATGTCCTCGTAGCCCAGTCCGAGTCCCTCGATCGCCTGCGGCCGCAGCGCATGGACGAAGGCGTCGGCCGTTTCGACCACCTTGAGCAAGGCTGTGCGCGCCGCCGGGTTCTTGAGGTCGAGGCAGAGGGAACGTTTGTTGCGGTTCACGTACAAATACGTTGGGCCCATCCCGGGGGTCTTGCCCGGCTTGCCGATGTGGCGGACGGCGTCACCTTCCGGGGCCTCGACCTTGATCACTTCGGCGCCCTGGTCGGCGAGCAGCATCGTTCCATAGGGACCCAGGATGATGTTGGTGAGGTCGACGATTTTGATGCCTTCGAGCGCGCCGGGCATTGAGCTGTCCTGTGAGGATGGAGGTGGGCGAGACTGCCATCGTGTCGGCATCGCGTCACGAAGTTACCATCGGCCAATGTGGGCGCGCTGCCGCGCCTGCGCGAATGAGTCAAGAGGGCGTGGTCATTCACCACCGCAGGCGAGTGTTATGTGACCGTTGTGCGACGCGCGTGGCCGGTGTAGCCAAGGACCAACAAAGGCGGGGGCGATGCGGGGCAACGTCGCAAAAAAACTTCAAGAGCCAAAGTCGGCATCAAGTCCGGCATCGCGGTCGTACCGCATCGAAGAGCAAGTGGGTTACCTGCTTCGTCGCGCCCATCAACGCGCCAGCGCTATTTTCCAGGTCGGCATCGGCGATCCCAACATCACGCCGACGCAGTACTCGAGCATGGTGAAGCTGAACGAGTACACCGAGCTGTCGCAGAATCTGCTCGGCCGTCTGGTCGGCATGGACAAGGCCACGATGCAGGGCGTGGTGCGGCGCTTGAAGGAGCGTGGCCTCGTCGATTCACGGCCCGATCCGGGCGATGCGCGGCGCACGCTGCTCAGCCTGACGACGGAAGGCCAGCGGCTGGTGAACAAGCTCCTGATCAACGGTCCCGCGGTGTCGCGCGAGACGATGAAGCCGCTTACCGCCCAGGAGCAGCGGCAGCTTCTCGAACTCCTGTCCAAGATCGTCTGACCGGACTCAATTGTTTGACTCGCACGGCCGGTCTGGCCATCGTGCGTACACGAACGATATGGGTGATTACGTCCGTCCTTCGCGCCTGGAAGAGGCACTGTCGGCCCTTGCACGGCCGCATACGGTGCTGGCCGGCGGCACCGACTTCTATCCGGCGCGGGTCGGCCGCACGATCGACGAAGATATCCTCGATATCGGGGCGATCCCGGCATTACGCGGTATTTCCAGCGCTTCTACGGGCTGGCGGCTGGGCGCCACCACGACCTGGAGCGAAATGATCGAGGCCGATCTGCCGCCTTTGTTCGACGGCCTGAAGCAGGCCGCGCGCGAGATCGGCGGCCGGCAGATCCAGAACGCCGGCACGCTGGCGGGCAATCTCTGCAATGCCTCGCCCGCCGCCGATGGCGTGCCGTGTCTGCTGGTGCTCGACGCCGACATCGAGATCGCCAGCAGCACCGCGACGCGCCGCGTGCCGCTCGACCAGTTCATCACCGGCGTCCGTCGTACCGCGCTGATGCCCGATGAGCTGGTCGTCGCGATTCATGTTCCGAGACCCGCGCGTGAGGCGCGAAGCGCTTTCCTCAAGCTCGGTGCCCGACGCTATCTCGTGATCTCGATCGCCATGGCCACCGCCACGCTCGAGATCGCCGACGGTCACGTCGCCGCTGCCCGCATTGCCGTCGGTTCCTGCTCGGCGGTAGCCCAGCGCTTAGTGGCGCTCGAGGCCGCTCTGGTGGGCGCGCGGCTCGACCGGCAGTTGGCCGCTCGAGTCGACCCGACACATCTCGAGCCCCTCAGCCCCATCGACGATGTGCGCGGCAGCGCGGGCTATCGGCGCGAGTCAGTCCTCGTGTTGCTACGCCGACTGCTGGCGGGGTTCGCGCCGTGAAGGTGGCGTTCACCCTGAACGGTACGGCCGCGACATGGAGTGGTCCGCCGGTCACCCGGCTTGCCGCCGCCTTGCGCGACGATCTCGGCCTCACCGGAACCAAAGTGGGTTGCGATGCCGGAGACTGTGGCGCCTGCACCGTGCTGCTCGATGCCCGGCAGGTCTGCTCTTGCCTGGTGGCGATGGGTCAGGTCGAGGGCCGTTCCGTGGAAACGGTCGAAGGCCTCGCCGGCACCGACGGCACGCTCGCCCTTTTGCAGAAATCGTTCCTGGCGCATGGCGCCGCTCAGTGCGGCATCTGCACGCCGGGTATGCTGATGGCCGCCTCGGAGCTGTTGCGCGAGGTCCCCAGCCCCGGGCGTGACGAAGTCGAGGATGCCCTGGGGGGCGTGCTCTGCCGCTGCACTGGCTACACCAAGATTGTCGATGCCGTCCTGGGTGCGGCGCAGTCCATGCCGATGGTCGCTCCATCTGCGGGTGCTGCCGTGGGCGCCCGTCTGGTTCGTGTCGATGGCCACGCCAAGGTCACGGGCCGCGATATGTTCGGCGCCGATGGCATTCCGGCCGATGCGCTCTGGATCCGGGTGGTGCGCTCGCCGCATGCGCGCGGCCGCTTCACGCTGGGTGATCTCGCGCCGCTGCGTCGGCGGCTGGCCGCCGTTCTGACGGCTGCGGACGTGCCATTCAACGGTTTCGGCATCTATCCCGATATCAAGGACCAACCGGTGCTGGCCGACGGGGTCGTGCGCTATCGCGGAGAGGCGGTGCTGGCGCTGGTTGGTGAGCGGGCGGCCGTCCTTTCCATCCGCGACGACGAGGTGCCGATCGCCTGGGCACCCGAACCGCCGGTGTTGGGTATCGACGCGGCGACGGCTGCCAATGCGCCGCTGGTCCAGGCCGACAGGCCGAAGAACCTACTGCTCGACGGTGGCGTGCGGCATGGCGATGCGGCAGCGGCCTTCGCCGGCTGCGCCGCCGTGGCCGAGGGTGTGTTCGAGACGGCCTTTGTCGAGCACGCCTATGTCGAGCCCGAGGCTGGCTGGGCCGAGCGGGTGGGCGACCGCATCGAAATCCATGTCACGACCCAGACGCCCTATATGGACCGCGACGAGATCGCCAACGTGATGCGCCTCAGGCCGGAGAACGTACGCATCGTGCCGACCGCCTGCGGCGGCGGCTTCGGTGGCAAGCTCGATCTCTCGGTCCAGCCGCTGGTTGGCATTGCGGCGTGGCTGCTGAAGCGTCCCGTGGCCTGTGTCTACACCCGGTCCGAGAGCATGGCCGCCACCACCAAGCGCCATCCTGCCCGCATTTCGGCGAAGTTCGGCTGCGACTTCACCGGCAAGCTGGTGGCCTGCGACGTGTCGGCGACCTTCGACACCGGCGCCTACGCCTCGTGGGGGCCGACCGTCGCCAATCGCGTGCCGGTCCACGCCATGGGGCCCTATGCCGTGCCCCATGTGCGGACGTGGGGCGAGGCCTTCTTCACCAACGGCCCGCCCGCCGGCGCCTTTCGTGGCTTCGGCGTACCGCAGGCCGCCATCGCCCACGAGGCGATAATGGACGAACTGGCCGACAAGCTCGGCATCGACCGGCTGGAATTCCGGCATCGCAATGCGCTCAGGGCAGGCGACACGACGGCGACAGGCCAGGTGTTGGCTCATTCGGCCGGTCTCGCCCAATGCCTGGAGGCACTGCGGCCGCATTGGCGACGGGCCCAGGATGAGGCTGCGGCGTTCAACAACAAGGGCGATATCCGGCGCCGCGGCGTCGGCATCGGCTGCATGTGGTACGGCATTGGCAACACGTCGATGTCCAATCCCTCGCGCATGCGGATCGGCCTGTCGCCGGGCGGCACACTCACGCTCTATAGCGGCGCGGTCGATATCGGGCAGGGCAGCAACACCATCATGACCCAGATCGCGGCCGATGCGCTCGGCCTGCCAGCAGCGCAATTCGCGCTGGTCGCAGGCGACACCGATCTTACGGCCGACGCGGGCAAGACGTCGGCTTCGCGCCAGACCTTCGTATCGGGCAGGGCGGCCGAGGCGGCGGGCTGGGATCTTCGTCAGCAGATCCTGCGGCTGGCCAATGCCGGGCCCGATGCCCTGCTGTCGCTTGAGGGCGCCAAGCTTACGGTACGCGATGGTGCTGAGGTCCGCGCCATCGACCTTGCGACGACCGGCACGCTGACGGGCGAGGGCACGTTCGATCCGCCGACCACGCCGCTCGATGCCAACGGCCAGGGTATTCCCTACGCCACCTATGCCTTCGCCGCGCAAATAGCCGAGGTCGAGGTCGATATCGAACTCGGCACGATCAAGGTGCTGCGCATCGTGGCTGCCCACGACGTCGGCCGGGCGATCAACCCGACGCTGGTCGAAGGCCAGATCGAGGGTGGCATCGCACAGGGCCTGGGTCTCGCCCTGATGGAAGAATTCCTGCCCGGCCGCACCGAGAACTTGCACGACTATCTGATCCCGACCATCGGCGACGTTCCGGAAATCGAGTGCATCCTGATCGAGGACCGAGCGCCGCTGGGTCCCTCCGGCGCGAAGGGCGTGGGCGAACCCGGGCTGGTGCCGACAGCGCCGGCCATCCTGGGTGCCGTCCACTACGCGACCGGCGTGCGCGCTCGCCGCGTTCCCTTGTTGCCGCATCGCCTGCGCGAGGCCCTAATCAAGCTTCAAGAGGGCGCGTTGAAGGGAACAGGGGCATGAGCGACGACATTTCGCTCACGGAAGCCGAACGGGCCGCCAGCATCGTGCGTTGCGATGCCTGTCCCGTGCTGTGCCGCATCCGGCCGGGGCGCGCCGGGGCCTGCGACCGCTATGCCAACGAAGACGGCAGGTTGGTGCGGGTCGATCCGCTGGTACTGCTTGCCAAGCCCGACTTGGCGCGGGTCGCCTTCGTCGAGGGCAGCAGTGCCTGGCGTGGCGAGTTGGGCAAGGGTGAAGGGGCGTTCGTCACCGGTATCGGCGCCACCACGACCTATCCCGACTATAAGCCCGCGCCCTTCATCGTCTCCTCGAAGCACGACGGCGTCGACATGGTGACGGTCGTGACCGAGGGCATCTTCAGCTACTGCGGCGTAAAAGTGAAAATCGACACCGACCGCTATCTCGGCCCCGAGCAGGCGGCAGTACGCGCCAAGGGCGAGGCCGTGGGTCACGTCACGACGGCCGAATACGGCTCGCAGATGCTGTCCCTGGGCGGCGTGCATCACCTGACCGGCGGCAGCAAGAAGGAAGGCGTCGCTACTTGCGATGCCCTGCTGGCACTTTGCAATCGCGAAGCTGTCGAACTCTCGATCGACGGCGGCTCGACCGTCGTCGTCCAGGCCGACAAACCACCGATCGTGAACGGGGTGGCCGAGGAGCGTATGCGGGTGGGCTGCGGCTCGGCGGCCATCGGCATGTTCGCGCCGCAATGGCACGGCCATGTCGACGAGGTGATCGTGGTCGACGATCACATCACCGGCGTGCTGAGCGAGCACCAGGGTGGCGCTTTTCTCGACATGAAGCCGGCTGGGATCCGGGTGCGCGGTCGCCGCTCGACACCCGGACGCTATTTCCAGGTGGCCGAGCCTGGGCTGGGCTGGGGCGGCACTCATGTCAGCGACCCGCTGGAAATCATCGACAGAATCGACCCCAAACAGGCTTGGCCGGGTCTCCGGCTGCTGATGGTCTCGACGACAGGCGAACATTCAGCGTGGTTCGAGCTCGACGGCGACCTCAAACCACAGCCGGCGTTGATGCCGGAGCCGGTGCGCCTCGTGGTCGAGCGTATCGCCGAGAATTGCGAGCCTGCGCTCTGCACGGTGCTGTTCATGGCCGGCGCCGGTGGGTCGTTGCGCGCCGGCGTCACGGAAAATCCCGTCCGCCTTACGCGTTCTGTGCGTGATTCGCTGACCAAGGTGACCTTGGGCGGCGTGCCGGCTTATGTCTGGCCGGGTGGCGGCATCACCCTCATGGTCGACGTGGCGCGCATGCCGGCGAATTCCTTCGGCTATGTGCCGACGCCGGCTCTGGTGGCGCCGATCGAGTTCACCCTGCGCGCCGATGACTATGCTGCCTTGGGCGGTTACGTCTCGCGCACCGTTACCTTGGAGGATGCCATCGCCCGTGCCGGCCATGTGCGTCTCGACAAGGATGAGCGATGAACGGTGCGATTGCCGCGCGCCTCCCCGACGGCCGGCTGCACCTGCAGGAGGGGCCGATCGACCTCATAATCGAAGCCTTTGGCGCTGCCGTCGAAGTCGAGAGTGCGTATGCGCAGGCGATCGAGCGCTTTGGCAACGTCTTGTCTGGCCTGGTGAGCGAGCTGCCGACATTGCGTCGGCCGGTCGGCGAAACCGCACCGCAGCTTCAGGGGGCGGTGGCGCGGCGCATGGCCGAAGCGGTATGGCCACATCGCGCGGTCTACATCACACCGATGGCAGCCGTCGCCGGTGCCGTCGCCGACGAGATGCTGGAAGCCCTGGTGCGCGGGCGCACGCTCGACAAGGCTTACGTCAACGACGGCGGCGACATCGCGATCCATTTGGCGCCGGGCCAGCAGCTGCGGGCCGGCATCGTGGCCGACCTCGAAGCGCCGCAGTTTTCAGGGTTCGCGACGCTGCATCATGACAGGCCCGTGCGCGGCATTGCCACGTCGGGTCGCGGCGGCCGGTCATTTTCGCTCGGCATCGCCGATTCGACCACGGTCCTGGCGACGACGGCCGCAGCAGCCGATGCCGCGGCGACCCTGATCGCCAACGCCGTGAACGTGGACACGCCTGCTGTTCGCCGTCAGCCGGCCTGCGAGATCGATCCCGACAGCGATCTCGGCGAGCTGGCGGTGACCGTGGCCGTGGGCGAGCTGTCTCCAGCGCTGGTTGCCGAGGCGCTGGACCGCGGCACGGTCGAAGCCCGGCGGCTGAGGCTCTGCGGCATGATCGACAGTGCCGCCCTGTCGCTGAAAGGGCACTGGCGCATCGAAGCCGGTGACAGGGCGCTTGCCGAGACGAGGGTGGGATGAGCGATCTGGTGAAACTGCGAAAATATGTAGCGACCATCGAGGAGACGCATCACGACGGCGGCACGGTACTCGCGCGTCCGGTCGCCAAGGCCGTGGTCGGCGGCGTCATCGTCAATCCCTACGCCGGCCGGCACGTCGGCGACATTCAGCCGATGATGAAGGCGCTGGAGCCGCTCGCGGTCGACCTCACCGAACGCGTCATGAAGCTTCTGGGCGTCAAGGGCTCGGAGCTCGAAGCCTACGGTAAGGGCGCCATTGTCGGTCTCGCCGGCGAACTGGAGCATGCGGCGCTGTGGCATCAGCCGTCTGGCTTCGGCATCCGCCACGCCATTCATCAATCCAAAGGTGGCGGCGCCAAGTCGATCGTCCCCTCGACGGTGAAGGTGGCGGCGGCGGGCACGCGCATCGACATTCCCCTGCATCATGTGACCGCCGCCTACGTGCGCAGCCACTTCGACGCCATCGAGTTCTGCGTGCCGGACGGACCCAAGCCCGACGAAATCGTATTCATCGTCGCGGCCTCGATCGGCGGCCGCCCGCATGCCCGCGTCGGCGGGTTGACCGCTGCAGAAATCAAACTGGGAGATGGCCAGCGATGAGCGATGCTTTGACGACGGCGATGGGTGTCCTCGACGACTATATGGCGGCGCTCAACCGGGGCGATGAGCCCGGCGTCAACGCGGCCTGCAATTTCCCGCACGTGCGGCTGGCTGGCGGCAAGGTCGTCGTCTGGCCGAATCATGGCGACTACAAGCTTCAGGATTTCGTCGCCCGGGCCGGCGACGGCTGGGACCACAGCAAATGGGATGAGCGCACGCCCATCCATGTCGGTGACAAGAAGGTCCATCTGAAGGTGAAGTTCAGCCGCTGGAAGAAGGACGGCTCGCTGATCGGTCGCTTCGAGACGATCTACATCGTGACCCATCAGGAGGGGCACTGGGGGATACAGGCGCGGTCGAGTTTTGCCGACTGAGCGCTTGTGGGGGACGGGCCGGGCTCGCTACGCTCGGTTCTGGGAGTTTTTCACAGTTTTACGGAGGGGGATGTCATGCTGACCCGCAATAACCTGCTTGCCGGCACCGCAGCGCTCGTCGCGTTGTCGCTGTTTGGCCCGGCCGGTGCGCAGACGCCGATCAAGATCGGTGAACTCAACAGCTACAAGGTCTTTCCAGCCTTCCTGGAGCCCTACAAGAAGGGCATCGAGCTTGCCGTCGAGGAGGTGAACGCTGCGGGCGGCGTTCTCGGCCGCAAGATCGAGGTCGTCAGCCGCGACGACAACGGCAATCCCGGCGATGCCGTTCGTGTCGCCGAAGAGCTCTTGAGCCGTGAGCAGGTGTCGTTCCTGATCGGCACCTTCCCGTCAAACGTCGGCCTCGCCGTTGCCGACTTCGCCAAGCAGCGCAAGGTTCTGTTCATCGCGGCCGAACCGCTGACCGACAAGATCGTCTGGGATTCTGGCAACGCCTATACCTTCCGCCTGCGGACCTCGACCTACATGCAGACGGCGATGCTCATTCCCGACGCCGTCAAGCTCAAGAAGAAGCGCTGGGCGATCGTCTATCCCAACTACGAATACGGCCAGTCGGCCACGGCGGCATTCAAGAAGCTCCTCAAGGAGAAGCAGCCCGACGTCGAGTTCGTGGCCGAGCAGGCGCCGCCGCTCGGCAAGATCGATGCCGGTGCCGTGGCCCAGGCCCTGGCCGATGCCAAGCCCGATGCGATCTTCTCCTCGTTGTTCGGTGCCGACCTCGCCAAGTTCGTGCGCGAGGGACAGACGCGCGGCCTGTTCAAGGGCGTCGAAGTATTCAACCTCCTGGCCGGTGAGCCGGAATATCTCGATCCGTTGAAGGAAGAGGCGCCCGAGGGCTGGTACGTGACGGGCTATCCGTGGAGCGAGATCAAGACACCGGAGCACACCAAGTTCCTCACGGCCTACCAGGCCAAGTTCAAGGACTACCCGCGCCTGGGCTCGGTGGTCGGCTATTCGACCGTGATGTCGGCTGTCGAGACCATCAAGAAGGCGGGCTCGCTCGACCAGGACAAACTGATCGCGGCGGCGAGCGGGCTGAAGCTGATGACTCCCTTCGGCATGATCGAATACCGGCCGATCGACCATCAATCGACGATGGGCGCCTATGTCGGCCGCATCGGCGTCAAGGACGGCAAGGGCTACATGAAGGACTGGCGTTTCGTCGACGGCAAGGATGCGTTGCCGAGCGATGCCGAAGTCCTGAAGATGAGGCCGAAGAACTGACGGCAGCTTCGTTCATGCTTTCCCCCTCCCCAACCCTCCCCCGTCAGACGGGGGAGGTGGCCCGAAGGGCCGGAGGGGGCGGGCCCTCCGAATGAGTCTCGCTTCCATCATCATCCAGCTCTTGAACGGGCTGGCCGCCGCTTCGTCTCTGTTTCTGGTGTCGGCTGGCTTGTCGCTGATCTTCGGTGTGACGCGGATCGTGAACTTTGCCCACGGTTCGCTCTACATGCTGGGGCTTTACGGCGCCTACAGCCTGATCGAGGCGCTGGGCCGCACGCCCATAGGCTTCTGGAGCGCGGTGATCCTGGCGGCGCTGGCGGTCGGGCTGGTCGGGGTCGTAATCGAAGTACTGGTGCTGCGCCGCATCTACCGCGCGCCCGAACTGTTCCAGTTGCTCGCGACCTTCGCCGTCGTGCTGGTGATCAAGGACGCAGCCTTGTTCACCTGGGGCGCCGAGGATCTGGTCGGACCGCGGGCACCCGGTCTTTCCATGGCCGTCGAGATCCTGGGCAAGCGCATCCCGGCCTACGACCTGCTGTTGATCGTCATCGGGCCTGTGGTGCTGGCCGCCATATGGCTGCTGCTGACGCGGACGCGCTGGGGCGCACTTGTGCGCGCCGCCACCCAGGATCGCGAGATGGTGGGCGCGCTGGGCGTCGACCAGGCCAAGCTTTTCACCTCGGTGTTTTTCGTGGGCTCCGTGCTGGCAGGCCTGGGCGGCGCGCTGCAGATCCCGCGCGAGCCCGCCAATCTCGACCTCGACCTTGCCGTCATCGCCGACGCGTTCGTCATCACCGTGGTGGGCGGATTGGGCAGCATCGGCGGCGCGTTCCTGGCCGCCGTCATCATCGGTGTCGCCAAGGCCTTCTGCATCGGCATCGGCACGGTGACCTGGTTTGGTTTCGAGGTTTCCTTCTCGAAGCTCACCCTCGTCGTCGAATTCCTCATCATGGCGGTGGTGCTGGTGGCGCGGCCCTATGGCTTGCTCGGCAAGCCGCAGGCGGTGCAGCGCCTCGCTGCCGATCCGGCGCCGCCGCTCACCGCGCCGACGTGGAAGGTGGCGCTGGTCTGGCTGGTGTTGATGCTTGCGGTGCCGCAGTTCGCCGACCGCTACATCACCATCATGCTGACCGACATCGTCTGCTTCGCCCTGTTCGCCGTCAGCCTGCATTTCATCATGGGCCCGGCCGGCATGGTGTCGTTCGGCCATGCCGCCTATTTCGGCCTCGGTGCCTACGCGGGTGGCCTTCTGTTCAAGCGCGCCGGCCTGCCCATGGAAGCAGCACTGCTGCTGGCGCCGCTCTGCGCCGGCGCTTTCGCCGTCGTCTACGGCTGGTTCTGCGTCCGCCTCTCGGGCGTCTATCTCGCCATGCTGACCCTGGCCTTCGCGCAGATCAGCTGGTCGATCGTCTTCCAGTGGGATTCGTTCACGGGCGGCAGCAACGGCGTGTTCGGCATCTGGCCGTCGGCCTGGCTCGCCGGCAAGACCACCTACTACTACCTGGCGCTCGCCTGTTGCGGGTCGGGCATTGCGCTCCTGTGGCGGGTGCTGTTTTCGCCTTTCGGCGCAGCGCTCCGTGCCGGTCGCGATTCGCCGCTGCGCGCCGAGGCGATCGGCATCGACCTGCGCGGCTTCCAGTGGGCGGCGTTTGTGCTGGTGGGCACGCTCGCGGGCCTCGCCGGCTCGGTCTACGCTTTTTCCAAGGGCAGCATCTCGCCGTCCACCATCTCCATCAGCCAATCGACCGATGGCCTGATCATGGTGCTGTTGGGCGGCGTCGAAACGCTGACCGGTCCAGTGGTGGGCGCGGCGGTCTACACCTGGGTGCGCGATGCCGTCGCCCGCCACACCGAGTTCTGGCGTGCCGTCATGGGCGGCATCATATTGTTGATCGTGCTGCTCTTCCCGCAGGGGCTCGTCGGTGGCCTGAAGGCGCTCTTCTTCCGTTGGCGGGAGCAGCGCGCATGAGTGACGCGGTTCTCCAGGTCGAAGGCCTGCACAAGGCCTTTGGTGGTGTCCAAGCCGTGGCCGACGTTTCCTTCGCGATCACGGCGGGAGAGATGCTGGCGCTGATCGGCCCCAATGGCGCCGGCAAGAGCACTTGCTTCAATATGCTGAATGGCCAGCTCGTGCCTGATGCCGGTGTCGTGCGGCTGGCTGGCCGCGACATCGTGGGGCTACGTCCGCGCGCCGTCTGGCGGCTGGGCGTGGGCCGAACCTTCCAGATCACGGCAACCTTCGTCTCGCTAAGCGTGCGCGAGAACGTGCAGATGGCGCTCTACTCGCATGCCGGCCGACTGCGCTCGCTGCTGCGGCGCTTTGGTGCCGCGTTCCGGCCCGAGGCCGACGCGCTGCTGGCCCAGGTTGGCATGCTCGACCAGGCGGAGCGGCCCTGCGGTGTGCTGGCCTATGGTGACCTCAAGCGCGTAGAGCTCGCCATGGCGCTCGCCAACGCGCCGCGGCTGCTGCTGATGGACGAGCCGACCGCCGGCATGGCGCCCAAGGAGCGGGTGGCACTGATGGAACTCACGGCCGGACTGGCGCGGGCGCGGAATATCGCGGTCCTTTTCACCGAGCACGACATGGACGTGGTTTTCAGCCAGGCCGACCGCATCATCGTGCTCAACCGCGGCCAGTTGATTGCGGGCGGCACGCCGGCGGAAGTGCGCGCCAATGCCAATGTACGCGCCGTCTATCTCGGAGGCACGCACTGATGCTTGCGGTCCGGGACCTGCACGCCTTCTACGGCCGCGCCCATATCCTGCAGGGTGTGTCGTTCGAAGCTCAACCGGGCGAGGTCGTGGCCTTGCTTGGCCGGAACGGCGCGGGCAAGTCCACGGCCCTGAAGGCGATCATGGGGCTGGTGCCACCGGCTGAGGGCGAGGTGACGTTCGCCGGCCAGCGCATAGAACGCCTGCCGCCCTATCGCATCGCGCGGCTCGGTCTGGGCTATGTGCCCGAGGAGCGCCGCATCTTCACCGAGCTCTCGGTGATGGAGAACCTCGAAGTCGGCCGCCAGCCTGGTCGCAGCGACGCACCGGTCTGGACCGAGGACAAGCTCTTCGCCCTGTTCCCCAACCTGGCCGGCATGCGTGACCGGCCGGGCGGACGCATGTCGGGCGGCGAGCAGCAGATGCTCACCATCGCCCGCACCCTGATGGGCAATCCGAGCTGCGTGCTGCTCGACGAGCCGTCGGAGGGCTTGGCCCCCATCATCGTCGAGCAGATGGCGCACTCGATCCGGATGCTGAAGGGCGAGGGACTCTCGGTGCTGCTGTGCGAGCAGAACCTGCATTTCTCCCAGGCCGTGGCCGACCGCGCCTACATCATCGAGAAGGGCCAGATCCGCTTCGGCGGAACGATGGCCGAACTCGCTTCAGACGCTTCCCTTCGTGAACAGTATCTTTCGGTTTGATCATGGCTTCTCTCAAATCCTCCGGGCGCTCGCTCACGGTCGGCATCGACGTCGGCGGCACGTTCACCGATCTGCTGGCGATCGATTCGGTTTCGGGCGTTGTCAAGCTCGCCAAGGTGCCGACGACGGTCGACAACCAGGCCATCGGCTTCATGGCGGCACTCGCCGAGGCCGGCGCCGATCCGGCCACCCTGCAGGCCGTGGTGCACGGCACCACGACCACGACCAACGCTCTGCTCGAACGCAAGATCGCCAGGGTAGGGTTGATCACCACCAAGGGCTTTCGCGACGTGCTCGAACTCGGTCGTCGCACCAGGCCGCAACCCTATGGCCTGCGCGGCACTTTCAGGCCGTTGATCGAGCGCGAGTTCCGGCTGGAAGTGCCGGAGCGCATGGACGCCGACGGCGAGGTGCTCGTGCCGCTCGACGAGACGGCCGTGGCCGACGCGGCGGCCAAGCTGCTGGCGTTGGGCTGCGAGGCCGTCGTCATCCACTTTCTGCACAGTTACATCAATCCGACGCACGAACGGCGCGCGGCGGAGATCGTGCGCGGCCTGTGGCCCAATCCCTATGTCACGGCAGGCCACGCCATTCTCTCCGAATACCGCGAGTACGAGCGCGGGGTGACGGCGGCGGTGAACGCCTCTGTCCAACCGGTCCTCGACCGCTATCTCACACGGCTCCGCACCGAACTCTCGGCCAAGGGTTTCGACCGCGACCTGCTGGTGATGCAGGGCAACGGCGGCACGATCTCCTCACAGCTCATCGCCCATGCCGCG
Organism: Reyranella sp.; assembly: GCA_029946105.1. Lineage (GTDB taxonomy): Bacteria > Pseudomonadota > Alphaproteobacteria > Reyranellales > Reyranellaceae > Reyranella. The sequence goes on along the minus strand of JAQSDW010000235.1, from coordinate 79,360 downwards.
GTGAATACCGTCATGTCGGGCCCGGCTTCGGGCGTGATGGCGGCGGCCTACACCGGCCGCGCCTCCGGCCATCCCAACCTCATCACCTACGACATGGGTGGCACCTCGACCGACGTCGGGCTGATCGAGAACGCCGTGCCGCAGGTCTCGGGCGAGCTCGAACTCGAATACGCCATGCCTATCCATGTGCCGATGGTCGACGTGCACACGATCGGCGCCGGCGGCGGCTCGATCGCGTCGGTCGATTCGGCCGGCATGCTGCGCGTCGGTCCGGAGAGTGCAGGCGCCCGGCCGGGGCCGATCTGCTACGGCCGTGGTGGCACCGAACCCACCATCACGGACGCCAACCTGGTCCTGGGCCGGCTCAATCCCGACCGCCTGCTGGGTGTCGATCATCCGGTCACGCTCGACCATGTGCGCGGCCTGATGCTAGAGAAGATCGGCAAACGGCTCGGCCTCGATGCCGAGGCCGCCGCCGCCGCCGTCCTGCGCATCGCCAACGACCGCATGGCGGGCGCGATCCGTCTGGTCTCGCTGTCGCGTGGCCACGATCCGCGCGACTTCGCGCTGTTTGCCTTTGGCGGCGCGGGTCCGCTGCATGCGACGGCGCTCGCCCGCGAACTCGCCATCCCGACCGTGCTGGTGCCGGCCAGGCCCGGCATCACCAACGCGCTGGGCTGTGTCGTGGCCGATCTGCGCCATGACTATGTGCGCACCGTGAACAAGCCGCTTTCGGTTATCGACGACGCCACGGTGGCGCGCATCTATGCCGAGCAGTCGGCTGAGGGCGAGGCCACGATCGGCCGCGAGGGCGTGCCGGTGCGCGAGCTGCGTCGCGTCCACACCGCCGACATGCAGTTCCAGGGCCAGAGCCACATCCTCTCGGTCGGCGTCGATCGGCCCGATATCGGTGTCGCGGGCCTGCACAAGGCCTTCGCTGCGGCCTACTTCAGGCGCTTCGGTATCGAGTTGGCGGAAATCCCGCCGGTCCTCGTCAATCTCCACACCGCGGTGATCGGGGTGCGGCCGGAAGTTTCGCTGGCCGCACTTGCCGCCACCGAACGCGCGCCGACGCTCGAGGCAGCCCAGGTCGGCGAACGCCGCGTCTGGTTCACCGACGGCTGGCGCCAGACGCCGGTCTATGCGCGCGAGAAGCTGCCACGCGATGCGACCTTCAAGGGTCCCGCGATCCTCGAGCAGCTCGACTGCACGACCGTCGTCGAACCTGGCGACAAGCTCCGGCAGGACAAGCTCGGCAATTTGCTGATAACACTCGGCTAACAATTGGTTCGGAGGAAACGACCGTGAAGGTCACTGACGTCACCTGTCATATCCTGCAATGCAAGGTCGACAAGCCGTTCGTGTCGGCGCGTGGTTGGGTCTACGGCACACGCTCGACTTGCCTGGTCGAGATCTCGACCGACGAAGGCATCACCGGCTGGGGCGAGTGCTATGGCCCCGCCGCCGTCGCCAAGACCTTCGTTGAGACGCAGTACAAGGCGCGCGTCGTCGGCCGCGATCCGTTCGACGTCGAGGCAATCTGGGAAGATCTCTACAACAGGATCAAGGACTACGGCACGACCGGCATGGCGATCTCGGCCATCTCTGGCATCGACATCGCGCTCTGGGACATCATGGGCCGGGCGGTGAACAAGCCCGTCCACAAGTTGATCGGCGGCGCCTATCGCAGCGAAGTCATTCCCTATGCGACGGGACTCTACTTCATCGACATGAACCGCCTGGTCGAGGAAGCGGTCGAGGAGGCGCTGGAATTCAAGAACGACGGCTTCCGCGCCATCAAGATGAAGATCGGTCTCGGCGACCTGAAGCTCGATGCCAAGAGAGTGGGTGCGGTGCGGAAGGCGATCGGCCCCGATGTGAAGCTCGCGGTCGACGCCAACCACTGCTTCTCGGTGCCCAACGCCATAAAACTCGGCCGCATGCTGGAAGAGCACGACGTCATGTGGTTCGAGGAGCCGATCAGCCCCGAGGATCACGACGGCTACATCGAGGTGACCCGTGCCCTCGACATGGCGGTGGCCGGCGGCGAAAACGATTTCACCCGCTGGGGTTTTCGCGATGTGATCGCCAGGAAGGCGATGGACATCGTGCAGCCCGACCTTTGTGCCGCCGGTGGCTTTTCCGAATGTCGCAAGATCGCAACCCTTGCATCAGCCTTCGGCGTCGAATGCGTGCCGCATGCCTGGGGTTCGGTCATCGGCCTGGCGGCCACGGTGCAATTCCTGGCGGCCCTGCCGGATCAGCCGCCGGCTTTCAGGCCGATGCCGCCGATGCTCGAGTTCGAGCAAACACCCAATCCCCTGCGCGACACGCTGGCCCAGGAGCCGATTGAGCAGAAGAAGGGCATCGTCAAGGTCCCGATCGGCCCCGGTCTCGGCATCGAGATCGATCGCGACGTGCTCAAGAAATACAAGGTCGCGTGATCCCATGAAGATTGTCGACGTAAAGGCCTACCCGACCAGCTATCGCGTGCCCAAGGAGCTGCAGGTGTCGCTCGGCATCGGCACCATGACCAAGCGCGACTGCGTCATGGTGAAGGTGACGACCGAGGATGGAATCGTGGGCTGGGGCGAGAGCCATCACGCCCGCTCGCCGGGCAGCATCGGCCATCTGATCAACACGACGCTGAAGGGCTTCGTGGTCGGCATGGATGCGACCGACACGGTGGGCATCTGGGCCAAGATCTACAAGTTCCAGCTCGGCTCGCACGGCATGGGCGCCGCCACGTCGATGGCCATGAGCGGCCTCGACCAGGCGCTGTGGGACATCAAGGGCAAGGCCGTGGGCTGGCCGCTCTACAAGCTTTTGGGCGGCACCAACAAGCCGGTGCCGGCCTATGCCGGCGGCATCTCGCTGGGTTATCAGGCGCCTGATTCATTGGCAGCCGAGGCGGTGCCCATGGTCGAGGCCGGTTACAAGGCGCTGAAATTGCGCGTCGGTGACAACGTAAAAGCCGACATCGCGCGCATGACTGCCGTGCGCCGTCGCTTCGGCGACGAGGTCGTGCTGCTGACCGACGCCAACACCGACTACACGGTCGAAGACGTGCGCCGCATCATGCCGGCGATGGACGAGCTCGGCATCGCCTGGCTGGAGGAGCCGTTCCCGGCGCACGACCATCGCTCCTACGCCATGGCAAAGGCCTGGGGCCGTACGCCGCTGGCCGCCGGCGAGAACCATTACACGCGCTTCGAGTTCCACAGGATCATCGAAGACGGCAACATCACCATCCTGCAGCCCGATCTCTCCAAGAGCGGCGGCGTCACCGAGGTGCAGCGCATCGCCGCCGCCGCCTCGATGTGGAAGCTGCCGATCCATCCGCACAGCTCGATGACCGGCCTCAATCACGCCGTGTCGATCCACTTCCTGGCTTCGATCGACAATGGCGGCTACTTCGAAGCCGATCTGTCGGTGGCCAACAAGTTCCGCGACGAGCTCGGCAGCACGCCGTGGCAGATCGGCAAGGATGGCTGCGTCCGGCCGCTCGACAAGCCCGGCATCGGCGTCGAGATCGACGAAAAGTTCCTCATCGCCCACCCGGTGATCGAAGGTCCCGGTTACGTCTGAGCGTTACGTCTGAGCGATAAGGTCGGCACCTTTCTCTGCGATCACGTTGGTCGCGGCGTAGGTGTTGCCCGATACCATCGTGGGCATGCACGAGGCGTCGGCGACGCGCAGACCCTGTAGGCCGATCACCCGCATGCTCAACGGATCGACCACCGCCCGGGGATCGGTGCCGAGTTTGCAGGTGCCGACCGGATGATAGGTCGTCGAGCCAGTGGCGCGGGCATGTGCCATCCATTGCTCGTCGGTCTGGACGTCGGGGCCGGGGAAATTCTCGCGGATCACGTAATCGGCGAGCGGCGGCGTCGCCAGAAGCTTGCGCAGATATTTCATCGCCGCCAGCAGCGCGTCGCGGTCGATCTGGTCGGCCAGGTAATTCGGCTGGATCTCTGGCTTGGCCGTGGGATCGGCGCTTAGCGCCTTCACATGGCCGGTGCTCTCGGGACGCAGCTGCGCGGCGCCCAAGGTCATGCCGGGCACGGTGTCGAGCTCGGTGGTGCCGTAACGGCCGCCGCCGTAGCTCGCCGGCGCGAAGTAGAGCTGCATGTCCGGCGTCTCGAGCCCCGGCCGCGTCTTGAGGTAGCCGCCGGCATGGCTCGGCGCCGTGGTCAGCAGGCCCTTGCGGCTTATCGCGTAGCGCAGGACTTCGCCGACGAGACGCAATCCCCGGCTCTTTTCGTTGAGGGATGGCGCGCCTTTTACCAGGGCCGAGACGCGGATGGCGTAGTGGTCGCGGAAGTTGTGGCCGACGCCGGGGAGGGCGTGCTTCACCGGCGCGCCGATCGCGGCGAGATCGTCGGGATGGCCGATGCCGGAAATCTGCAGGAGCTGCGGCGTGTTGATGGCGCCGCCGGCAAGGATGACGTCGCGTCGCGCCTTGATCGAGTGCGACTGCCCGTTTTGGCGATAGGTGATGCCGGTGGCCCGCTTGCCGTCGAGGTCGACCCGCTCGACCAGGGCCTGTGTGATCACGCGCACGTTGGGGCGCTTCATCGCCGGCTTCAGGTAGGCGTCGACCGGGCTCCAGCGCCGGCCGTTCTTCATCATGTTCTGGTAGAGCAGCGTTCCTTCCTGGTCGCCGCAATTGTAGTCGGGGGTGCGCTTCAGTCCGAGCGCCTCGTTGGCAGCCATATAGGCGTCGCTCAGCACATGTGGATCGCGCTGGTCCTCGATGACGAGCGGGCCTGCGCGACCGCGTACGGCGTCGTCGCCGCCGTCGCGCGACTCGGCGCGCTTGAAGTAGGGCAGCACGTCGTCCCACGACCAGCCGCGGCAGCCGAGCTGCGCCCAGGTGTCGTAGTCGGCCGCCTGGCCGCGCACGTAGAGATGGCCGTTGATCGAACCCGAGCCGCCCAGCACCTTGCCGCGTGGGAACTTGATCTTCCGGCCGTCGATATGAGGCCCGGGCGCCGTTTCGTAGCCCCAGTTGAGGCTCTCGTTGTAGACCGTCTTGTTGAAGCCGGCCGGCACCTTGATCCAGATATGATTGTCTTTGCCGCCGGCCTCGATGACCGCGACGGTGCTCTTGCCATCGGCCGAGAGACGATTGGCGAGCACGCAGCCCGCAGCGCCCGCGCCCACGATCACATAATCGAATTCTTCCATCGGACGTTCCCCTGCTTTTTAGGCGGCCACCACGAGGGTCGACGCCAGTTGGCGCACCGACTTCACCATGGCCATGGCGACCAGCTTGCCGGTCTTGCGGTTCTCTTCGCTGACAGCCACGTCCTCCATGAAGGTGAAGCGGCCGAAGGCACCCTTGGCTTCCAACTCGACGATGTGCGTGGTGATGGTGGGATCGGCCACGATCACCACGCGCGTGCGGTCGAGACCGATGCCGGCAATGGCGGCGGCGGCCGAGATGTTGACGTTTTGCGGATAGAGCCGCGCGCCCTCACGCACGGGCCCGTCGAACACCGTATGCGGCGCCGTAAGGGAATCGAGATCGACCAGCGTCTCGGCGATTGTGCCCTTCCAGGCCGACGGATCCTTGCGCACGGTGACCGTGACGCTGTCGAGGCCACCCACGGCGGCACTGCTCAATATGTCCAGCGCACCAATACCGGCCGAGGGCAGGATCAGGCGCCTGCCGCTGGCCTTGGCCGCCGCCAGCAGCCGGTCGAAGAGGGCAGTGTCGGTGAAGGCGCCGACGGACGTCACCAGGAAGTCCGCCCCTTGCTCAAGCACGCGCTGGCCGTGCGTGCGCACCGCTTCGTGGCCGGCGCATTCGGCGACGGCGTCGAACTTGTGGGCGAAGAAGCGCTCCGGTTCGTGCGTCAGCACGCCCCCATCGGAATGGGCGTTGCGCGGCCGCCGCACCAGCACCGACACCAGCTCGATGTTTTCTAGGCCGGCTGCTTCGACATGCTTGCCGATCGCGCCATAGCCGATCAGGCCGAGTTTCACGCGCCCACTTTCACGAGAGGCGTGCCTCCACCCAGCGCGCCCAGGCGATGAGCTGGTCGTCGGCGCGCAGCGGTGCGATCAGCTGCACCGACAACGGCAGGCCGAACGGGCCGGCATTGAAGGGCAGCGCCACGCAGGGGGTGCCGAGCAGGGTCCAGAATCGGTTGAAGATCGGATCGCCGGTGTAGCCGAGACCCGCCGGCGCTTCTCCTCGCGCGGTGGGGGCCAGCAGGAAGTCGAAGCGCTCCCACACGGCGCCGAGATCGGCCAGCGCCCGGCGCTTGCGCTTCTTGGCGTCGGCGAGCTGGGCGCGGGTAACGCTGTCGCCGACCTCCAGGGCCGCCGTCAGGCCGGGCGACAGGAGATGGGGGAAGCGGGCGCGCTCCGGCGCGTAGTGCTGGGTCGCCTCCTTGGTCATCACCCGGTTGTGCGCCGTGATGAGCGGCCCCCAGCTCTCGGGCATGTCCCATTCGCGCACCTTGGCGCCCGAGGCGCGCAAGGTGCGGGCGGCGAGTTCGATGTTCTTCCTGTTGTAGGGCTCGGCCTGGTCCCACCACAGGGTGCGGCAGAAGCCGATGCGCGGCACGCGCTGCGGCGGATCGGCCGGCGCATGGCCGTAGGCGGCGCGGATCAGGGCGAGATCGTTGGTCGTGCGGGTGAAGAAGCCCAGCGTGTCGAGGCTTCGGGCGTAGGTTTTTATGCCGGTGGTGTCGGCCCAGCCAAAGGTGCCCTTGTAGGCCACGGTGCCATTGAAGGCGCCGGGGCGGATCACCGATCCCGAGGTCTGCGTGCCGTAGCCGACCGGCACCATGCAGTCGGCGACCGCCGCCGCCGAACCCGACGAGGAGCCGGCCGGCGTATGGCGCAGATTGTGCGGATTGTGGGTCTTGCCGGCATGGCCGCCGGCGAATTCCGTGGTCACGGATTTGCCCAGCACGATGGCGCCGGCCTTCACGAGCTGTGTCACGCAGGCGGCGTCGCGGCCCACGACATGGTCGCGGTAGATCGGCGAGCCGCAGGTGGTGGGCATGGTTTTGGTCGAGATGATGTCTTTGACCGCGAGCGGAATGCCATGCAGCGGCCCCACGGGCTTGGCGCGCTTGTCGAGCATGTCGGCGCGCTTCCGGGCTCCCTCGGCGTCGAGCGCCTCCCAGGCATGGACCTGGCCTTCGCGATGCTCGATGCGATCGAGGCAGGCTTCGACCAGGTCGCGGGCCTTCAACCGCTTCTGGGCCATGCGCAGGACGGCCTCACTGGCCGACAGTCTGTTGGGCGATTTCGCCATGCGTCCCCCCGGTGTATCGTCGGGCGCATGATGACTGAGCACCGGTCAAAAGCACAAGGTTGGAAAGGGCGTCCATGAGCACACCCTTCGCCGTTCGAAAAATCGGCCATGCCGTCGTCTTCGTGAGCGATCTCGACCGCTCCAGGCGCTTCTATACCGAGGTGCTGGGCTTCCAGGTGTCCGACGTCTATCCCGGCACGATGATGCCGGGCGGCATGGTGTTCCTGCGCTGCAACGGCGATCACCATTGCCTCGCCCTGGTCGGCGATCGCGCGCCCGATGCCGGCCAGGACAAGAGCCTGCACCATCTCGCCTTCGAGCTCGCCACGCTCGACGAGGTTTTTCGCGCCCGCGACCACCTGAAGGCTCATGGCGCCACGCTCACCTTTGAAGGCCGCCGCCGCGCCGGCTGCCAGGTCTCGGTCGAGTTCCTCGATCCCGATGGACACCATCTCGAACTCTACTGGGGCGTCGACCAGATCGGCTCGGACGGGCGCGTGCGGCCGTCGGAGGAGTGGCGCCAGACCATGACCCTGGAAGACGCCGTGCGCATCGCGCCGCCGGGCCAGGACACGACCCTGCACGACGCGGCGCTCAGGGCACGTCTCGAGGCGGGGACCGACCGGCCTTAGGAAGCGGCTATCGGCCGAATTTCAGGAGGACGGTTCCGATCAGGGTCGTGGCGATGGATGCCAATCGGATGAGGCTGAGCCGTTCCTTCAGGAAAACGACGCCGATGATCATCGCGAAGACGACGCTGGTCTCGCGCAGCGCCGACACCAGGGTCAACGGCGCCACGGTCAGGGCCCAGATGGCGAGCCAGGTTGAGCCATAACTCATTACGCCCACGGCAATCCCGACCCACCCGCTGCGCGCGACGACCGGACGCTGCTTTCCGCGTTGGAGCCATTGGATGCAGCCGATGACCAGGATTGCGTTGAAGAGCGCCATCCAGGCCATGAAGCCGCCGGCCGTTCCCGCGGCGCGCGCTCCCAGCCCGTCTGTGATCGTGTAGGCGGCGATGAACAGTCCTGCGCCGAGGGCATGGAACGAAGACCGCAGGTCGCGGAGACCGGCCGCGCCCCGCGTCAGCACCAGGCTCGTGATGCCCAGTGCAATGAGCAGGACGCCGATCTGGGCGGCGGGCTCCAGGCGCTCGCCCAGCAGGCCGATCGAGACGACGGCGACGCCGAGCGGTGCCACGCCGCGCGCCAGAGGATAGACGTGGCTGAAATCGCCCGCATGGTAGGCGCGATTGAGGAACAGCATGTACGCCGTCGCCAGGGTTGGGCTGGCGATCAGGTAAGGCCAGCTTTCGATTGCCGGCATGGCGACGAATGGCATGAGGCACAGCGAGAGGAAGAACTGCGTGAGCGCCATCGCCTTGAGCAGCGCGAGCCGGTCGCCGTCGACCTTGACCAGGGCATTCCAGGCCGCATGCGCTATCGCGGCGCAAAGGACCAGCACGAATACCTCTGGCGCCATAGACAATCTCCGCTTGGTTGTCGGCTGCCGACAACTTAGACACTATTGATCCGACACGGTCGTCTATTTTGAACGCCAGGAGGAGCCCATGCCCGCAAGCGTGATGTTCCACGACGGCAACCGCCGTCTGCAGGACCAGTTCGACAGCCGCCGCATCGCCGACCGGCTGGAGGAGAAGCTCACCCGCTTTGAATTCACCGACGGAGACCGCGCCTTCATCGAGGGCGCAATGTTCTTCTTCCTGGCGACGTCGGACGATCGTGGCCAGCCGGACTGCTCCTTCAAGGGCGGCACGCCGGGGTTCGTGAAGATCGTCGGTGCCAACGAGCTCGCCTTTCCCGACTACGACGGCAACGGCATGTTCAAGAGCCTGGGCAATGTGCTGGCCAATCCGGCGGTCGGCCTGCTGTTCATCGACATGGGTGAGAAGCCCCGGCGGCTCAGGGTCAATGGCACAGCGCGTGTCGAGCGCGACGATCCATTGATGCAGCGTTTCGCCGGCGCGCAGCTTCTGGTGCGGGTGACGGTGCGCGCGATCTTTCCGAACTGCCCGCGCTACATCGTGACGCCTGGCACGACAGAGGCATCGAAGTACGCGCCGCGTCCCGGCTACGAACCGCCGGAGCCTACCTGGAAGGGCTTCGACGACTTCAAGGACGTTATCCATCCCCGGCAGAAGACGCCCAGCGGAGAGTGACAGAGTGAGCAAGCGGTTCGCCATCATCGGCGCGGGCATGTCGGGCATCCTGGCCGCCATCAAGCTGAAGCAGCGTGGCATCGAGGACTTCACGATCTACGAGAAGGCCGGTCGCCTCGGCGGCACATGGCGCGACAATACCTATCCCGGCCTGTCCTGCGACGTGCCGAGCCATGTCTATGCCTATTCCTTCGAGCTCAAGGGCGATTGGACCCGGCGCTTTTCGCCCGGTGCGGAAATCCAGCGCTATTTCGAGGGCGTGGCCGAAAAGTACGGCATCGAGCAGCACATCCGCTACAACAGCGAGATCGCCCGCGCCGACTATGTCGACGGCCGCTGGCGGCTGAAGACGACGGGCCGCGCGACCGACACCGTGGATTTCGTGATTGCAGCCACGGGCGTGCTGCACCATCCCGCGCTCCCGGACATTGCCGGGCTGGCCGACTTCAAGGGGCCGAAGTTTCACTCGGCGCGCTGGGGCCACGCGGTGCCGATCCACGGCAAGCGCGTCGGCATCATCGGTACCGGGTCGACCGCGATCCAGATCGTGCCGGCCCTTGCCGATCGCGTCGCGAAGCTCTCGCTGTTCCAGCGCACCGCGCAGTGGGTCCTGCCGCTCGCCAATCCGTTCTACAGCGCCGAGGAAAAGGCGATGTTCCTCGCCTCGCCCGAGCGCCTGCAGCAGTCCTACGACTTCTGGTCTCAGCGCTTCGTCGACACTTTCGCGCGCGCCGTGATCGGCAACCAGGACGAACTCCAGAAGATCGAGGACGCCTGCCGTCTCAATCTCGAGGAGAACGTCCACGATCCCGAGTTGCGGCGCCGGTTGACGCCCAACTACCGCGCCGCCTGCAAGCGGCTGATCATGTCGGACGAGTTCTATCCGGCGATGCAGAAGCCCAACGTCGAGCTGGTCACCGAAGCCATCGATCGCATCGAGGCGACCGGCGTGCGGACCCGGGATGGCGTCCTGCACGTGCTCGACGTGCTGGTGCTGGCCACCGGCTTCGATGGCCACGCCTTCGTGCGGCCGATGGAGGTCGTGGGTGAGGGCGGGCACACGCTGTCGGACACATGGTCGACGGCCAACGAAGCCTATCGTTCGGTGGCCGTCCCGGGATTTCCCAACTTCTTCATGTTGGTCGGACCCAACAGCCCGATCGGCAATTTCTCGGTGATCATGATCTCCGAACTGCAGATCGACTATATCCTGCAGCTCGTCGACCTCGTCCTCGAGGGCAAGTGCCGGGCGGTGGCGCCGTCGGCCGCGGCGGCGCGGCATTTCAACGATGCGATCCACGAGGCTATGAAGGGCACCGTGTGGATGTCCGGCTGCCGGAGCTGGTATCTCGACAAGAACGGTAATCCAGCCCTCTGGCCGTGGAGCTTCGATCGCTTCCGCGAGGAAATGCAGAAGCCCGATCTCACCGACTTCGATCTCGCGGCCTAGGAGATTTGCGTGGGCAACGCCCAGCGCTGGCTAGAGCGGGATGATTTGAGGTCCGTTCGTCATTCCGCCGCTCCCTCGCAGTCGGTCGTTCATGGGAGCGGGGGG
>JAQSDW010000235.1:26515-68337 GCA_029946105.1 Reyranella sp. | reverse complement strand
CCCCCGCTCCTCCGATCAGTGCTCTGCAGACGATTCGGTTCAGTGTCATCCCGCGCCAGCTCATCCCGGTGCCGATCGTCTGGAACGCCTTCACCGCCAGCGCTCAAATGCCCATGGCGATCGACCCCGGCGTGTGGCGTGCGGCGTGCGGCGGGACGCGGATGCGATTAAGATAGAGCAGGGGAGAGACCAATGAGGATACTGCGCACCATCTTGTCGGACGCGCCGCTGGCGTGGCTGCTGTTCGCTGTACCCGTGGCCGCTTGGGCTCACCATGCGCGGCCCGACTCGCCCTTGCTCGTTTTCGTGCTGGCCTGCATCGCCATCGTGCCGCTCGCTGGCCTGCTGGGCGTCGCGACGGAGAAGCTCGCGGCACGCACCGGCGAAGGCATCGGCGGCTTTCTCAATGCAACCCTTGGCAATGCCGCCGAGCTCATCATCGCGCTGGTGGCGCTCAGGGCGGGCATGCTTGATGTCGTGAAGGCGTCGCTCACCGGATCGATCATCGGCAACCTGCTGCTGGTGCTCGGCGCGTCGTTCCTGGCCGGGGGGCTTCGCTACAAGGTGCAGAGTTTCGCCACCATCGGCGCACGCACGCAGATCGGCATGATGGCGCTTGCCGCCATGGCGATCCTGGTGCCGTCGGTCTTCGCCGCCACCAAGACCGGGGAGCTGGCGAGCCGCTCGGTCGCCTTCAGCGTGGTCGTGTCGGTGATCCTGCTCGTGGTCTATGTCTGCAGCATCATCTTCATGCTGCGGACTCACGCCGACCTGTTCCACGGCGAGGAGGCGGCTGGCGCGGAGGCGCACCACGGCACGCCCTGGTCGATGTCTCTGACGCTCGGCGTGATGGCAGGCGTGACGCTCCTGATCGTGTGGATGAGTGAAATTCTGGTGGCCACCGTCGAGCAGGCCTCGCACGCGCTCGGCCTCTCCAGCCTGTTCGTCGGCGTCGTGGTCGTGGCCATCGTCGGCAACGCGGCCGAGCACAGTACGGCGGTGCTGGTGGCGATGCGCAATCGCATGGAGATGGCAGTCGGCATCGCGATCGGCAGCAGCACCCAGATCGCGCTGTTCGTGGCGCCGCTGCTGGTGCTGCTCAGCCTCTGGATCGCCCCGGCGCCGCTCAGCCTCGCCTTCACGGGCGTCGAGGTGTTCCTGGTCATTGCCGCGACCTTTGTCGCCTCGATCCTGATCGTCGGCGGCAAGTCGACCTGGTTCACCGGTGTGCAGCTCATCGCCATGTACGCGATCATGGCGGTGACGGTGTTTGCGATACCGGCATGAGGCCGCGATGCTGCGGCTGACCAAGCGGGTCCTGATCCTCGCGGCCGGCTTGCTGGCGTCGGGGCCGGCGCTCGCCGACGAAGGTGGCGCCAGCGTCTGGTTGCCCGGTCAGTTTGGCAGCTTCGCCGCGGTGCCGGGCGACCCGGGTGTCTCGTTCGAGGTGATGTTTTATACACGCCGTGCCAGCGCGGTGGCCGGCACCGATTTCTCACGTGGTGGCGGTCTTCTCGCCGGGCTCAATGTCAGCGAACAATATCTCTTCCTGACACCCACCTACACGTTCGAGCAGCCCGTCCTCGGCGGCCAACTCGCGGTCGGCGTCACCTTCTCGGTGGGTCGATCGGACAGTTCGATCTGGGGGACGCTCACCGGACCGGGCGGCAACTCGATCTCGGGCGGGTCCAGCGACAGCGCCAGCGGCATCAGCGATACCTACCCGATCGCGTCACTGAAATGGCAGGGTGGCGACCACAATTTCATGAGCTACGTCATGGGGAGCGCGCCAACCGGTCCCTACGACCCCAACCGACTGGCCGGCGTCGGGGTCGGCCACTGGGCGATCGACGGGGGCCTCGGCTACACCTACATGCCGGCGTCGGGCTTCGAGATCTCGGTGACGGCCGGCCTCACCTACAATTTCGTCAATCCCCAGACCGGCTACCGGAGCGGCACGGACGGCCACATCGATATCGGCACGTCGTGGTCATTCAACGAGTCGCTGTATGCCGGCGCGGTGGCCTATCTCTACAATCAGGTGAGCGCGGATACGGGTGGGAGCGCGCGGTTGGGCGACTTCCGCTCGAGGGTGGCAGGCGTCGGCCCCCAGGTCGGATGGTCGTTCGCAGCGGGCGGCCTCGCGGTCGACGTCAACCTGCGCGGCTACAAGGAGTTCGCCGCCCAGAATCGCCCCGAAGGCTGGAACGCCTACCTCACGCTGTCGCTGTCGGCGGCGAAGAAGCCTGGGGGCTGAGCACATGCTGGGTTTCGTCCATCGTCATCTCGATCCATCGGAAAGCCTGCTCGAGATCCTGTTTGGATTGATCATGGCACTCACCATGACGGCGGGAGCACGCCTTCTCACTGCACCATCCGAGCTCAATGCCGCCGAGCTGGCGGTCGCCCTTCTTGGCTGCAACGTCGCCTGGGGCGTGATCGATGCCGCCTTCTACCTGCTGGGCGCCAGGTTCAATCGCAACCGGCGCATGGTGCTCGTCCGACGTCTGCAGCAGGCCACCGATCAGGACGAGGCAATCAGACTTGTCCGCGAGGAATTCGATCTCGAGGGCGAGCCCGAGATGCGGGCGGAAGACCGGGCGGACTTCCACCGGTCTCTCACCCGCATGCTCCAGAACGCCCGCGTGGAGAGGGCCCATCTGCTGCCGGGCGACTATATCGCCGCTGCCATCATTTGCGTCCTCGTGTCGCTCGCGGCGCTGCCCGGCCTGGTCCCGTTGCTGTTCACCGGCGACGCCGCCGTGGCCTTGCGGATCGCCAACGGCCTGCAGGTGGGACTGCTGCTGCTGATCGGCTACCGCTGGGCACAGTATTCAGGAGCAAATCCGTGGCGCGCTCCCGCACTGGTCGGTGTGCTCGGTGTCGGGCTGGTACTGGTCGCGGTCGCGCTGGGCGGCTGACGTTTTCTGCCTTTGGAAGTGCCGCTCAGCCTCGCCTTCACGGGCGTCCAGCATTTCAACCCTCCCGCCGGTTCTCGCACTCCAGCCTATCGCTCGCCAGCACTGCCAGCATTTGCTCACGCAAAAGTGATTTGCAGGTTCAGCAGATGTAGGGATACATATCCGATACCATTACACGAGGTCCGTCTCCAGGGACCAAAGCGACCGTCCCCCCTGATCGGGTGGGGACGGCACGCAAGGGCGGCTGAAACCCGCCAGCCCTTCTCGTCGCCTCCGGGCGACGGAATGGTGAAACCATTGACCATGCCCCGCCCCGCGCGCCCGCCGGGTACGATCCAATTGAGGAGGAGGGGCCGTCCCGCGGTCATGTGCCGTGCGTAGCAATGAATGGCTGCCCTCGCTGGAGACCGTCCAGTGGCAGGGTGGACCGAAGGCGCGAGAAAACGCGCCCGAATACGGGTTTAGACGGTCTGCTGCGGCGCCCACGACTGTCAGGGGGACCGCAGGCGAAACCCGCGATGTCACACGTCGGTGTCACAGAAAATGTCACAACTTGGTGTGACACTTGGTGTGACACGGAACCGGGTGAAAGCCCGGGAAACGATGGCTTTTGGCGGCTCCCCCGGATGCGGAGAGCCGGGTTTGGTTCAGTGCGTCGGCTCGACTGGTTTGATCGCGGGCGGCGGCGGTGCCTGGCCCAGCATGCCCTTGATCTTCTCGCGGCCGGTCTGGAAGGCCACGTAGAGACCGGGGATGACGAAGATGCCCAGGAACGACGCCGCGATCATGCCGCCGAACACTGCCGTGCCGACGGCGCGCTGGGTGGCCGCGCCCGCACCCGAAGCGATCACCAGTGGGACCAGGCCCAGGATGAAGGCGAACGAGGTCATCATGACGGCGCGGAAACGAAGGGCGGCGGCGGTGGTGGCCGCGGTCACGATGTCCTTGCCGCTGGCGCGCTCCGCCATCGCGAACTCGATGATCAGGATGGCGTTCTTGGCCGCGAGCGCGATCAGCACGACGATGCCGATCTGCGCGAAGATGTTGTTGTCGAGGCCGCTGATCAGCAGGGCGGTCATGGCGCCGAACAGGCCCACCGTCACCGACAGGAGGGCGGCGACCGGGATGGCGGTGCTTTCGTAGAGGCCGACCAGGAAGAGGTAGGCGAAGACCACGGCGAGACCCAGGATGAATCCGGTCTGGCCGCTGGCCGCCTTTTCCTGCAGCGCCGTGCCCGTCCATTCGTAGCCGTAGCCGGCGGGCAGGGTCGCCTTGGCGAGCTTCTCCATGGCGGCGATCGCGTCGCCCGAGGAATAGCCCGCCGCCGGCGCGCCGTTCACCACGACCGAGCGCAGGTTGTTGTAGCGCACGATCGAACTGGGCGCGGTCACCAGTTCGATGTTGGCGACCGCCTGCAGCGGCACCAGCTCGCCGCTCGAGGAGCGGACACGTACCCGGAAGACGTCGCTGATCTTGCCACGGTCGGCGGCGTCGGCCTGGACCTTCACCTGCCAGGTGCGGCCGAACAGGTTGAAGTCGTTGGAATAGGCGCCGCCCAGCGCCGTCTGCATCGAGGAGAAGATGTCGGAGATGGAAACGCCCAGCGCCTGGGCGCGCTCGCGGTCGAGCTTGAGGTTGATCTGCGGTGTCGACGCGCCATAGGTCGTGTAGACGCCGGTGAGCGTCGGCACTTCCTGCGCCGAGATCGTCAGGCCGCGGGAAACCGCCGCGAGGTCGGCCGGGGAGGCCCCGGACAGCGACTGGACGACGAACTCGAAGCCCGACGAATTGCCCAGCCCCATGATCGGCGGCAGGTTGAAGGCGAAGACGTTGGCCGAGGCGATCTGGCTGAAGGCGACGTTGAGTTCCTCCAGGGCGCGGAACACCGTCAGGCTGGGGTCCTTGCGCTCGGCAAAGGGCTTCAGGCCGACCACGACCAGCGCGCGGTTGGGCTGCGCCAGCCCGTCGATCAGGCTGTAGCCGCTGACCGTGAACATGCTCTGCAGCCACGGCCGGCCGGCGATCGTCTTTTCGACCTCCTCGAGCGAGGCGAGCGTGCGGTTGGTCGAGGCGGCGTCGGGCAGCTGCAGCTCGGCCATGAAGGCGCCCTGGTCCTCGTCGGGCAGGAAGCCGCTGGGAACCAGGCTGCCGATGCCGCCGGTCGCGACGACAAAACCGCCGACCAGCAGCACGGCGATGATGCCGCGCCGGGCAAGCGGCGTCACCAGCCGGACATAGCCGTCGCGGCTCTTGTCGATGCCGTTCTGCAGCCAGGCCATGACACCGCGTGGTTTCTTGCGGTGGCGCAGGATCAGCGAGCACAGGGCGGGCGACAGCGACAGCGCGTTGATCGCCGAGATCACCATCGAGACCGACACGGCGACGGCGAACTGGGAATAGAGCTGGCCGGAGATGCCCGGGATGAACGCCGTCGGAATGAACACCGACAGCAGCACCAGGGTGATGGCGATGATCGGCCCGGTGACCTGGGTCATCGCCTTTTCGGTGGCCTCCGCCACCGTGAGGTTTGGCTCGTGCTCGAGGATATGCTCGACCGCCTCGACCACGACGATGGCGTCGTCGACGACGATGCCGATCGCGAGCACGAGCGCCAGCAGCGAGATGGTGTTGGCCGAGAAGCCAAGCGCCAGCATGACGGCGAAGGTGCCGATCAGGGCCACCGGCACGGCGATGATGGGAATGAGGGTGGCGCGCAGGTTGCCGAGGAAGATGAAGACGACGATGGCCACCAGGACGAAGGCTTCGATCAGCGTGTGGATCACGCTCTCGATCGTTGCCTGCACGAACACCGTCGTGTCGTACATGACGTCGTAGGCGATATCGTCGGGAAAGCGCGGTTCCAGCGCCTTGATCGCGTCGCGCACGCCCTTGGCGGTGGCCAGCGCATTGGCGCCCGGCAACTGGTAGATCTGGATGCCGGCGGCCGGCTTGCCGTTGTAGCGGCCGAGCTGATCGCTGGTCTTGGCGCCCAGTTCGACCCGGGCGATGTCCTTGACCCGGACCAGCGCGCCCGCTGATGTGGCGCGCACGACGATGTTCTCGAACTCCTCGACCGTCGTCAGGCGGCCCTGGGTGGTGATGTTGAGCTGGAAGCCGACATCGTCGAGCAGTGGTGCGGCGCCGACCAGGCCGACGGCGGCCTGGACGTTCTGCGCCTGGACGGCCTGGACCACGTCGTTGGGCGTGATGTCGAGGCTCGACATGCGGTCGAGGTTGAGCCAGACGCGCATCGAGTAGTCGAGCGCGCCGAACAGCGTGGCGTCGCCGACGCCGGGCACGCGGCGCAGCGTGTCGAGCAGCGTGATGGTCGAGAAGTTCGACAGGAACAGCGCGTCGCGCGTGCCCTTGGGCGAATAGACTGCGATCACCTGCAGGAGCGCCGAGGATTGCTTCTTGGTGGTGACACCCAGCCGCTGCACCTCGGGCGGCAGCAGGGCGACCGCCTGGTTGACGCGGTTGTTGACGTTGACGGTGTTGATGTCGGGATTGGAGCCGACCTCGAAGCTGACGGTGAGGGAGTAACTGCCGTCGCCGCCCGACGTCGACTTCATGTAGAGCATGCGCTCGACGCCGTTGACCTGCGCCTCGATGACCTGCGCCACGCTCTCTTCGACCGCCTGGGCCGAGGCACCGGGATAGGTCGCGGTGACACGGACCTGCGGCGGCACGATGTCGGGGAACTGCGCCACCGGCATCGCCGTCATGGCGATGATGCCGGCGATGGTGATGACGGTGGAGACGACGAAAGCCAGCCGTGGCCGGCGAATGAACAGCGACGAGATCGTCATGACTTACTGCTTCTGCGTCGAGGCCGAGGGCGGCGCCACGGTTGGATTGACCGTCATGCCCGGGCGGACACGCTGCTGGCCCTGGACGATCACCTTCTCGCCGGCCTTCAGGCCCTCGCTGATGGCGACCAGCCCGTCGCGCGCGGTGCCGACCTTGACGCGCTTCTGCTCGGCCACGTTCTTGTCGTTGACGATGAAAAGGTAGGGACCGCTTTGGTCCTGCGCGATCGCGGCCTGCGGCACGGCGACCACGGTCGGAACCTTCTCGCCCTCGACGATCACGCGCACCGTCTGGCCGTCGGTCAGCAGGCCGTCCTTGTTGTCGAATACCGCCCGGACCACCTGGCCGTCGGTCTTGGCGTCGGCCGTGACGTCAATGAAGTCGAGCTTGCCCTTCTCCTTGTAGAGGCTGCCGTCGGCCAGCCGCAGGCGCACGACGAGGTTGTCGCCCGAGGAGGCGTCGCGCCGCGCATCGAGCAGTTCGCGCTGGGTGATCGAGAACAGGACCCGGATGGGATTTTCGCTCACCACCGTGGCGAGCACGCCCGAGTCGGGGCCGACGATGTTGCCCGGCGATACCGAGGCGCGGCCGATGCGGCCGTCGATCGGCGACTTGATCTGGGTGTAGGAGAGTTGGATCTCGGCATCGCGCAACTGGGCCGCGGCATCCTCGACCTGCGCCTTGGCCTGGAGCTGTTCCGACAGTCGCTGGTCGTAGGTCTGCTGGGTCCCGGTCTTGCTGCGCAGGAGCTCCTCGGCACGATGGAGCTGGAGGTCGGCGTTGGCCAGGGCCGCCTTGGCGGCATCGCGTTGGGCCGTCTTCTGGTCGACCGTGGCCTGGTAAGGCTCGGGCTCGATCAGGAACAGCACCTGGCCTTCCTTGACCATGTCGCCGTCCTTGAACTTGCGGGGCCCGAGAAAGCCTTTGATCCGGGCGTGCAGCTCGACCTTGTCGACGGCGGCGGCGCGGCCGATGAATTCCGCCTGATCGGCGATCGGCTTCAGCTCGGCGGGTTGGACCAGAACGGCGGGCGGCGGCGCAGCTTGCTGGGCCTGCACTGGCAGGCCGAAGAAGGCCGTGGCCAGGCCCGCCCCGAGCAGCGCCAATATCCGTAAACGCCGCTCTTGCATTGTCATTGTCCCCACCCGTCCGTAACGTCCGAACACTGCCTTAATTCGACAAAACGGTCACTGTAATTCCAGAGCGAAAGGAGGTTGCGATGGCGCTGATACGCTGGCTTGGTCTCGTTCTGTCGCTGGCGCTCGCTTTCGCCACGACCGACATCGCGGCCCAGACGCGGAAAGATTTCCAGAATCCGGCCGAGTACGACTCCTACATGGCCGCGCTCAACACGCGCGATGCCGCCAGGCGTGCGGCGGCAATGGAAATCTTCATCGCGTGGTATCCCGGCAGCACGCTCAGGACCGAAGCCTTCGAGCAGGCGATCGCGGCCTGGCAAGCCGCCAACCAACCGGCCAAGGCCGATGTCGTCGCGGCGCGCCTGCTGCAGGTCGATCCCGACAATGTGCGCGCGCTGGCCAATCGCGCCTATGTCGGACGAACCAGGGCTGCGGCCGGCGAAGCGGCCGCCCTGCCGCCCGCGGTCGAGGCAGCCGAGCGCGGATTGCTCGTGTTGCCGAAGTGGCAGAAGCCGGTGTCGCTCACCGATGCTGCCTTCGCGCGCGTCAAGGAGCAGATGGGAGGGGTCTTCAACGGCACGCTGGGCTTCGCCGCCCTTCAGGCCAAGGACTACGACAACGCGCGACGCTACTACCGCCTCTCGGTCGCGGCCGAGCCGGACAACCTGCAGGACGTCTACCAGCTCGCCGTCGCTCAGCTCGAGGGCACGCCGCTCGACGCGTCAGGCTTCTGGTATGCCGCGCGCTCGATCGCGATCGCGCGTGCCGCCAAGAACACGGCGGCTGCGACCGATATCGATCGCTATGTTCGCTCGCGTTACCGCGTCTATCGTGGCAGCGAGGAAGGCTGGAACGAGCTGGTCGCCCGCATCGTCGCCGGCGAACGCGCGCCGCCGGCCAATTTCGTGAAGTCGATCCCGCGGCTGCTGACGCCGCCCGAGGCGGCGCTGGTGCTCGTCGAGGAGAACGATCCCGCGACGCTCACCTTCGCCGATTGGGCGCTGGTGCTTCGCCATCGCGACGCGACACCCGCCAACAAGGTGGCGGCCGAGAAGGTCTGGCTGGCCATCGGCACGAAGCAGCAGGGTGGCGGCGCGCGCCTCAAGATTCCGGTGAAGGTGATCTCGGCCACGCCCGACCGCATCGAGGCCGCGATCACCGACGAGAGCCAGGCGGCCAACGTCGTCGACCTCGTCGTGGTCATGGCCCGCCCGCTCAGCCCGCTGCCCGCCGTCGGCGCCGGCATCTCGGTTGTCGGCATGCTGAGCGACTATCGCGCGCAGCCTTTCACGTTCCTCATGACCCGGGGCGAACTCGCGCCCGAATCGCTGCCCGTTGCCGGCGGCCCTTGCGCCGATCCCCGGCCGCAGATGTGCACGCGCGACTACCGTCCGTCCTGCGGCGTCCGCCGCGATGGCAGCCGCAAGACCTATGGCAATGCCTGCAGCGCCTGCGCCGACCCCGACGTGGTGACGCAGGGCGCCGGCGCCTGTCCCTGATGAACTAGTGCGCCATCAACAGGGGCACGCGGCAGGACGAGATCACCTTGCCGGTGGCGCCGCCGAGGCCGAGGAAGCTCAACACCTGGCCGCGACCGTAGGCACCCATGACCAGCAGGTCGGCGCCCTTGCCGTGGGTATAGTCGAGCAGCGCGCGGCCGCGGGCGCGGCCCGAGACGACGCCGGGATCGATCGCATCGATAGTGGAAGTGATGCCGTGCCGCCCGAGATTGCGTGCAAGGTATGATGCGCCGACGTCGTCGGGCTTGCTGCCGGCCACCAGGATCGTGACCTTGGTCGCCGCCTTCAGGAACGGCAGCGCATACTCGACGGCGCGCGCGGCCTGGAAGCTGCCGTTCCACGCCACGACCACCGAACCGAAGGCGCCTGTCGCGGCGGTCGGCGGCGCGATCATGACGGCGCGGGCGCACTCGTAGATGGCGGCCTCGACGGTGGCCGGTGCCACGTTCTCGGGATCGGCGCCCGGTCGGCCGAGCACCAGAATGTCGGAGCAGCGGCCCATCGCCACAAGCGTATCGAGCGTGGCGGTCTTGGCGGCGGTGTAGGTGGCGTCCTTGATCGACGACACGATCTCCTTGTAGGCGCGCTCCGATTCCTTGGAGCGCGCCTCCAGCCGCTCGTCGTCGATGTCGATCAGAAGCGGCATCGCCTCGCCGCTCATCGCAAGACCGCCGACGATGCCACCCGCCGGACCGACCGGCAGATGAAGCGCGTCCACAGTGCCGTCGAACGCAGCCGCCACTCGGGCGGCCAGACGGAACGACATGGCGGCATCGGGGCCGCCTTCGGACACGGCCAGAATGGACTTGATCATCGCAGGGTCTCTCCTCGGGGCAACTGGACGCGCGATTAAGAAGCCACGGCGCCCGACGTGCAAGCCGAGACTTTCGGCAGGCGCAGTTGGCGTCAGGCGCAGCTGGCGTCAGGCACGGGTGGCGTCAGGTGCGTGCCGATTGGGCGAGGGCCACCATGGTCTCGCCGACGGAGTCGAGATTCTGGCCGGCCTGCATCGCTGCCGTCAGCACTTCGTCCAGCGACCGGCCCGAGGCGATGGAGGCTGCCCCCCACAGCAGGGCCGAGCGCATGCCGCTTTTGCAGAAGGCGACGATCTGTCCAGGCTGGCTGGCCAGCAGGTCGACGAAGGCGCGGACCTGGTCGGGCGCGGCGCGTGGCCCGGAAAAGGGAAGATCGAGAAAGACGAGACCGGCCGCTTCGGCGGCCTTTTGGAGCTCGGCGGTGCGCGGCTGGCCGAACATGGCCTCGCGGTCGGGCCGGTTGTTGACCACCGCCACGTACCCCGCGGCGGCGATCTCCGCCATGTCGCCGGGCTGGAGCTGGCCCGCAACGGCGACGCGGCCATCGAGTGGAAGAAGAGGCGGCATGCGCGCTACTCCACGAAGGTCTATCGGACGAGTGTCCGTTGGACGGGGGGCTGCTGGGCGATCTCGCGCTTGCGGATCCAATGCACGGCGGGCAGCGCCAGCAGGACCATCCACAATTTGCCGACGATCTGGCCGGCCAGGAAATCGAGGCTGCCGAAGGCCAGCCAGAGGAAGAGCACGCTGTCGACGAGCAGGCCGACGACGCTGCTGGCCAGCACGGCCAGCACCAGGCCGCGCGACTGCAACGGCGTATAGACCGCGAAGTCGGCGAGCTCGGACAACAGAAAGGCGGCCGCCGATGCCACGATCAGCTGCGGCGGTGCGACGGCCCCCGACAGGGCAGCGCCCGCGACGATCGCCGTGATGGCGACGGAGCGGCCGAGCCGTCGCTGGACCATGTCGCGCAGGACCAGCGCGAGGCCGATCATCAACACGCCGGAGGGCGCCATCAGCGGGTGACCGCCCGGGCCCCATGGCAATACCGGTACCAGGCAGGGCCCGTGGGGGACGCAGACGGTGCCGACATGGCCGATCATCCAGTTGGCGGCGGGAATGCAGGCGATGAACGCCAGGAAATAGGCGAGGGCCTCGCCCTTCTTTCGAAAGCTGGTCATGTCCGGCGCTCCTAGCAGTTCTGCAGGGAATCGGGAACCCGCCCCGGCCGGAGGCGTTGTTACGACACACACTTGGAGATTTCACATGCTGATCGCCCGTCGCGCCGCCCTGAGGTTTGCCCTCACGGCCATTCCCGCCGCTTACGTTTCGGCCGGTATCGTGTCTGCCGCACATGCCGTCGATGCCTTGCCGGGTGCCCGGTTCGTCGGCTGGGCCCAGAACTTCAACGACTACGAAATCGCAGCGGGGCGTATGGCTCTTGCGAAGTCGGGGAACGAGCTCATGCGCGGCTTCGCGACCCGTATGATCGCCGAGCACAGTGAGGCCGCCGAATTCTTGCAGAAGGCCCGCTCCGAGGCGGGCGTGTCCTATGCGCCGGATCCCGCGAACCCGCCGAATACGACCGCCGTGCTGCAGCGTCTGAACGCGCTCCAGGGCCCCGAGTTCGACACCGCCTACGCCAATGCCGAACTTGCGAGCCATATCTATGCCGTCGACCAACTCGGCGCCTATTCGCAGAATGGCGACAACGGCGCTTTGCGCCGTTACGCCCAGGCGCAGTTTCCCAAGGCCAAGGAACAGCTCGAAGTCGCAAAACGCATGGCTGGCGGGCGCTCCTAGGCGACCTTTCGACCTTCGCGCCACGCGACGTATCCCCGCTTGCGCAAGGCGCAGGCGGGGCATTCGCCGCAGCCATGGCCCCATTCCTCGCGCGGCCCGCGCTCGCTCTGATAGCAGGTGTGGGTATGCTCGAGGATGATGTCGACCAGCGCATCACCGCCCAGCTCGCGCGCCAGTCCCCAGGTCTCGGCCTTGTCGAGCCACATCAACGGAGTGTGGAGCACGAAGCTCCGGTCCATGCCGAGGTTCAGGGCCACCTGTAGTGCCTTGATCGTGTTGTCGCGGCAGTCGGGATAACCGGAGAAGTCCGTCTCGCACATGCCGCCGACGAGATTGCGGATTCCGCGCCGCCAGGCCACGGCCGCGGCGAAGGTGAAGAAGAGAATGTTGCGCCCCGGCACGAAGGTGTTGGGCAGGCCGTCCTTTTCCATCTCGAAGGCGACGTTGCGCGTGAGCGACGTCTCGCTGATCTGGCCGAGGACACCCATGTCGATGAAATGGTCGTCGCCGAGGCGGCTTGCCCACTGGGGAAACCGCCGCCGGACTTCGTCCAACACCACAAGTCGTTGATCCAGCTCGATCCGGTGCCGCTGGCGGTAGTCAAAAGCGACTGTCTCGACATGCGTAAATCGCTCTAGCGCCCAGGCCAGACAAGTGGTGGAATCCTGACCGCCGGAGAACAGGACGAGGGCCGCCGCCGAGTTGTTAGGGGCATCGTTCATGAAGCTTTATGGCCCAGCCCTTTTCTCCGCGCCACTGCGTAGCCGCGCTTGCCAGACCATTCACAAGAAGGAGGAGCAACCATGTTCGTCTCCGACATTCTTTCCCAGAAGGGCGGAAGTGTGTTCACGGTTACACCGGGGTCTTCGGTGGCCCAAGTGTCCCAGCAGTTGAGTGTCCGGCGCATCGGATCGGTGCTGGTGCTGGACGGCGAAGGCGGGGTTGCCGGCATCGTGTCCGAACGCGATCTCGTTCGTGCACTGGCAAGCCACGGCGCAAAGGCGCTGGAGCTTGAGGCCAGGCAGGTGATGACCCGAGACGTCGTGACCTGCGATCCCGACGACTCTATCGACCAGGTCATGGAGATCATGACCAGCGGCCGCTTCCGCCACCTGCCGGTGGTGCGTCATGGCGAGCTGCTCGGGTTGGTTTCGATCGGCGACATCGTCAAGTCGCGACTGGAAGAGACCCGCCACGAGGCCGAGGCGCTGAAGGCCTACATCGTCGCCAGCTAGCTTGCTGCTGTGCCTTCCGGCGGCGCGTTGAGCCATTTGCGCGCCGCCGTGACATTCTCGAATATCTTGAGCGGCCGATCGGCCGGTGCCAGAGCCGAGAACAGTGCGCGTAACGCACTGGTCGGCGCGACGATGGCAAGGGGACCCAGAGGTCCCAGCCCCTTGTATGCACTCATGCGGGCGCCGAGCAGCATTATGTCTGAATCGCTTACGGCGGACGTGGCGTGTGTCGCGTCGAAAAGCTTGCGATAGGGAAATGCACCCGCAATCATGAGGTCGTCGAAGTAGCCCTCGATATCCTGCAGGCCCACATGCCCCGTGGCGACGGCTTCCACCCACCGGTCGGCATGGGAAATTTTCCAGTTGAGCGGCACGTCGACAGAACTCGCAGTGATGTCTGGGCAGCGAACTTTGCCCGCCAATTTTATCCGAGTCAGCCGGTTTTTGCAGGCATCGTGTCCATGCCCATGGACCTCCGCCCCCCGATTGCTGTAGCGGAGATAGGGAAATCCGGTCACGCCTTCCGAAAGACAGGACATGTTGCCCCTGCATGGCCTCGTGCCGTTCGTCTCCGCCATCCTGTCCACCGTCGTGTCCATCGTCCTGCTGTCGGCGGCCTTTGCACAGACATCCGGTAGCTGGCTTCGCAACGAGGTGACGGGCTGCAACGTCTGGAACTCGAGCCCGGAAATCGGCAAGACGTTCAGCTGGACCGGCGATTGCCAGACCAATATCGCGCAGGGCCGTGGAGTATTGCAGTGGTTCGTCAACGGCAGGCCGAACGGCCGCTACGTGGGCGAGTACCGGGATGGCCGCATGAACGGCCTCGGCGTCTTCGAGTATCCCAACGGCGATCGCTATGACGGTGAATTCCGCGACGACAAGCCCAACGGACGCGGCACCTTCAGTTCCTTGGGCGGCAATCGCTATGCCGGCCTGTTCCGCGATGGCCTGCCGGTCCGGGGCGAGGCGACGACGGGCAGCGGAAGGAGCTACGACGGTCTGTTCCGTGACGGGCGCCCGACCCGCGGCGAGGTGACCTACCCCGACGGCAGTGTCTATGAAGGCGGGCTGGTCGACGATGCGCGCAGTGGCCGGGGTACCCTCAACTACGAAAACGGCGACCGCTATGAAGGCGACTTCCGTGACGACGAGTTCCATGGCTGGGGAGTCTTCACGACGGCGGCCGGTGGCCGCTACGAGGGCGAATTCGGCGATGACAAGCCCAACGGATTCGGCACCTATACCGCGGCCGATGGTGCCATCTACGCCGGGCTTTGGAAGAACGGCTGCTTCCGGCAGAGCCGCCGCGTGGCGGCGGTGATGACGACGGCGAAGGATTGCGGTTTCGACTCGTGGCCCTGATGCGTGGCCCTGATTGCTGGCGGACCCGGCTGGCGATGCTAGAAGAGCTGATCACACGGTCTGGTCGGGGGATACTCAAGTGGCGGCACAAGCGAAAGCACGAGACGATCAGGCGGCGCTCCGTTTGCAAGGCAAGGTCGCGCTCGTCACCGGTGCGGGCAAGAACATCGGCCGTGGCATCGCACTGGCCCTGGCCCACGATGGCGCAGCCATCGTGGTGAACGGCCGCGCCGACAGGGCGGCGGTCGACGCGGTCGTGCGAGAGATCGAGGCATCGGGCGGCAAGGCCATGGCGGCGATGGGCGATGTTTCCGATCCCGCCGTGCCGCCGCGGCTGGCGGCCGAGGCCGCAGCGAAATTCGGCGGCGTCGACATCCTGGTGAGCAATGCCGGGCTCAGACGCCAGACGCCGTTTCTCGACATGTCGTTCGAGGAGTGGCGCGAGATCATGTCGGTGGCACTCGACGGGGCGTTCCTGCTGGCCAGGGCGATCGTGCCGCAGATGGTGGCGCGGGGCGGCGGCGCCTTCGTGGCGCTGTCGGGCGTTTCTACGCATGTCGGCACGCCCAATCGCTGTCACGTCTCGGCGTCCAAGTCAGGACTGGAAGGGCTGATGCGCGCCTTGGCCGTCGAGCTGGCGCCGCACAAGATCACCTGCAACGCGCTGGCGCCCGGCGCCATCGACACCGCCCGCGGCGCCGCAGCCGGGCCGCGTCCCGTGGGGGACCGGCTGATTCCGCTGAAGCGCTTTGGTACCGTCGACGAGATCGCCGCCATGGTGCGACTGCTGGTCGGTCCCGAAGGCACCTTCATCACCGGCCAGACGATTCATGTGAACGGCGGCGAGTTCCTGACGTGAGGAATCTGATCACCGACGTGCCGGGCGTGCTGGTCGGCAACGCCCAGGACATGCGCGCAGCGACTGGCGCGACCGTGGCGATCTTCGAGCACGGCGCTGTTGCGAGCGTGTCGACCCTGGGCGGCGCGCCGGGTGATCGCATGGCGACGTCGCTCGAGCCCGAGATGGTGGGGCAGGCGATCGATGCGGTCGTGCTGTCGGGTGGCTCGGTCTATGGCCTCGACGCGGCGGGAGGTGCTTCGGCCGTCCTCTGCCAGCGCGGGCAGGGGCGCACCTTCGGCGGTCTCGCCATTCCCGTGGCCGTGCAGGCGATCCTGTTCGATCTGATCAACGGCGGCGAGAAGGACTGGATGCGCGAGCCGGTGGCGAAGAAGCCGCCCTACTGGGACCTCGGCCGCGACGCCGCGCTGGTTGCTTCGCACGATTTCGCATTGGGCACGGCGGGCGCCGGCGTCGGCGCCACGACCGCCGGCCTCAAGGGCGGACTGGGGTCGACCAGTGCCAGGACCAGCCAGGGTTTCATCGTCGGCGCACTGGTCGCGGTGAACGCCGTGGGCTCGGCCACCATCGGCACCGGCCCGCATTTCTGGGCGGGCGCCTACGAGCAGCGGGCGGAGTTCGGCGGCCTGGGATGGCCGGCCAAGCTGCCCGACGACGCGCTCAGGATGCGCTTCAAGGGACTACCGCTGCCTGCGACGGCCACCACCATCGCGTTGGTCGCGACCGATGCAGCGCTCACCAAGGCGGAGTGCAAGCGGCTGGCCATCATGGCGAACGACGGCCTCTCCAGGTCGCTGCGACCGGTGCATGCGCCCAACGACGGCGACACGGTGTTTGCCGCCGCGACCGGCAAGGCGGGCCGCGGCGGCGATCCGCCGATCCTGACGGAGCTGGGCACCATCGCCGCCGATTGCCTGGCCCGCGCCGTAGCGCGCGGCGTCTACGAGGCGACGTCGTTGCCCTTCGCCAACGCGGTGCCCGACTGGAAGACGCGCTTCGGAGGCCGATGATGATGTCCTATCTCGTGGTGTTCGTGGGCGCCGGTATCGGCGGCGCGGCGCGGCACGGCATGAACATCTGGGTGGCGCGGCTGCTGGGCTCGCACTTTCCCTGGCACACGCTCGTCATCAACATTCTGGGGTCGATCGTCATGGGCCTGGTTACCGGCTGGTTCGCCGAACGGCTGGGCGCGGCGGGCCATCTTCGTCTCTTCCTCGCCACCGGAATCATGGGTGGCTTCACGACCTTCTCGGCTTTCTCGCTCGACGCGATGCTGCTGTGGGAGCGCCACGAACATCTGATGGCCGCGCTCTACGTCGGTGGCTCGGTGGCCGGCGCGATCGCCGGTCTGGCCCTGGCAATGTGGATCATGAGAACGGCGCTGGCGTGAGCCGTCCGACTTCGCTGGCCAAGCGGTCGGTCGTCATGCTCATGCGGACCGCGGGCCTCTGGCCCGCTCATGATCATGAGCGCGCGAGACGCGCGCGGTCCGGAAGAGCATAAGACTTTCGATGTCCCAGACCTTCGATGTCGTCATTGCAGGCGCCGGCGCTGCCGGCCTGATGTGCGCCATCCGCGCCGGCCAGCGCGGGCGCCGTGTGCTGCTGCTCGATCATGCCGAGAAGGTCGGCAAGAAGATCCTGATCTCGGGCGGCGGGCGCTGCAACTTCACCAACCGCGACAGTCGCCCCGAGGCGTTCCTGTCGGCCAATCCGCATTTCTGCAAGTCGGCGCTGGCCCGTTACACGCAGCACGATTTCATCGCCCTGGTCGAGAAGCACGGCATCGCCTGGCACGAAAAGACGCTGGGCCAGCTCTTCTGCGACGGCTCGGCCCGGCAGATCGTTTCCATGCTGCTGGCCGAGGCCGACGCAGTGGGCGTCGATGTCCGGGTGGCGCATCGCATCACGGGCATCGAGAAGTCCGATCGCTTCGCGGTGCGTACCGATCACGGCGACTTCGATGCCGCATCCGTCGTGCTGGCCACCGGCGGGCTTTCCATTCCCAAGATGGGCGCCTCCAGCTTCGCGCACGATACGGCACGCCGCTTCGGGCTTGCGATCGCCGAGACGCGGCCGGGCCTGGTGCCGTTCACGGCCCGCGTGCCGGATATCGCCGGCGTGTCGCTCGACGTTGTGGCCAGCTTGGGCCGCACGCGCTTCCGCGAGGCCATGCTGTTCACCCATCGTGGTCTTTCAGGGCCGGCGATCCTGCAGATCTCGTCCTACTGGCGTCCGGGCCAGGAGCTCGCGATCGACCTGTTGCCGGAACGCGATGCGGCGACCTTCCTGAAGGGCCGCAAGCAGCTCCGACCCAAGGCCGAGCTGCGCAACATCGTGGGCGACCTCATGCCCGATCGTCTCGCCCAGGCGCTGGCGCCCGAGGGCGTGATCGGCGAGCGGCGCGACAAGGAGCTCGAGGCGTTGGCGGCTGAACTCAAGAGCTGGCACATCACGCCAACCGGCACCGAAGGCTACGCCAAGGCCGAAGTGACCGTGGGCGGCATCGACACCGCCGAACTCTCATCGAAGACAATGGAGGCCAAGAAAGTGCCGGGCCTCTACGCCATCGGCGAGGCGGTCGACGTCACCGGCTGGCTGGGTGGCTACAATTTCCAGTGGGCCTGGTCGAGCGGCTGGGTCGCGGGCGAGGCGATCTAGAACGTATCTTGCCGTGTCAGCCGCCGGCGTCCGATCAGGCGACGAGGGTCCTGTTCGGGTTGCTGCCCCGGATCATGTCCAGATGGATCGCGCGTGGCGCCTTGTAAAAGCGTGCGACGAGGTAGCGGGCGGCAAGGTAGGCGGCCAGAAACACCGCTGCGGCCCCCAGCACGCCGAACTTGCCCGACTCGCGTGCCATCAGGTAGGAGGTCACGACCCGGGCCAGCGTCAGCAGCAGCAACAGGGCGGCCACCACGGCGCCATCCCAGGTGCGGGGCACGCGCAGCAGCCTCTGTCCGATATCCTGGTTGATCTTCAGGAACACGCCCGCGAACGCCCCGAGGGCGAGGCCGACCGCGATGGCGGCGACCCATAGTTCGTACCGTTTGCCCGGTGACACGATCAGCAACACCGCCGCCACGACGATCGCCAGCGCCGGCGTCACCGCCCACGCGCCGCGCGTGGTGGCCTTTTCGCTGAGTTCGTGGCGGATCGACCACAGGGCCAGGGCGGCCAGCGCTACCGTGGCAAGCTGGGCGAGGAGAACGACACCCTTCATCGACAGCTCATCTCTCGCACATCCGTCCTCCGGCGGAAGGACTCCTGCGCCGCGCGGCGGGGTCCCTGCATTCTTCTATCGTTGGGCACGATCATAGGGAATGACGCCGGGCGGGGCCAGTCGCGGCTAGTGCCTGCATTGCCAGCACTTGCTCACGCAGTCATGAACTTCAGGTTCAGCAGGTTATGGTATGATTTCTCTATAGGCTGACGCGTGGACCGCGGTGGCCTTTTTCATGTCGGCACGACCTGCCCGCGGCACGCCCGCGGGTTCGCCTTCTGGCCTGGTGCAGCCGCTGCGGGTCCTGACCCGTGGACAGTCCCAAGAACAACCCCGTCTCAACCGCGCGCCGAATAACGATGCCGGAACAGACACCTAACGACGCCTGGGAAACAGGCGCGCCGGGGTTCGTGCAAATGAAGAAACCGGGAGTCGCGTAAAAGCCAAGGGAGTCAGGCTTATCCCGGAGTCCCGGACAGGGTCGTGGACAACACGCGTTACATTCAGGTGTCCACAAATATCGGGCGAAAAGCCCGTCGCTATTGGCTCTTCGGCGTGCGGAGGGCTGATTTTCAAGCCAGGACTTTTGGCAGGACTTGTCGGTCTAGGCGAGGACGATCGAGACGTCTTTCAGCGTGGCCAGATCCAGGATCTTTTTCCGGACGTCGTCAGCCGTGCCGCGCAGCCACACGCGTTCCGCCAGCGAGAAATACTTGGCCGTGAGCTCGTCGCGCGAATAGGGCGCCTGATCGTCGCCGCGATTGGCCTCGACGGCGGCGCCGAGCGTGCGGCCGTCGTGCAGCCTGAGGTCGATCCGCGCCGGCCGGAATTGCGGCAGGCGAGCCGTCATCGCCTTGTCCTCGGTGACGAACACGCGCTTGGCCAGTGCCTGGACGCGCTCGTCGCGCACGGCATCCCAGGTGAAATTCTCGACGGCGGAGGAGCCGCGCACCAGCCGGGTGGCCACCGCGAAGGGCACGGAGAACTTGGCCCCCAACGTGTTGCGCGGCGCCTGGTCGTCGAGTTCGGCGGCATAGAGGTAACTCGCCACATCGATCCGCTCGATCGCGTCGGCGGCGATCGCTTCCCTGGCCAGCAGATTGTCGAGGGCATCGAGCGCGCCGTGATTGTAGCGGCAACAGGAATGGAGCTTGAAATAGTTCTGGTCGATCTGCCAACCGTGGCCAAGCCCTTCGACCATCTTCGCGGTATCGAATTTCTCCGACACGACATGGCCGAACACGCTAGAGAGTCCGTCGCGCTCGCCGATGAAGCCTGCTTCGACGAGGTCGATCGCCATCAGGGCCATGCGGTTGGCGATGCCGGCATAGGCGTTCCGTACCGTGCCGCCCTCCAGCATGGTGCGCTTGGAGGTGGCGAGCGTCAGCGAGGAGGCGACGTTGATCGTCTCGCGCATCCTGGCCGAGTCGTAGCCCAGGAGCTTGGCGACGGCTGCCGCGGCGCCGACCGTGCCCCAGGTGCCGTGCGGATGCATGTCGGGCCGCATCGCCGCGGCAATGCCGATGCGGGCGCCGACCTCGTAACCCAGCACCAGCGCCTCCATCACAGCCCGGCCGCTGAGGCCGCGAATCTCGGCCAGCGCCCACAGGGCGGGCAGGACGTGAATGGAGGGATGGCCCTTGGCGAAGCGGTTGCCTTCGTCCATTTCGAGGAAGGTGCCGGCCGTGCCGTTCAGGAAGGCGGCCGCGGCGGACACCGCCTTCTTGCCCGTGCCGATCACCGAGGCCTCGCCCACCGGGCTGACGGTGAGCTTCGCCGTCAGCGCCTGCATCTCGGGCTCGGCGGCGCCGCCGGCGATGGCGCCCATCGTGTCGAGGATCACGTAGGAGGTCTGCTCGACCGTGGCGGGTTTCAGCGCCTCGAAGCGGAAGCCCACGAGGAAGTTGGCGAGCGTGTCGAGCCAGAAGGCGGCCACCTGCGTCAGCCCATCATCGTGTCGGCATAGTGCCGGGCGATTTCGCCCGGCGTGGCCTGCCAGACGTTGCCGAAGCGCTCGATCCGGCGCAGTGCCTCGTCGAGGTATTTTATGCGATGCGCCATGCCCATCAGCCAGGGATGGATCGCCAGGTTGAAGACCTGGCCGCCCTCGTGGTGCAGCAATTCGAACGCCTCGCCCACGATGTCGGGATAGCGCGGCGTGGGAATGCGCCGGAGCCAGAGCTGCTGCACGTCGTCCCATTCCGGCTGGTTGGGCATCGAGACGAACTTGCGGCCGACCTTCATCGGATAGGGTTGGTCGTCGTTGGGCCAGTCGAGCACGTAGTCGAGGCCGGCGTCGGCCAGGAGCTGCGGCGTGCGTTCGCTCTCGCCATAGTCCTGGCCCAGCCAGCCGGTCGGCCGCGTGCCCGCGGCCTTCTCGATCGCGGCGAGGGATTGGGCGATCTCGGCCTTCTCCTCGGCTTCGGTCATCTTCGAGGAGATCATGCGGTTGGCCGAATGGCCGTGGGCGATGAACTCGTAGTTGCGTCTCTTGAACTGCTCGATGAGATACGGATAGCGCTCGGCTGCCATCGCATTCACCGCGACGCCGGCCCGGATCTGGTAGCGGTCGAGCACGTCGAGCACACGAAAGATGCCGACCCGGTTGCCGTAATCGCGCTGGGTCCAGGTGCGGTAGTCGGGCGTAAAACTGCCGAACTCGCCGACATGGCGCGGGTCCCGGACGCTCGCCTCGTCGGGAACCAGTTCCCAGTATTCGAGATGCAGCAGCACCGACCAGGCGACGCGTGCGTTCCTGGGCCAGGTGAGCCGCGGCCGCTTCGGATACGGCGCATAGTCGTACCAGGGATTATCCATCCCGGCGGGCAGCGGCGGCGGGTTCTTCGGGGCGTTGCTCTTGGGGGCGTTGTCCTTGGGAGAGGTGGTCATGTCACGCCTCCTTCCCGAGATGCTGCTGGTAGGGTTTTAGCCCGTTGGCCACGTAGTGATCGAGAATCTCCTCGGCTGTGCAGACCCAGGCATCCTTGTGCTTGCGGATGTAGGCGAGCGCACGATCGAGATGTTTCAGGCGATGCGGCGCGCCCATCATGTAGGGATGGAGCGCGATGCACATGACGCGGCCGTTTTCCGGTCCCTCGCGATAGACCGTGTCGAAATGGTCGATGATCATCTGCGCGAATTCCTCGGCCTCGACCGGCTGGCGGTAGATCAGCGCGTCGTTGAGATCCATCGTGTAGGGCACGTGGATCAGCGGGCCGTGTTTGGTCGCGAGCGGCGTCGGCTGGTCGTCGTGATAGAAGTCGCAGATGTATTCCAGGCCCGCCTCCTTCACGAGGTCGGGCGTGTTGAAGGTGTTGGAGATGGCGGGCGAGAACCAGCCGCGCAGCTTGCGGCCGGTCAGCCTGAGGTGCGTGGCCTTGCTGTGCTCGATGACCGCCCGCTCTTCGTCCTCTCTGTAGCCCCAGTGATAGCGTGTGTTGAGATAGCCGTGGCTCATGTACTCCCAGCGCCGAGCCTCCATGGCTTCCAGGATCTCGGGATACATCTCGATCACCGACATGGAGAGCGACACCGTGCAGCGCACGCTGTGCTTGTCCAGAACCTCGAACATCCGCCACAGCCCGACCCGGTTGCCGTAGTCGCGGCCGCCGTAGCCCAGCACGTCGGGATGCGGCATGCGCGGCCACGGATTGCGGACGCGAACCTCGGCGGGAACGTACTCGTAGTGCTCGATATTGGGGCAGACCCAGACCGCGACACGCGCGCCGTTTGGCCAGGCGAGCTTCGGTCGCTCGATGACCGGCGAATAGCCGTAGCGGTATGGATCCATGGCTGAAATTTCCTTCGTTTGGCATGTCGAGTGCATCATGGGTTGCGTCGCACTTCAACGCCCCGCATCCTGTTCGCATGGCGGATAATATTCGCTTCACACTCAACGACGAGCCGGTCGAACTCTCCGGCATCTCGCCGATGACGACGCTGCTCGACTGGCTGCGCGAGCACCGCGGCCTGCGCGGCACCAAGGAAGGCTGCGCCGAGGGCGACTGCGGCGCCTGCACGGTCGTGTTCGAGCTGGCCGATGGCCGCCGCCGGCCGGTCAACGCCTGCATTGCCCTGCTGGGCCAGGTCGATGGCCGGTCGCTGCGCACCGTCGAGGGGCTGCGCGGGCCGGACAGCGCGCCGCACGCCGTGCAGGTTGCGATGGCCGAAGCCGATGCGACGCAGTGCGGCTTCTGCACCCCGGGCTTCGTGATGTCGGCCTATGCCTTTGCCGCCGGCGGCGAGGCGGCCGACCCCGAGACCATCCACGACGCGCTCGCCGGTAATCTCTGCCGCTGCACCGGTTACCGGCCGATCGTCGAGGCGATGACCAAGGTGGCGGCCCTGCCCGTTGCACCGGTGTCTTCGGCGCCGGAACGCCCGCAGTCGGCGGTCTTCGAGGGGCGCTTCTTCGCACCGCGCACATTGGCCGACCTGCTGACGTTGCGGGCAGAGCATCCAGAAATGCTGCTTGTGGCAGGCGCTACCGATCTCGGTCTTCTGGCCAGCCGGTTGCGCAAACCGCCCGCAGCACTGATCCACGTGGCGCATGTGCCGGAACTTACGGCGATCACGGAAGACAAGGAGCAGATCACGATCGGCGCTGCCACGACCTATGCCGACGCTCTGCCCATCCTGATCGCAGCCTATCCAGTTCTCAGGACCTATCTCGCGCGGCTGGGATCGCGGCAGATTCGTAGCCTCGGCACGATCGGTGGCAACATCGGTACGGCCTCGCCCATTGGCGACATGCCGCCGGTGTTGTTGGCGCTGGAAGCGAGCCTGAAACTGGTTTCAAGCCGCGGCGCGCGCGATCTGCCGCTGGATGAGTTCTTCCTCGGCTACCGCAAGACGGCGCTTGCCTCCGATGAGGTGATCCAGAGCATTTCGATGCCGCGCCTGTGGCCGGGCGAGGTCCTTTTCTGCGACAAGCTCAGCAAGCGCCGAGACCAGGATATTTCCACCGTTGCCGGCGCTTATCGCCTGCGTATCAAGAACGGCATCATCGAGGATGTCCGCACGGGCTTCGGCGGACTGGCCTCAACACCCGTGCGGGCGCGCAACGTCGAGCAGGCGCTGAAGGGCCAGCCTTTCGCGCAAGCGGCCTTCGAGGCCGCGGCCGATGCGGTCCCAAAAGATTTCCAGCCGATCGACGATTGGCGCGGCTCGGCGGCCTATCGCCTGACGGCGGCGGCCAACCTGCTGCGCCGGCTCTACTGGCGCATCGCGGAGCCGGGGCGTGCCGTCGAGGTCGAGGCGCTATGACCAGCACCGTCAACAAGGCCCAGCGCCACGACAGCGCCCTGAGACATGCTACCGGACAGGCGGTCTATATCGACGACATGCCCGAGCCGCCCGGCACGCTGCACGCCGCTCTGGTGCTGAGCCCGGTCGCCTGCGGGCGCTTGAAGAAGCTCGACCTCGCGGCAGCCCTGAAGATGCCGGGCGTCGTGGCCGTGCTGGGGCCGCACGACGTGCCCGGCACGAACGACGTGTCGGCCAGTGGCAAGGGTGACGAGCCGTTGTTCGCGTTAGGCCGCGTCGAGTTCGCGGGCCAGACACTGGCGATGGTCGTGGCTGTTTCGCTCGACGCGGCGCGCCATGCGGCCGAGGCCGTGACGATCGATATCGAGGCCGACGAGCCGATCCTCAACATCGAAACAGCACTTGCCCGCAAGGCCTATGTCCAGGTGCCGGCGACGATCCGGCGTGGTGATCCCGAGCAGGCGCTCGCATCGGCGCCGCACAAGCTCAGCGCCGAGTTCCAGGTCGGCGGCCAGGAACATTTCTACCTCGAAGGACAGGTGGCCTTCGCCCTGCCGGGCGAGGATGGCGACCTGGTCGTCCATTCCTCGACCCAGCATCCGACCGAGGTCCAGCACATCTGCGCCCGCCTGCTGGGCTGCGACTTCAACCGCATCACCGCCGTCGTGCGGCGGCTGGGCGGCGGCTTCGGCGGCAAGGAGAGCAACGCCTCGTGGGTTGCGGGCGCCGCGGCGCTCGCCGCGCACAAGGCCGGCCGGCCAGTCAAACTTCGCTTGCCGCGCGAGATCGACATGGTCGCGACCGGCAAGCGCCATCCGTTCCTCTATCGCTATACGGTGGGCTTCGACGAGCAGGGCCGCGTGCTGGCGCTCGATGCCATGCTGGCGGCCGATGCCGGCTGGAGCCTCGATCTCACGCCCGGCGTGATGGCTCGCGCGCTCACCCACACCGACAACGCCTACTGGATCCCGCACTTCCGCGCCGTGGGCTATGCCTGCAAGACCAACAAGCAGTCGAACACCGCCTTCCGTGGCTTCGGCGGCCCGCAGGGCGTGGTCGTCATGGAAGACGCGCTCGATCGCATCGCCCGCCATCTCGACCGCGACGCCAACGAGATACGCGCGCTCAATTTCTACGCCGAGGGCCGGGATGAGACTCCTTATGGCCAGAAGGTCGACGAGAACCATCTGGCGCGCTGCTGGATCGAGGTGAAACAGGGTGGCGAATACGAGCGCCGTCGGGCCGAGATAGATACTTTCAACAAGGCCAGTCCGATCCTCAAGCGCGGGCTGGGGCTGTTCCCGCTGAAGTTCGGCATCTCCTTCAACCTGCCGCACATGAACCAGGCCGGCGCGCTGGTACATGTCTATACCGACGGCTCGATCCGCCTGAATCACGGCGGCACCGAGATGGGACAGGGACTGTTCGTCAAGGTCGCCCAGGTGGTGGCCGAGGTGTTCGGCGTGGACATCGACCGCATAAGGCCGTCCGCGACCTCGACCGCCGAGGTGCCCAACACCTCGCCGACGGCGGCGTCGACCGGCTCCGACCTCAACGGCTGGGCGGCCTATGAGGCGGCGAACACCATCAAGCAGCGCATGATCGCCTTTGCCGCGGAGCATTTTGCAGCAGGCGAAAGCGACATCGAATTCGCCGATGGCGCCGTGCGCATCGCCAAGCCGGGCAGCAACCAGGTGGTGAGCTTCGGCGAGCTCGCCAAGCTCTGCTGGCTAGGCCGCATCTCGCTCTCGGCCACCGGCTTCTACAAGACGCCCAAGATCCACTGGGATGGAGCCGCGATGCGCGGCCGGCCGTTCTTCTATTTTTC
This sequence comes from Reyranella sp., assembly GCA_029946105.1. Taxonomy (GTDB): domain Bacteria; phylum Pseudomonadota; class Alphaproteobacteria; order Reyranellales; family Reyranellaceae; genus Reyranella. The sequence continues at coordinate 42,558 of JAQSDW010000235.1, read as the reverse complement.
CTTCGGTGCGGCGATGGCCGAGGTCGCGATCGACACGCTGACCGGTGAGAGCCGCGTGCTGCGCGCCGACCTCGTGCAGGATTGCGGCGACTCGCTCAATCCCGCGATCGATCGCGGCCAGATCGAGGGCGCCTTCATGCAGGGCCAGGGCTGGCTCACCTGCGAGGAACTGTGGTGGGACAAGCAGGGCAGGCTGCGGACATCAGGCCCTTCGACCTACAAGATCCCCGGGAGCCGCGACGTGCCCTCGGTGTTCAACGTCACGATGCTGGCGAACGCGCCGTCGCGCGAGGCGACGATCTTCCGCTCCAAGGCGGTGGGCGAGCCGCCACTTCTGCTGGCAACGGCGGTGTGGACAGCACTCAAGGATGCGATCGCCGCAGCGGGCGATGGCAGGACCGCAGTGCGGCTCGATGCGCCGGCAACGCCCGAGCGCGTTCTCGCGGCACTCGCTACACTGAAAGCATAAACGGAGGAGACTTTCATGGACGTACGCATGGACGGCCGCGTGGCCGTGATCACCGGTGGCAGCACGGGTCTCGGCCTGGCCATGGCCAAGGAATTCGCAGCTTCGGGCGGCTCGGTGGCGATGCTGGCGCGTAAGGCCGACGTGCTGGCCTCGGCCAAGGTCGAGGTACAGAAGGCCGCCGGCAAGACCAACGCCAAGGTCGAGGGCTATTCCTGCGATGTCTCCAAGGCGGCGCCGATTGCCGACACCATCAAGAAGGTCGTGGCTGACTTCGGGAAGATCGACATCCTGGTGAACAACGCGGGCATCAGCCACGCCAAGCCATTCGACACCGTGACTGACGAGGACTGGCAGGGCGACCTCGACCTGAAACTGTTCGCCGCCATTCGTCTGGCCCGGCACGTCCTGCCCGGCATGCGCGAGCGCAAATGGGGCCGCATCGTCAACGTGCTCAACATTGGTGCCAAGGCGCCCGGCGCCAATTCGACGCCGACCAGCGTCAGCCGCGCCGCGGGCCTCGCGCTCACCAAGGCGCTGAGCCAGGAAAATGCCCCCCATGGCGTGCTGGTGAACGCCATGCTGGTCGGCCTGATCGACAGCGACCAGTGGCAGCGCCGCCACAAGACGGCGGCGGGCGAGGGCAAGACCTACCAGCAATTCATCGAGGGCATGGCCAAGGGTCGCATTCCGCTCGGCCGCATGGGCAAGGCCGAGGAGTTCGCCCGCATGGCCTGCTTCCTGTGCTCGGACGCCGGCTCCTTCATCACCGGCGTCGCCATCAACGTCGACGGCGGCGCCAGCCCGGTCGTCTGAGGCCTCGTCGTTTGAGGTGCTGCGTCTGAGGTCGGGGCGTCTAGCGCCCCCCGCCCGGCGGCGTGACGTTCCAGTCACGCCGCAGCTCCTCGAGGTCGCGCTCGATCCAGTCCCAGACCTGCCAGCCCGGTGCGAAGATATCGGTGGTCATGTCGCGGCCACGCGCCCAGGCATGCCAGAATTCGTCGGGGTCGAGGCCGTCATGCGCCGGCGTCGCCACGGCATTGAAGCGCACGCCGAGATGGCCGTTGAAGAGGACGGGCATGATGTGGCCCGCCATCGGATTGTACGGGTGCATGGCGGCGGTGAAGGTCGAGACCAGGATCTCGCCGCGGTAACTTGTGTCGTAGCCCGAGATCACGTGCGTCGAATCGTGCGGCGTGGCGAACGCCGCGTTGAGCGCGCCGGGATCGCCCGGGAATTTGTAGCCGTTCTTCTTGTTGAAGTCCCAGACGGCCTTGCCGAAGCTGTTGTCGGGCAGCTTGGCCAGCGCTTCGTAACGCGCCACCAGTGCCGGATCGGCCTTGTCGCCTGTATAGGGCATGATCCAGACGGCCGGGTAATGGATGTCCGACGGGCCGCTGATGACGCTGTCGAAATTCTTGCGGGTCATGTCGGCAATCGCCCATGCCATGTGGCCGGATGCCGCTTCTACCATTTGCGTGAGGTAATCGGCCTCGACATCGAGCGCGCGGGCGTAGGCCAGCACACGGGTGAGCTTGTCAGGATCGAGCACGCCGTCGACCATCACCATGATGGCGAGATATTTTATCGCCTCTTCGGCGAGGTCGTGGTCCTTGAGAGCGGCGAACAGGTCGGGAGGCTCGACGGCGGGCAGCAGGCCTATGTCGCCGAGATCGGGACGGCGCAGGAGGTAGCGCCCCGCCGCCGCGATGCTGGCCCCGTCGGCGTGGCTGATCGCATGGCCGCCAGCCAGCGCCACCTGACGCATCGCCCCCAGAATGGCATCGCTCTGGCGATGGCTGATGACGCGCATTGCGGTCAGCGCAGCGGTTCGAGGATGCTCACGTAATTGGCCACTGCGGCGCCGCCCATGTTGAACACGCCGCCCACCCTGGCCTTGGGCAGTTGCAGGCCTTCCGGCGCCGCGCCCGAGAGCTGCATGGCGGCCATCACATGCATCGAGACGCCCGTCGCGCCGACCGGATGGCCCTTGGCCTTGAGGCCGCCCGAGACATTGACCGGCAGCTTGCCGTCGCGCTCGACCCAGCCTTCGAGGATCGCCCGCTCGCCCTCGCCGGGGGCGGTGAGGCCCATCGCCTCGTACTCGATCAGCTCGGCCGAGGTGAAGCAGTCATGGCTTTCGACGAACGAGAGATCGAGCAGGTCGAGCTTGGCCGAGGCGAGCGCGCGCTTCCACGCAAGCTGCGGGCCCTCGAACTTGATGATGTCGCGCTTGCTCATCGGCAGGAAGTCGTTGACGTGCTCGGTCGCCCGGAAGGCGACGGCGTGTTTCATGCCGAGCGCGGTGCCGACGTCGGCCAGCACGACCGCCGCGGCGCCGTCGGTCACCGGCGAGCAGTCGGTGCGCTTCAGCGGTCCGGCCACGAACGGGTTCTTGTCCGAGGGCGTGCGGCAGAAATCGTAGGCGAATTCCTTCTGGAAGTGCGCGTAGGGGTTCTTGGCGCCGTTCTTGTGGGCCTTCACCGCGATCCGGGCGAGCGCATCGGATTTGTCGCCGTAGCGCTGGAAATAGGCCGAGGTGATCTTGCCGAAGATGCCGGCGAAGCCCGCCTCGATGGTGGCCTCCTCGGCCACGTAGGACGCCTTGATCAGGACTTCGCCCGCCTGGGCCGAATTGAGTTCGGTCATCTTCTCGACGCCGACCACCAGCACGAAGCGCGCCTTGCCGGCGGCCAGGGTGTTCAGGCCCATATGGATGGCGGCCGAGCCGGTGGCGCAGGCGTTCTCGACGCGGGTCGACGGCTTGAAGCGGAGGTCGGGATGGGCCTGCAACGCCAGCGAGGAGTGGAATTCCTGGCGCACGAAGCCGCCGTTCATGTTGCCGACATAGATCACGTCGACATCCTTGGGCTCGATGCCGGCGTGGGCGATAGCCTCGGTCGCGGCCTTCACGACCAGGGATTCGCTGGTCTCGCCGTCGAGCTTGCCAAACTTGCCGTGGGACCATCCGACGATGCAGGCTGTCATTGCCAATCTCCTCGATTTGCAGTGAATTTAGGGCGTCGCAGGAACGGCGCAAGTCCGCCTCAATTCGGCCGCCGGCGGGGCGTCTGCTATGATGTCGCCAATCCCGAGGAACCATGTCCGATCCGGCTTCCCAAGATCGCCCCACCCAGGAACAGCCGCGCCCCCGCTGGCCGCTGATCCTGGGCAGTCTGGTCGGCGGCTTCCTGCTGGTCGCCGTCGGCCTGGGGCTTGGCTGGTATCTCTTCTACCGTCCGATCGTGAATGTGGCGGTGCAGCTACCGGCGCCGCCGGCACCGCCCGCGCCGCCGGGTCCCGATGCCGCCCAGGTCAAGGCGCTGGAAGATCAGATCGACAAGCAGAAGGCTGCGAACAAGCAGATCGAGGACCAGATCGCGGCCCTCAAGGACCGCCTGCGCGCCGACGTCTGCACGGCGAAGGACCCGCAGGGCAAGCCCGCGAACGCCACACCCATTCCCCCCGGCGGCGGTCAGAAGCAATAGAGCCGTCACACAGCCGTCATACGCACGGCAAAAGAATCGTTGCTCAATAGAAGGCGTCGCTTCAAGCTCCTCCAATTGCTCGATGAAGAGCAGGGGCGGGGGAGCGTGAAGCAGGCTGTCGACAAATTGCTTCGGGTGGCGCCGGCCGTTGGCGTCGCACTGTTCGCCACGGCCTGCGATCTCCGGCATTCCGCTGTCCTCGACCCCAAGGGGCCGATCGCGCTGGCCGAACGCGACCTTCTGCGCGACGCCTTTTACGTCATGATGCTGGTGATCGTGCCGGTCATCGTCCTGACGCTGCTTTTCGCCTGGCGCTATCGCGCTTCCAATACCCGGGCCGTCTATACGCCGAAATGGGCCGAGTCCGCCAAGCTCGACGCCATTACCTGGCTGATCCCGGCGCTGATCGTCATTGCCGTCGGCGTGTTGCTGTGGCGCAGTACCCACAAGCTCGATCCCTACCGCGAGATCGCCTCGTCCACGCCGCCGCTCGAGGTCCAGGTGGTGGCGCAGGACTGGAAGTGGCTGTTCATCTATCCCGAACAGGGCATCGCCACCGTCAACCAGCTCGCCATCCCGAACGGCCGGCCGATCAGCCTGCGGATCACCTCCGATACGGTGATGAATTCCTTCTACGTGCCGCAGCTCGCCGGTCAGATCTACGCCATGGCCGGCATGCAGACGCGCCTGCAGCTCCTGGCCGATCAGCCCGGCAAGTTCGTCGGCCGCAACAGCATGTACAGCGGCGGCGGCTTCTCCGAACAGCACTTCGAGGTCGTGTCGCTCTCCCCGGCCGATTTCGACGCCTGGGTCGCCAAGACCAAGCAGGCGCCCGGCAAGCTCGACGCTGCAGCCTATACGGCACTTGCAGCCAAGAGCCGCAGCAACCCGATTGCCTACTATTCGGCGATCGAGCCGAAGATGTTCGACTCGATCATCGCCAAGTACACCCACGCCCATTCCGCGCCTATCGCGGCGCCGCGGAGATAGACCGATGTTCGGGAGACTGACGCTCGAGGCGCTGCCGCTCTACAGCGCGATTGCGGCGGGTGGCGCTCTGGTCACGGTAGGCGGCGCACTCGTGGTCGCCATTGCCATCACCTGGCTGGGCGCCTGGCGCTATCTCTGGACCGACTGGTTGACCAGCGTCGATCACAAGCGGATCGGCGTCATGTACATCGTGCTGGCGCTGATCATGCTGCTGCGCGGTTTCGTCGACGCCATCATGATGCGGGCCCAGCAGGCCATGGCGCTCAATTCAGGCGGCTATCTGCCGCCCGAGCATTTCGACCAGATCTTCAGCTCGCACGGCACCATCATGATCTTCTTCATGGCGATGCCCTTCATGACCGGGCTGATCAACATCATCGTGCCGCTGCAGATAGGCACCCGCGACGTGGCCTTCCCATTCCTGAATTCGCTCAGCCTGTGGCTGACCGCGGCCGGCGCCGGCCTCGTCATGCTGTCGCTGGTGATCGGCAAGTTCTCGACCGCGGGCTGGACCGGCTATCCGCCCTATTCCGGCGTCGAGGCCAACCCCGGCGTCGGCGTCGACTACTGGATCTGGGCGATCTTGATCAGCGGCGTCGGCTCGACGCTTTCCGGCATCAACTTCGTGGTCACCATCCTGAAGCGCCGGGCGCCCGGCATGACCCTGATGCGCATGACGCCGTTCACTTGGACCGCCCTCTGCGCCTCGGTGCTGATGGCTTTCGCTTTCCCGGCGCTCACCGTGGCCTGCGGCCTGCTGGCACTCGACCGCACCTTCGGCATGCACTTCTTCACCAATGCCCACGGCGGCAACATGATGAACTACCCCAACCTGTTCTGGATCTGGGGTCATCCGGAGGTCTACATCCTCATTCTGCCGGCCTTCGGCGTCTTCTCCGAGGTCGTGTCGACTTTCTCGCGCAAGCGCCTGTTCGGCTACGAATCGCTGGTCTATGCCACGGCGTCGATCGCGGTCCTGTCGTTCACCGTCTGGCTGCACCATTTCTTCACAATGGGCTCCAGTGCCAACGTCAACGCCTTCTTCGGCATCACCACCATGATCATCGCCGTGCCGACCGGCGTGAAGGTGTTCAACTGGCTGCTCACCATGTATCGTGGCCGCATCGACTTCCATCCGTCGATGATGTGGAGCATCGGCTTCATGATCACCTTCGTGATCGGAGGCATGACGGGCGTGTTGCTGGCCATCCCGCCGGCCGACTTCCTGATGCACAACACGACCTTCCTGGTCGCGCACTTCCACAACATGATCATCCCCGGTGTGCTGTTCGGCTATCTCGCCGGCTACATGTACTGGTTCCCCAAGGCCTTCGGCTTCGAGCTCAACCGCGGGTGGGGCCTGGCCTCGTTCTGGTGCTGGCTGATCGGCTTTTATCTTGCGTTCATGCCGCTCTACATCCTGGGCTTCAAGGGCATGCCGCGCCGCATGGAGCAATACAACGACCCGTCGTGGCAGCCCTACCTGATGGTGGCCGCGTTCGGCGCCTTCGTCGTGCTGCTGGGCATCGGCGCCATGGTGATGCAGCTCTATGTCAGCATTCGCGACCGCCGCAAGACGGCCGACATCACCGGCGATCCGTTCGAGGGCCGCACCCTCGAATGGGCAACCTCCTCGCCGTCGCCGGCCTACAATTTCGCCGTGCTGCCAGAGGTGCGCGACCGCGAGCCCTTCCTCGAGATGAAGGAACGCGGCGTCGCCTACCGGCGGCCGGCCGCCTACGAAAACATCCACATGCCGAAGAACTCGATGGTGGGCGTCGCCATGGGCGCGTTCGCCTTCGCCCTGGGCTTCGCCATGATCTGGCACATCTGGTGGCTAGTGGCGGCCTGTGGGCTCGCCATGTGGATCGCCATGATCGCGCGCTCCTCCGATGACGATTCCGAATTCATCGTCACCGCCGCCGAGGTGAAGCAGACCGAGGATGCGCGCTACCGCGCGCTTGCCACGAAAACGGGTGCCACGAGAACGGGAAGCCGCAAATGAGCGCCGCCGTGACTGCGCACGAGAGCGAAGCGGCCGAAACCCACGAACAGCGGGCGCTCGGCTTCTGGCTCTACCTGATGGGCGATGCCGTCATCTTCGCGCTCCTGTTCGCGACCTACGTCACCATGGTCAACAACACCGATGGCGGACCCGGCGGCAAGCAGCTGTTCGACCTCCGCAACGCCTCCCTCGAAACAGCGCTGCTGCTGGTCAGCAGCACCACCTTCGGCTTCGCCTCGCTCTGCTCCAGGACCGGCAACCGCGGTGCTGTGCTGTTCTGGCTGCTCGTCACCTTCGTGCTGGGTGCAGGCTTCGTGTTCCTGGAACTCCGCGAGTTCGCCGGCATGATCAAGATCGGCGCCGGCCCTGATCGCAGCGGCTTCCTGTCGGCCTTCTTCACCCTGGTCGGCACCCACGGCCTGCATGTCAGCGTCGGCCTCACCTGGATCCTGATCATGTGCGGCCAGGTGATGATGAAGGGCCTCTCCGTGCCCGTGACCTCGCGCCTGTTCCGCCTCGGCCTGTTCTGGCACTTCCTCGACATCGCCTGGGTCGGCATCTTCTCGATCGTCTATCTTCCGGGGCTGCTGTGATGGAAAACCATACCGAGCACGGTCTGCGTACCTACCTGATCGGCTTCGTGCTCGCCGTCGTGCTTACGGCCATTCCTTTTTACGTCGTGATCACGCACGCATTGCCGCCGCAGCGCACGCTGCTGCTGATCGCCGGTGCCGCCATCCTGCAGGTCCTGGTTCACCTCAGGTTCTTCCTGCACCTCAACTTCACGACTACGCCCAAGGAGAACCTGCTCGCCATCGTCTTCACTACGGTGCTGATCTTCATCATGGTGGGCGGCAGCTTCTGGATCATGTTCGACCTGCACCAGCGCATGGCGATCTAGCACTCGAACCCGCCGCGGCCCCGGTTTCCGCCGGGCCGCGGCCCAATAATCCTATGCCGTTCATATGCCGCCGGGTCCTCCGGCGGCTCGAATTCCTATGCGCCAAGGCCCTTCTATGTCGGCGAAGGAGGGTCCCATGCTCGATCTCGTTTTCCTGGGCGCCGGCGTCGTCCTGTTCTGCCTGCTGATCGCCTACGAACGCCTGTGCAACAGGCTGTGAGGCTCCCATGATTCTCGATTACGTCCTGGGCGGCGCGCTGGTCGCGATCCTGCTCGTCTATCTCACGGTCGCGCTGGCGCGCCCGGAAAAATTCTAGGGAAGTTCCGAGGTTGCCATGACTTTCAACGGCTGGGTGCAGATCGCCCTTTATGTTGCGATCCTGCTGGTGCTCACGCGACCCCTCGGCGGCTATCTCGGCCGCGTCATGGAGGGACAGCGCACCTTCATGTCGCCGGTGCTGGCGCCGATCGAACGCGGCTTCTATCGGCTGGCCGGCGTCGATCCCAGGAAGGACCAGAGCTGGTGGGTCTATTGCCGCGCCATGCTGATTTTCCACATCGCGGGCTTCGTGCTCCTCTACCTGCTGCTGCGCCTGCAGAGCATCCTGCCGTCCAATCCGCAGGACATGGCGGCGGTGGCGCCCGATCTCTCCTTCAATACGGCCATCAGCTTCCTCACCAACACGAACTGGCAGAACTACGGCGGCGAGTCGACCATGAGCTACCTGTCGCAGATGACCGGGCTCACGGTTCAGAATTTCCTGAGCGCCGCCACCGGCATCGCGCTCGCCATGGCCTTCATCCGCGGTTTTGCCCGCACCGGCGCCAAGGGCATCGGCAACTTCTGGGCCGACATCGTGCGCGTGACCCTCTATGTGCTGCTGCCGTTCTGCATCGTGCTCACCCTGTTCTATGTCTGGCAGGGCGTACCGCAGAATCTCGGCGCCTATGTCGAGGCGACGACGCTCGAGGGCGGCAAGCAGACCATTGCCCAGGGGCCGGTGGCCTCGCAGCTCGCGATCAAGATGCTGGGCACCAACGGCGGTGGCTTCTTCAACGCCAACTCGGCACATCCCTACGAGAATCCGACGGCGCTCTCGAACCTCGTGCAGATGCTCACTATCTTCGCGATCGGCGCGGCGCTGACCAACGTCTTCGGCCGTGCCGTCGGCGCCGAACGCCAGGGCTGGGCGCTCCTGGCCGCCATGGGTGTTCTGTTCGTCGCCGGCGTCTTCGTCGCCTATTGGGCGGAAGCCGGCGGCAACCCGCTGCTGGCCGCGGTCGGCATGGATAACGCCATGGGCAACATGGAGGGCAAGGAGGTGCGCTTCGGCGCGCCGCTGTCGGCCCTGTTTGCCGTCATCACCACGGCGGCCTCCTGCGGCGCGGTGAATTCCATGCACGACAGCTTCATGCCGCTCGGCGGCATGATCCCGCTGATCAACATCCTGCTGGGCGAGATCATCATCGGCGGCGTCGGCGCCGGTCTTTACGGCATGCTGCTGTTCGCCGTCCTGGCGATCTTCCTGGCCGGCCTCATGGTCGGACGCACGCCGGAGTATGTCGGCAAGAAGATCGAGGCGCGCGACGTCAAGTTCACCATGCTGGCCATCCTCTGCCTGCCTCTCGCCATCCTGGGCTTCACGGCGCTGGCCGCGGTGCTGCCGGCGGGGCTCGCCGGGCCAGCCAATGTGGGGCCGCACGGCTTCAGCGAGATCCTCTATGCCTTCGCCTCGGCGGCCGGCAACAACGGCAGTGCCTTCGCGGGGCTCACGGGAAACACCCTGTTCTACAACACCACGCTCGCGGTCGGGATGATGGTCGGCCGCTTCGCCCTCATCGTGCCGATGCTGGCGGTGGCAGGATCCCTGGCGGCCAAGCGCAAATCGGCCGTCTCGCTCGGCACCTTCCCGACCGACGGCCCGCTGTTCGTCGGCCTGCTGGTCGGCGCCATCCTGATCGTCGGCGGTCTCACCTTTCTGCCGGCTCTCGCCCTCGGGCCCATCGCGGAACATTTCGCGATGCTGGCCGGCGCGCTGTTCTAAGAGGCATCCCATGAGCAAACGTGACAAGTCGCAGTCCCTGTTCGACGCGGCCATCCTGAAGCCCGCCGTGGTGGCGAGCTTCGCCAAGCTGCATCCGCGGGACCTGATGAAGAACCCGGTGATGTTCACCGTCGAGCTGGTGGCGCTGGTCGCCACGGTACTGATGGTGCGCGACATCGTCGTGCGCGCGCCGGGCATCGGATTCGAGATCCAGATCGTGGCCTGGCTGTGGCTGACGCTCCTGTTCGCCACCTTCGCCGAAGCGGTGGCCGAAGGCCGCGGCAAGGCCCAGGCGGAAACCCTGCGCCGCATGCGGAGCGAAACCATCGCCAAGGTCCTGGTGGGCGTCAGCGACATTTTCGAGCCGGTGCGCGCCCATGCCCTGAAGGTCGGCATGGTGGTGCTGGTCGAGGCCGGCGACATCGTGCCGGGCGACGGCGAGATCATCGAGGGCGTGGCCACCATCGACGAATCGGCGATCACCGGCGAATCGGCGCCGGTCATCCGCGAGGCGGGCGGCGACCGCTCGGCCGTGACCGGCGGCACCAAGGTGCTGTCGGACCACATCAAGGTGCGGATCACGGCGGAAGAAGGTTCGAGCTTCCTCGACCGCATGATCGCCCTGGTCGAGGGTGCCGCGCGCCAGAAGACGCCGAACGAGCTGGCGCTGAACGTGCTGCTGGCCGGGCTCACCCTCATCTTCGTGCTGGCGGTGGTCACCATCCCGAGCTTCGCCGCCTATGCCGGCGGCTCTGTTTCGGTGATCGTGCTGATCGCGCTGTTCGTGACGCTGATCCCCACCACCATCGGCGCCCTGCTGTCGGCCATCGGCATTGCCGGCATGAACCGCCTGGTGCGCTTCAACGTGCTGGCGACTTCCGGCCGCGCCGTCGAGGCGGCGGGCGATGTCGACACGCTGCTGCTCGACAAGACCGGCACCATCACGCTCGGCAACCGGCATGCCACGCAGTTCATCCCGGTCCAGGGCATCGACGAGAACGAAGTGGCCCGCGTGGCCCAGCTCGCCAGCTTGTCGGACGAGACGCCCGAGGGCCGCTCGATCGTGGTCCTCGCCAAGGAGAAGTATGGGCTGCGCGGCGTCGATGTCGCCGAGCTCAAGGGCCAATTCGTGCCCTTCACGGCCCAGACCCGGATGAGCGGCGTCGACCACGAGGGTTCGGTGATCCGCAAGGGCGCGGTCGATGCGGTGGTGGCCCATGCGCGCTCGATGGGGGCCACCCCGCCGATGGCGGAAATCGATCGCATCGCCAGCTATATCTCCAAGGAAGGCGGCACGCCGCTCGCGGTGTCGCGCAATGGTCAGGTGCTGGGTGTCGTCTACCTGAAGGATGTGGTGAAGGGCGGCATTCGCGAGCGCTTCGCGGAACTCCGCAGCATGGGCATCCGCACCGTGATGATCACTGGCGACAATGCCCAGACCGCCGCCGCCATCGCAGCCGAAGCCGGGGTCGACGATTTCCTGGCCCAGGCCACGCCCGAGGCCAAGTTGCAGCTGATTCGCAAGGAACAGGCCGGCGGCAAGCTGGTGGCGATGTGCGGCGACGGCACCAACGACGCGCCGGCGCTTGCCCAGGCCGATGTCGGCGTCGCCATGCAGACCGGCACCAACGCTGCGCGAGAGGCCGGCAACATGGTCGATCTCGACAGCGACCCGACCAAGCTGATCGAAATCGTGGGCATCGGAAAGCAGCTCCTCATGACCCGCGGCGCGCTCACGACCTTCTCGGTCGCCAACGACGTGGCGAAGTACTTCGCCATCATCCCGGCCATGTTCATCGCCTTCTATCCGCAGATCGGCGTGCTGAACGTCATGCACCTCGCCACGCCGCAGAGCGCCATCCTGTCGGCCATCATCTTCAATGCCCTGATCATCGTGGCGCTGATCCCGCTGGCGCTGCGCGGCGTGAAGTACCGGCCGAGCACGGCGGCAGCACTGCTGCGTCGCAACCTGCTGGTCTACGGCGTCGGCGGCCTGATCGTGCCTTTCGTCGGCATCAAGCTGATCGACGTCATCGTCGCCGCTACGGGCCTTGCCTGAGGATAATGCCATGCTTCGCAACATTCGTGCTTCCATCGTCATCCTGCTGCTGATGACCGTCCTCACCGGTCTCGCCTATCCGCTCGCCATGACCGGCGTCGCGGGCGCCGTCTTCCGCGACCAGGCGGCGGGCTCCCTGCTCACCCGCGACGGCAAGGTCGTGGGCTCGGCGCTGATCGGCCAGAATTTCGCGGACGACCGCTACTTCCAGGGCCGGCCGTCGGCCACGACCGATACCGACCCCGCCGACGCCACCAAGACCGTGCCGGCGCCCTACAATGCCGCCAGCTCGGCCGGCTCCAACCTGGGGCCGACGTCCAAGACGCTGGTCGATCGCGTCAAGGAGGACGTGGAGAAGCTGGGCGGGGCCGCGGACAAGCCCGTGCCGGCCGATATGGTCACGACCTCGGGCAGCGGCCTCGACCCGCACATCTCGCCGGCCGCCGCGGCGTGGCAGGTGGCGCGGATTGCCAAGGCGCGCAACTTGCCGGAGGCCGAGGTCCAGAAGCTGGTGGCGCAGCACACGGCAGGCCGCGAACTGGGCATACTGGGCGAGCCCAAGGTCAACGTGTTGAAGCTCAATCTCGCCCTCGACGCGCTGCCCAAGCGGTGACAATGATCGTGCCCCATGGCCGGCGTCGGTGAAGAAGCCCGCCCTTCGCCCGACGCCCTGCTGAAGGCGGCGGAAAAGGAGGCGCGCGGCAAGCACAAGATCTTCCTGGGCGCCGCGCCTGGCGTCGGCAAGACCTGGGAAATGCTGTCGACCGCCCGGCGCCGCAAGCTGGAGGGCGTCGATGTCGTCGTGGGAGTCGTGGAAACGCACGGCCGCGCCGAAACCGAGGCGCAACTGGCGGGCCTCGAAATCCTGCCGCGCAGGTGCCGCGATTACAAAGGCCGCGTGCTCGAGGAAATGGACATCGACGCCATCCTGGCGCGCCGGCCGGCGCTGGTGCTGGTCGACGAGCTTGCGCACACCAATGCCGAGGGCAGCCGCCATCCCAAGCGCTATCTCGATGTCGAGGAGCTGCTGGCGGCTGGTATCGATGTCTATTCGACGCTGAACGTGCAGCACATCGAGAGCCTGAACGACGTGGTGGCGCGCATCACCCGCATCCGCGTGCGCGAGACCGTCCCCGACAGGATCGTCGACACCGCCGACGAGGTCGAGTTGATCGACCTGACGCCCGCCGACCTGATCGCGCGGCTGGGCGAGGGCAAGGTCTACGTCCGCGAGCAGGCCCAGCGCGCGGTACGGCGCTATTTCTCGCCGGGCAACCTGACGGCGCTGCGCGAGCTGGCGCTTCGGCGCACCGCCGAACGCGTCGACGACCAGATGCTCAACTACATGCGCGAGCACGCCATCACCGGCCCGTGGGCGGCCGGCGAACGGGTGATCGTGTGCCTCGACCCCAGCCCGGGCGCGGCCAATGCCGTGCGCGCCGCCAAACGCACCGCCGACAGCCTCGATGCCGAGCTGATCGCGCTCTATGTCGAGACCGACCGCCACGCCGGTCTCAGCGACGCCGAGCATGCCTGCCTGGCCGAGACCATGCGTCTGGCCACGCAGCTCGGCGCCGAGGTAGTGACGGTGCCCGGCCGTTCGGTGGTCGAGGAGGTCGTGGCCTTTGCCCGCGCCCGCAACGCCACGCGCGTCGTGGTCGGCAAGTCGCGGCGCTCGCGCTGGTTCGAGCTGACCCACGGCTCGGTGGTCGACGAGCTGGTGCGCAGCGGCTCGGGGCTTGCCGTCGAGGTGGCGCCGTCGGCCGACGGGCCGGCGCCGGTGCAGCCGATCGACTGGCTGCTGGGCGCACCGCGCCAGATCGGCCCTTACCTCGAGGGCGCCATCATCACGGCGCTGGCCACCGCCGCCGGCAAGTTGATCGACTATCTCATCAATCTGCCCAACATCTCGCTGGTCTTCGTGGTTCCGGTCCTGATCGCCGCGGTGCGGCACGGCCTCGTGCCGTCGCTCTGGGTCTCGGGGCTGAGCGTGCTCTGCTACAATTTCTTCTTCCTGCCGCCGCTCTACGAATTCACGATCGCCGATCCTGCCAATGTCGTGGCTCTCGTCCTTTTCATGTTTGTCGCCGTGGGGGCCAGCGCGCTCGCCGTCCGCACGCGCGCGCAGACCGAGGCGGCGCGCCGCGAGGCCCGCACGACGGCCGATCTCTACGCCTTCAGCCGCAAGATTGCGGGCGTTGTCGACCTCTACGATCTGTTGTGGACCGTGGCCACGCATCTCGCCCGGCTGCTGAATGCCGAGGTCGTGGTTCTGATGCCGGAAAAGACTTCGACGGGAAACGGCAAGCTCGAAACCTCGGCCACCTTTCCGCCGGGGACCGAGTTGACCGAGGCCGATCTCGCGGCGGCGCGCTGGTCATGGAACGCCGACCAGCCGACCGGCAAGGGCACCGATACGCTGCCGGGCGGCCGGTGGCTGTTCGTGCCCATCCGCACCAGCCGGTCCGGAATCGGCGTGATCGGCGTGCTGTCGCTGAAGGACGGCGGCGGCCTCAGTGCGGCCGAGCGGCGCCTGCTCGATGCCGTGGGCAACCAGGCAGCAGTCGCCATCGAGCGCGTCACCCTGGTGGCCGACATCGACCAGGCCCAGCTCGGGGTGGAGCGCGAGCGCCTGCGTTCGGCTATGCTGACATCGGTGTCGCACGATCTCAGGACGCCACTCGCCTCGATCATCGGCGCACTTTCGAGCCTCAGGAGCTACCGCGACCGCTACGACGAGGCGACGCGGGCGGAGTTGCTGGGCACGGCCTTGAGCGAGGCCGAGCGGCTCGACCGCTTCGTCGGCAACCTGCTGGCCATGACCCGGCTCGATGCCGGCGCGATCACGCCCAAGCGCGAGGCTGTGGAGGTCGGCGACCTCGTGTCGACGACATTGCGGCGCGCAATGCCGCTCCTCGAAGGCCGCCAAGTGGGCTCGTCGGTCCCCCCCGGTCTGCCTAGTCTGTCGCTCGATTTCGTCCTGGCGGAGCAGGCGCTGTTCAACCTGCTGGACAATGCCGCCAAGTATTCGCCGGCGGGCGCACGGATCGAGATCGAGGCGCGTCAGGTTGGTGAAGGCGGCGCGGGGGGCCGTGTCGAAATCGTCGTGCGCGACGAAGGGCCCGGCATTGCTGCGGCCGACCTCGGCCGGATCTTCGACAAGTTCTACCGCTCCCACGAGGGCGATCGCCGCCTCGCCGGCACCGGCCTCGGCCTCGCCATCGCCAAGGGCTTCGCTGAGGTCCAGGGCGGCACGATTGCGGCGCGCAATCGAAGCGACCGCAGTGGCGCGGAATTCGTGGTGAGCTATCCTGTCTCCTGACATGAAAGGCGATGCCGCGTTGATCCTGATCGTCGAGGACGAGCCGCCGATCCGCCGGCTGCTGCGCACGACGCTGGCCGCCCATGACTATCGCACCCTGGAGGCCGCGACCGGCGCCGAGGCCTTGTCGGCGCTGCGCCATCATCACCCCGATCTCGTGCTGCTGGATCTCGGCCTGCCCGATGTCGATGGCCTGTCGCTGATCGGCCAGATCCGTGCCAATGGGCCGGTGCCCATCGTCGTGCTGTCGAGCCGCGGCGACGAGGCGGCCAAGGTGACGGCGCTCGATTCGGGCGCCGACGACTATGTCACCAAGCCGTTCGGCGCCGACGAGCTGATGGCGCGGCTGCGCGCGGCGCTGCGCCACCGCCTCCAGCAACAGGGCGCCGAGCGCGGCTTCACCAGTGACGATCTCAGCGTAGACCTGGTGCGCCGGTTGGTGCGGCGCGGCGCCGAAGACGTGAAGCTCTCGCCCAAGGAATACGACATCCTGGAGCAGCTCGTGATCCACGCCGGCAAGGTGCTGACGCACAAGCATCTGCTGCGCGAGGTCTGGCGCGACGAACTGGTCGATCCGCAATATCTGCGGGTCTATGTGCGCCAGCTTCGCCAGAAGATCGAAGCTGACCCCGCCCAGCCGCGCCATGTGCTCACCGAGCCCGGTGTCGGCTATCGTCTGGTCTAGAGCGGGATGATTTGAAGTCTGGTCGTCGTTCGCGGTCGGGCGTTCAGGGGAGCGCGCCACTCCAGTGGCGCTCATGATCACG